>JBEKDJ010000018.1:0-26790 GCA_050014415.1 Thermodesulfobacteriota bacterium | reverse complement strand
CTTCAGCTGAAGATATTTAAGCCGCATCAAAGGATCCTTCGTGATCAATATCCAGCTCCCCTCCACCGCACACGTCCTCACCCGTTTATTCCCACACCGAGTGATCTTCCCCTGACGCACATACTGCCCGGTCAAATATTCAGAAGTTGTTAACCCAAGATAGGAAGCTAGCTCATCTCCACTCTTAAACCTCTCCATCTGCGGCAACTCGACCAGTATCTCATTGGGAGCCAAAATCGATCAGCAAGGAAACCACCTTTCAAAGGGACATAGAAAATTGGCAGTTGATCGCAAAAAACCTTGTAGAACTCACCCAAGACGTAATCTCCTCCATGAAGGAGGAAGGCTATCGGGGTCGAACTGTAACGGTGAAGGTGAGGTTTAACGATTTTAAGACCTACACAAGAGCGAAGTCCCTTGATAAATTTACAGATTCTGAGCCTGAAATTAGGAGAGCAGCCTTCGATTGTCTCGGCAGGTTTGAACTCAAGAAGAAGGTTCGCCTCATTGGGGTAAGAATCAGCAATTTTGAAAAGGTAGAAAATGAAGATAGAACTTGAGATTTTTTTAGAAAAAAGGACTAACGATGGGAACAGGTATCCGAGTTTTCCTTGTGGATCATAACGATTCTCTTCAACGGATTTCTATGGCCCGGTTAGACCGGTTGCTCCATTTCGACCGGAAAGATTTTACTTAAACATTCACCTCCTTTCTCAAGATCTTGCACCAATCGTGCGCACCAATCGTATTGTTTATCTTCTGGCTGCCAAAACACGTCTCTTAAAGAATAAGTGAATGCCCCCCGGTCCAGGCCTATTAAGTAACACTTCATATGAACTCAATCAGTTGGCAGGAATTCTATCTCGGCCACCAATGCTACGGACTAATGTTAACAATCAGATAATCAGATGCGACCGAATTCTTCTATCAATTCATCAACCGTTTTGCCGGCTGCAATCGCCTTTCGAGTTGCCTCCTCCCGCTCGGCTTGCTCTTTCGCCAGTTTGAGAACGGATTCGAGGTCCTCATTGGGAACAACCGTGACACCATTTTCATCGGCAATGATCATATCCCCTGGTTTCACTCCCACGCCCCCACACTGAATCGGCACATTGATATCAAGTTCGTCTTTTCTCTTCGAATACATGGTATGGGTACCGCGCGCAGTGACTGATCGGGAAAACATAAAGAATCCCAAATCCCGAAGCTCGTCGATGTCCCTTACTGCTCCATCAACAATAGCCCCCCTTATTCCTTTTTGAAGGCAAAGCCGGCCCATAAGTCCCCCCCAAACTGAGGTCTCCGTCTCACCGCCAGCGTCCACGACGATGACATCTTCGGCCTGGGCTACCGGTAGCGCATCGAGGGGATCTTGGAGGTCCCCGACTGAGAGCTTGACTGTTAAGGCAGGACCAACGAGAGTGCCATTTGAAATCGGTTTGATTGAGCTGTGCATCACACCACGCCGCTTTTGAACATCCCCAAACACGCATGATGCACTGTAGCATTTGGCAACTTCCTGATACTGCTCGACGATAGCCTTGTTCGGTCGTTTGAATTCATTGATGATCTGGGGCATTTATTCTTTCCTCCTTCCTGTAAGAGAATAATGTGCGAATTGTTCGAATTCAGTCAAGATGCGCGAGAGTAACTGCCATTAGGCAACTTGACTCGATTGACTGGAGATAACGGCGGATGATCGCTCAGGACACGGATGACTTCTTCCGCCGCACGTCGTCGTGCCTCGTGGATGGATTCTTCAGAATAATAAGCTGAATGCGGTGTTATGATCAGGTTGTCCAGCGTGAACAAGGGGCTTTTCGGCTTCCAGTCTCTTAGTTTAGTCGGCTCTGGATCGAGATCGTCAATGCCGGCTGCGCTAATCCATCCCTCCTTGAGTGCCCTGTAAAGAGCATCACTATTCACCAAGGGACCCCGGCTGGTGTTAATAAGGACAGACGTAGGTTTCATCCTTTTCAATTTCGACTCGCTGATCATCCCTCGGGTCTCAGAGGTGAGGGGCACCTGAATCATCAGGTAATCTGTCTGCTCGATAAGTTCATCAAAGGAAACGGGCGTCACGCCGTAGGGGACAAAGGCTTCCTTCGGTAGGTAAGCATCGTAGGCAATCAATCGTACCCCAAAGGGTTTAGCCCGATCTGCGATTGCCCGCGCGATCTTGCCAAATGCTAAGAATCCCATTGTACGACCGCGCATCCGGTGAATCGGCTGTCCAATTTGCCAGCGCCAGATGCCTGAGCGTATGGTTCTATCATAGGTCTTCAATTTCCTAATACAGGCAAGCAACAGGCCCATGGCGTGGTCGGCCACTTCATCGACACAATAGTCCGGGATATTTGTCACCAAGATGTTTCGCCGGGTGGCGGCCTCCACATCAACAATGTCAACGCCGGTTCCGTAGCGGGCGATCAATCTGCAGTTTGTGAAAGCATTGATAGTTTTTTCTCCCACAGGCGCATACTGCGTAATGACGGCCGCAGCGTCATGGGCCACCTCAATCAGTTCATCCTCGCTCTTACATTGGGCTGCAACTAATTCAAATCCTGCACCTTCAATCAATGGTCTTTCAACATTGACATTACCATAATCATAATCAGTAATGACCACTTTCAGTTTTCGACTCATAGAAACACCTTTTTAGGAGTATCTGGTTATCCATGGTTCCCTGAGAAGCTCTCCATAGCTCAACTCAAATCAGGATAGTAGGTAGCAGAATTACTGACGGTTCGGTTCATCAGTTCCAATACGATTTGGGTCTATTCCTATCTTACGGTTTGGATCTAGTGTCATAAGACTGGACACGCTGCCTTGCGTAAAATAGAACCCCTTCCTTCCAAGCAGGTGAAGATTTTCCTTCAGAGGAAATCTCATAAGGCATCACTCTAAAGGCTTGTGGGTACATTAACTACGTGCCCCACGGCCAGCCCTTCCACTTTACTCAGATGCCTGTATAAGCGCCACAAGAGGTGCTGAGCTTTTACAACAAGTCCACAGGGTCAATTGGGCGGCTGAAGACCTGGCTTCGGGGAACCCACTTCCATGGATCCAAGAAACATCTGGATCGATATCTGGCTGAATTCTCCCATCGTCTTCATCATCCTCGCTGTTTTTGATTAAACGTAGGCCCCGGGTGAATAGGTCAACTCATAGCTGTGGCTGTAAATCTCAATGATATTGCCGAATGGGTCTTCACAATAGACCATTCGATAAGGTTTATCATTGGGGTAGTAGTAGCGAACCCGCATTCGTTGTTTGCCACCATGCTCGGCGATCTTCTTGGCCAACCCCTCCACATCGGGGTCCTGCACACTAACATGGAAAATGCTGGTTTTCCAGTACTCGAAATGTTTTTCAGGCGGCTGGGCATTTTGAAATTCGAAAAGTTCCACGCCGATCCGATCGCCCGTAGATAAGTGGGCAATTCTAAACCTTTCCCAGCCTTCACCAAAGACATCGTCGCACATTACGCCAATAGCGCTGTCATCCGAGACGATCTCTGTTGGTGGCATGATGATATACCAACCAAATACTTCGGTGTAGAATTTTACTGCCTTCTCAAGATCAGTGACTGAAATTCCAATGTGGGAAAGTGTTCTTGGATAAGCCATAAACTCACTCCTTTCTTGTTATTTGATTGTATGCCTATTTTTTATCTTCCCACGTGGGATCCAATTTAAGGATTACGTGATGGTATTAACCGTCGGAAAACTAGCCCTATTTCCTCCCGCCACATATCTATCACTACTGCGAGAAGAATAATCAAGCCGATAGTAATGTTTTGCAATGAAGTCGGCACCGCATTTAGATTTAAACCGTTTTGGACCACGACAATGGTGAGTGCACCGAAAAACGTCGAAATAATATTCCCTCGGCCTCCGGATAGACTTGCGCCGCCGATGACTGCAGCAGCAATAGCCTGTAGCTCCATTCCCACACCGTAATTCGGTGAACCGGAATTGAGTCGAGCGGCCATCAGAATCGATGCCACAGCAGCCATAAAGCCGGCAATGGCAAAGGCAAATACCTGCGTTTGCTCAACATTGATGCCAGAAAGTTTGGATGCGGCAGCATTGCCACCCACGGCGTAAATATGGCGACCCAGCCTTGTATAGCGCATCACAAAGCTAGCGAGAGCGAAAAAAAAGACAACATAGAAAAAGGGCATTGGAATGCCAAAAAACTTAAAGTAGAAAAGGCGATCGAGCGAATCTGAAACTGAGAATATCGGTGAACCGTTATTGAACATGAAAGCTATACCCCGGTACGCACTCAATCCGGCTAGCGTCGTTATAAAAGAGGGGATTCGAACATAAGCAGTCAGAAATCCATTGATACCCCCCAAGAAGGAGCCGAGCAGCAATATCAGGAAAATCGCAATGGGCAAGGAAATGTGGCCAAACTTAATACATATGGCAAAGACCATCGTCAACAGAGCAATCATTGAACCCGGGCTGAGATCGATGCCTCCCGTTAGTATCACGATGGTCGATCCAATCGCCATTAAAGAGACGATACTGATCTGTAATGCAAGGTTACCCAGATTATTCACCTCCAAGAATCGCTCAGTGGTAAGTGCTACCAGGATTGCAACAACCATGGCTGCTGCAAACGGCCCTATGATTTGAGATTGAAAAAGTGATTTAAGAAATTTCTTCATCTTCAGATCCCTTTTGAATCCATCTCCTGAGTTCGCCTTTTATCAAGTCTATTGTAGATAGTTCAGATATCAATTACATGTTTCTTATGCTTGAATCACTTCTCTTTCCGGTGGCACAGAAGCGTTTGGATCTTCTAATAAGGGTGCTGTAACGGAGGTTTGGACAAGATCTTCATGATGCAGCTCTTTGGCATCCGCAATTCCCACAATCGACCCGTTCCGAACGATGCCGATGCGATCACTCATGGCAAGCAACTCGTCGGGATCGGAGCTGATAAGAATAACCGCTTTCTTCTGTGCTGTTATGTCGTTAATCAAATAAAATACGGCAACCTTGGCGCCGATGTCTATTCCCTGTGTTGCCTCATCGAGTATGAAAACATCAGCCTGGGAAAACAGCCATCGGGCAAGAATCACCTTCTGCTGATTTCCGCCTGACAACTGGGCAACCAGTTTCGTTTCACACTCCGGAGAGATACTCAGCTTTTCAATGTATGTTTGACAAACTTCCAGCTCTTTCTTGAGTTGAAGAAGCCCTCTCTTCATCACACCTTTCAGGTTAACAATGGTTTCGTTGGGTGGGGCCGCGAAGTTGAAGAATAGGCCGTCAACTTTGCGGCTTTCGGTGAGAAAAGCAATTTTACCCCGGATCGCATCCTGGGGGGAGTGAAAAGACACCTGCTTGCCGTTCAAATGAATCGAGCCATTTGTCAGCGGATCAAGCCCGAAGATGGCGCGGGCGATTTCTGTCCGCCCGGATCCCAATACCCCCCCTAAACCGAATACCTCGCCTCGGTGAACCGAAAAGCTTACATTGTTCACTTTGTTCTCGGTGCAAATGTTCCGGACTTCCAAAAGGGGGATATCTGTTGTGTTGATCACCTTGGGGTAGTAATTCTTTACTTCTTCCCCAATCATTTTCCTGACGATATAACTGAGATCGATTTCTGATTCATCGGCAGTACTGACCACCTGGCCATCCTTTAATATGGTAACAGAGTGGACAAGATTCACGACTTCGTCAAGCCGATGGGAGATATACAGTATTGATTTCCCCTGTTGCGCCATACGGCGCAGCAGCCGATGCAAATTAGTGATCTCATCAGTACCCAAGGCAGCACTCGGTTCATCAAGTATAATCATCGATGCATCGGCTGCAAAGGCTTTGGCAATTTCTACCATCTGCCGCCCGGAAACCGATAAATGACCTACTTCCTTATTGGAATCAATTGCAATTTCCAGGCTTTCAAGAATCCGGTCAGCTTCCTTTTGCATGGTGTTCCAGCAGACGACACGACTTCTACCTTTGATAGGGAGACGGCCAAGGAAGATATTTTCCTTGACCGTCAAGCTGGGTACCAAAGAGAATTCCTGAAATACAGTGGCAATGCCATAGGAACGGGCAACCGTGGGTGTGCTCATTTTAACCGGCTTCCCTTTTAACAGGATGGTGCCTGCATCCGGTTGGTAGACCCCTGAAAAGATTTTGATCAAGGTGGTCTTTCCGCAACCGTTGGCGCCCAATAAGGCATGTATCTCACCTGGATAGATCGACAGTGAGACATTGTCATTCGCCTTCACGCCTGGAAAGTACTTGGTGATGCCAACTAATTCCCAAACCGGCTTGCCACTGCGAACCATCGTTATTGCCTCACGTCAACCGTGCGCTAGTATTGCTTGGAAGGTTTCGGATACAGTCTTTCCGGATGTTTCAAAGCCTGCAGCACATTGGCCTTGTCGACGATGGTTGTCGGGGTTTCTACGAATCCCCCCTTGAAGGATTTATTAAAAATATCGAGCACCACCTGCATAGCAATCTGTCCCATGACAAACGGAGTGGTATCAACGGTTGCGGTCACTTTGCCATCATAGATTGCTTCCAGTCCGCAGGAGGTGTCCCCGTCATTACCCAGCAGAATGAGGTCGCCTTTGCTGAGAGCCTTAGCAGCCATAGAGGCGCCGAAGATCTCGTAATCATTGGCCGCAAAAATAAGTTCGATTTCGGGATGGGCTTGAAGCATGTCCATGCCGGCGGCGTTTCCGCCTTCCACATTCCACTTACCGTCCAGACTGCTTACCACCGTGAAGTTGGAACCCTTGACGGCATCTAGGAATCCGCCACACCGCTCGGTTGAATGATACCCGGGCTGCCCTTCAAGGACGCCCACTTTCATCGGTTTGCCTTTGGCCAATTTCAACGCATACTGCCCTATTTTGTAGGTTCCTTTTCGCTGGGAATACCCAACCACAGCGTGGATAGCAGTAGGAAAATTGGGGATATCTGAATTAACGATGGTCACAACGATTCCTTGATCTATAGCCCTTTTCAGCAGTGGGGCTGCCGCGTTTTCATCATGGGTGGAAATAATAATGGCATCCACCTTCTGGCTGATGACATCCTGCAGCATGCCCATCTGGCCGTTGATGTCTGCACCACTCTGGGGAGCCAACATAAAGGTATTCGGCCCTGTTTTCTTGGCAAGGTCTTTGATCCCTTCTCCGATGGCAATGTAATAATTGAACTCCGTGGCGGGAGGCATATAGGCAACGCGGAGCGTCTTGAAATCTTTCTTCTTGATATCATCAAAGCTGGCTTGCGCTTCTTTGTTGAGTGGGACTGGTTTGGCATAGTCCACTGCATAGGCAGAAATACTGGTGATAAGCGCCAAACCGATAATAACGAAAACAATAAGCGTGAATTTTTGATTGGTTCTCATCTTCGTCTCCTTTCTTTAATGAACGATTACAAGATTTGGATGAACACAATGAATCGCCAGGTTTCTCTTTGTAACGATCACCTCCTTTTTCCCCATTTTGCCATTTAATAAATCCGTGGTTTGTTGTCTCGTATTATGATTCATTAGAATATTCACAAATGGTCAGCTGTTTGTAGTATAGCTTCTTCAAAAACAGGAGCAAGTTATGCAACGGGCAAGTCAGAGGCCTGGCAACTGGGCGAAAGCGAAAGACAGAAATTCCAGAAAATCATTCATTCTCGCACCGTTGCCGATAAAGACAGATGCAGACAGTACATGAAACTTACTGCTAGATCGTGGAAGGTCTGACTTATCCACAAAATTTGGGCTCATTGAGGCCTTTTACGTCGACAACGACCGCAAATAATCCACCGGATAACGGCTCTGCCTTGATTTGCTCCGGCGTCATGAGATAACGGGCAGTGGTCACGTAAAGCACATCGAGGTTTTTCCCTCCAAATGCAAGGCAGGTGGGATTCATTACGGGAATAGAAATGACACGATCCACGGTGCCGTCTGGGCGGTAGCGAACCACCCGATGGCCATTCCATTGTGCATTCCACAAATACCCCTCTAAATCGACGATCGACCCATCCGGCATTCCAGGTTGATCTGAAAAGTTGGCAAAAACCCTTCTATCTGAGATGTCGCCGGTGTTGGTATCATAATCATAGGCCCAAATCTCACCGGTTGGGGTGTCAGCAAAGTACATCACTCGACCGTCAGGACTAAAACAGGTGCTGTTTGCGCAGGCCACGCCGGAAATGATTCTGTGGACACTTAAATCCCTGTCTACTCGGTAGACATTCGAAATCCTCTCGGACTTACCCGATTCGTCCATACCACCAACGATGAATCGACCTTGACGATCACATCTGCCATCATTCATCCGTGTTGTAGCTAAATCGGGTTCCATAACCTTAAGCTTGGTTGTCTCTCCAGTTTCAGGATCCCAGAAGGCCAGGCAGGATTCAAAGGCAACCAGAAGGCCGCCTTTTTCGCGAAAGGCAAAAGAAGCTGCGCGTTCCGGGGTTTTCCAAACCTTTGTTTCGCCAGTTTCCGGATCATAGCGCCATAACTCTGATTTCTCGATATCCAACCAATAGAGCTTTTGCGCGTCAATAGACCAAGTCGGGTTTTCCCCTAGGGTATTCTGGCAATCTACAACACATTTGACCTCACACATTTTTTCTACTTGATTAACTCACAGAATCTCTTAGAAATCGAGTTCTTCTCATTGGGGTTTTTGCAAATAATGATAAAAACTCTTTGTTGCAAAAGCTAGTATAAAAATGTTTTTGTGTCAAGAAAAAAGTCGTGATTGTTACGTGAGATTATTCTGTTACGGGACAATCATTTGTGTATTGCTTGCAAAGATCATTCATGGCTACAATCTCCGTCGTGGTAGAAATATGGGCGGTCTAGGGGAAGAGTCATAACTTTGCCAGATTCTAGAAAAATTCTTACTCTTTTGAAGGGGTGCCTCATACATTGGCTTCTCTTTGTGGGGTTCTTCACTTCACCCTTCTTCCAAACTATCTTTGACGCTTTCCTTCCCCTTTTTTTTCAAACCCAAAGCTCACGATTTAGTCCTTATAGCGATGAATTCGGAATTGGCTATTGATCTTTGCTCACTCCGGACTCTCAACCCCGAACTAATAGTCACCTCCTTTCCCTAAATCCCAATCTCTGAGAGATCTTCAGAGCCGTCTCCCTCACCTCCTTCCTCAAGGAATCTTGAATAACCTTCTTGGTTATCCGAAATGCAAGGGTGGAAATACTGATCGCCGCTACTGCTTTACCCGCTTCATTAAAAACGGGAGCTGCTATGCATCGAACCCCCTTCTCGTTCTCCTCATCATCGATGGCATATCCTTGTGTCCTTACCAGCTTCAGATGCTCCCTAAACTGAATCGGATCTGTAATCGTATTTTCAGTTCTTTTGGGAAGCCCTTTCGCATTGATGATCCGATCCAATTCCTTTGCAGGGAGATGGGCGAGCAGCACCTTTCCAACTGCGCAGCTGTGAGCTGGGTTTCGAAGGCCCACTCTGGAGGCCATTCTCAGACCACTCGGATGACGATCTAATTCCACTTTGTCAATATAGACGATCTCATTCCTGTCGAGAAAGACCATGTGAACTGTCTCCTTGGTTCTCTCTGCAAGATCCCTTAAAAGCGGTTCTGCCTCTTTTCGGAGGTCGAGTTGACTGAGTAGAAGATTGCCCAACTCCACCAATTTTAAACCTAAAAAGTAGTTCCTTGTCTTCGGATCCTGTCGGACATAACCAAAATAGGAAAGTGAGGAAAGGAGGCGATGGGTCGTTCCCTTAGGAAGTTTGATTTTGGCAGATAACTCCCGGATAGCTATTCCTTGGGGATTTTCCCCGAGAATATCAAGGATAAAAGAGGCCCTTTCGATTGTTTGGACAAGGTTGTTGGGCTTCGAGTCTCGGTTGATGGACATTCTGTTGTTCCACGATACGAAATAGCGTTTCCTATTATATTCTTTCTCAAAATCTTGTCAAGTTTTTTTAGATGACGTTGAAATTTTTGTTGACAAAAATATATTTCTATATTAAAAAAGCTTGTCAATACAAAGGTTTATTGAAGACGAGGGCGTCAGAGAAGTGGCGCTTTTTTTTGATTGAGCACAAAGACGTACGGATGACAAAGGCGTCGAAAGAACTTGGGGCCTTCTTTTGTCAAAAATCTTCAAAAAGGAGGAGGAAATATATGAGATTGATCCCCTGACCTACCCGAAATGTCAGGGGAGGATGAGGAGGTGATCGAGAAGATTCAAGCATCTTAGCCTTTGGGACTTAAAGGTCAGACCCCTCCTAAGGTGAAGGTATCCTCCGTAGCGATTTTCATCGATGATTCTGATTCCCAGGTTCCATTTTCTGCCCCTTTCTTCTATCCGGACCCGGAATACCGGGTGGATTGCCACAGGAGTTTAAAGCCGCACCGGGTTACGACATGGTTACGGTTCCTGCTATCTATCTTCTGTTTTTAGGCAGGTAAAAATGTTTTGATATGATTTTCATCTTTTGTATTGAAGTTCTTGATTTCTACCCGTAATCGTCGATCTCCAGAATCCTCTGAGACTCACGACTTGGGGGGGAAAGCGTTAAGTCGGCATCGGGACCGGCAGGATTTGGAGAAAAGAGGAGTTCTTCCTGGAAGTGTGGTTTTTGAATTTGCTCCCCAAATGCAACATTTCGACCCTAATCCGTGTTTTTTTGTACCCGTCTTTTATATCCTAACGTAACCAAACAATTTGGTTGACACGTGGAGGAGCTTTTGATATTAAGTTATTCCAGGCTGCTCATTTGAAGAAGCTTAAGAAAAAGGGGAAAGTTGAACTATGGTTGGATACATGCACCCATGCCGCTACTGTAGTAAATTGGTACCACCTGAATCAAATGTCTGCCCATTCTGTGGGAAGGTAAATCCTTTGGAGCTGAGATGTCCCAAATGTAAAAGTCCGATAGAGGAGGATTGGAAAAGGTGCAGTCACTGTGGAATCTCCTTAGAATTAACCTGTCCAAAGTGCGGGAAGACGACCTTTTTGGGGGATTACTGTAAACACTGTGATTCCCGGCTGGTAGTGGTTTGTACAAAATGTAAGACAGAACAGTCGCCCATCGGAGAGAAATGTATAAAATGCGATAAACCCTTTAAAAAATAAGAAGGAGGCAAGGATATGCCGCTACAACCTTTCACAGAGAATTTCGCTGATAACAGTACAGAAGCTGGATTTCAATTCACATTCTTCTGCGATCTTTGTCAAGAGGGATACAAGACGGCGTTTATCGAGTCGAAGACTTATAAGAAGGCAGGACTTCTGCGGGGTCTTACTAAGGCCGTATCCCTTGGAGCATCCATCTTGGGGCAGTCTGGAGTTGGTTCCAGTATTGAGAGAGGTTCTGATATTCTTACGGAACGCTTCCAAGGCATGTCCCCAGACTGGCATATGGAACATGATGCCGCCTTCCAGTTGGCCCAGAATGAGGCAAAGGGACATTTCCAACGCTGTCCAAAATGTAAAAAATGGGTCTGCGAAAATGACTGGAATGAACAGGAAGGGCTATGCGTAGATGATGCTCCCCGTGTTGCTGTTGAGGTGGCGGCTGCCAAAGCGGAAAAGATGGTTGAGGATATAAAAGAGAAGGCAAAAGGGACCCAGGTATTCACTGGAGAGATTGAAAGCAAGCAAACAATCTGTCCTCAATGCGGCAAACCGGCCGGCGAAGGAAAATTCTGCAATAACTGTGGTGTTTCTCTGGCACTCATAAAATGCTCAAAATGTGGAGCAAAGAGCCCAGCAGGTACAAGGTTTTGCGGCGAATGTGGTACAAGGCTTGGATAGATGGTTTCGCCACATATCGAAATGGCCTTTTTGTGGAGTACCCGAACGATGGTGTTCACAATGACGTAGCCTACGGAAGAGGTATCCACATTTGGCCCGGAGTGGTGATCAAACGTCTTTCTTGATATTTGAACAGATTTAATGAACGAGCACATCGCCTTGAGTTTCGATTTAAAGGTCAATGATATTCAATCGGACGATACGCTCGTAAAAAAAGGACAAACGACTTGACGGAAAGGCTGAAACCCATATATCCATAGATCAGGTGTCACAGTTTCCCCCGGCACCTGTCTCGCGTTTACTATGTCTTAAGGAGAAGAATGACTGCATGATGGGGCGCGGCCTGGCTGCCAAGCTAAATGCGATCCATGTTGAGATGGACTGAACACTTAAATTCTAGGAGAATGAAAAGATCATGACAGGCAGAATTCTCATGTTCAAAAAGGCTATCGCTTTGATGGTATTTGTTGTCGTATTCGGCATGAGTTCGGCCGTCATGGGTGCGACAATAATGAACGGCAAAGAGGTAACGCCGTGCATCGGCCATATTGTGTCGCACAATGAGAGAACGGACGAGATCGTTGTCAAGATGGACAACTCGACAGGCCACTGGAGGTTGAACAAGCATACAGTAGTATTTTCCGGGAAAGATCGACTGACACTCTCCGAGATTTGGAGCAAAACGAAAAAAGTGCGGGTCTATGTTTCCAGGGATGGGGAGGTTCAGCGGATCTCTATCTTAGAGTGGAAACAGTTTCTTATTGACATCCCTTCGGACATTACTTTTTCATGGTCCGCCTTAAGAAGGTCGAGATGCTCTTCTTGGCCAAACACTTCCCTTTCTGCAAGCTCTAACAAACTTCTATGAAAACTTTTTTTGAGATCGAGATTAACCTTTAGGAATCCAATTGTAAAATCTACCGATCTTTGACAAAGTGTCCACCCTTCAAATCCCTTACGTACACTTCCTAAAATTAGAAAAGTAATAATATATCAGATGGTTTGGCAAGCATCTCATCTTGGCATCAATATTGCTTTAGCAACTCTTAAATAGAAACCTCTTAATAGACATTGCTGATAAAGCCAAACCACGAGTAATCGTGGGACGGAAAGCCACGGGTCCTAAGTACTTAGGAAAGCCGGGTTGCCAAAGCAGAAGATACTCTGTAAGCCCGTGGCTCATATTGAACATGGGCTTTTTTATTGTGCTGAAGCACATCATTAATACCAAAGGGAAGTCCTAGAATTTCGATTTTTGGGAAGTGTAAAATGAAGAAAATCGTTTGCATTATCTTAGGGCTACTTCTTTCATTGAGTCTTAGAGGAAATGTCTGGCCACAGGCCATCATGCATCCCGATGACATAACCCTTCGCAAATGGATGGATGACTACGAAAATGCACCAAAGGCTTTCCTTGATGACGTCATTCATGACAGGCTCAATCAGGCTCGAGCAGCTGGAGCCGGGACATCGATCAGCCTCTTAGGTTACCTTGAATATACCCCGAGTGAGCGAGACCAGGCCAGTTGCGGCGACTGCTGGCTATGGGCCTCGACAGGGGTTATGGAAATTTCTCTCAATATCCAAAATGGGATCAAAGATCGGCTCTCGACACAGTTTTTCCAATCCTGTCAAACGGATAAGTATGCCTGCTGCGGAGGTAATCCAACTGCTTTCGCAAATTGGTATCAAGGAGAAGGGTTCATCATCCCCTGGGGCAACGCCTCTTTCCAGGATGGCTCGAGAACATGCGACGAAGGTTCAAGCCTCCTCTCCTGCGGTAGTATTTCAACGACCCCGAACTATCCTATCACCTCTATTCAGCCTGTCGTCATACCCACCCAAGGAGTAGGACAATCCAAAACGATCAGTAACATCAAGAATATCCTTCAACAGAATAAGGCCATTTATTACGCCTTCTGGTTGTCCGACGATACCGGATGGCCCGCATTCCAAGACTTTTGGAATAATCAGGATGAGTCGAGCGTGTGGAATCCTGATCTTTACAGTGGCCAAAATTGGGGTGGTGGCCATGCGGTTTTGATCGTAGGTTACAATGATGACGACCCCTCAAACCCTTATTGGATCGCCTTAAACAGCTGGGGAACGGCAAACGGAAATCGACCGAATGGACTCTTTCACTTGGCGATGAACATCCATTATGATGATTATCTTCATAACCAGGAGGCGAACCAGAATTGGTATTCCCTCCAATTTTATACATATGATATCACCTTCAATCCCCAATCGCCTGTAACCCAGAAACCTAATTTAGCTCCTTATCAACCCCAGGGTTGGTCAGACAAGATCGTGGTCACTAACGCGACGGGCTGCACGGCAGATACCTGCGAGGATAACAGTTCTCCCTTTTCCACGGATACGCTCTATGTGAATTGGGCAGTGCTCAACGGTAGTGATGTGCCAATCAATTCCGGGTTCTATGTGGATCTCTATGTTGACGGGATCTTCGTCGACACGTGGTCCTTGGATTCCCTGGGCGCTCATGATTATGGTTATCTGACGGACTACTCGATTGGCTCTCTGGAGGCCGGGCCCCATTTTATCAAGATTGTGGCTGACTCGACCAACGCGATCGATGAATCCAATAAAGGAGACAATGAGTACACGAAGGTCATCACAGTAGAAGAAGATATATCTTCAGGGCCGGATCTCGCTGCCGATTATGCCTACCTCAGAAGGATTTGCAGAGTGACATGGAGCAGCATATCCTGTAAGATCTCAGGAATCGTGGAGATCGATAATCTTGGCGATCTGGATGCCAAACCCACTTATACTGAAATCTGGCTTTATGATCCTTGGTCTGGGGATGTGACTCTGTTACAACGGATTTACACACCAAGAATCAAAGCGGGTTATTACAAGATATTAAACGTGCGTACAAATTTTCCCCCTGCAGTAGGATATGGCTCGGGCCAGTACATCGTGATTCTTGCGGATGCAGATAACATCATTACGGAGCCGGATGAGGATGATAACTTCCTCTTTTTGGGACCCTTGGACCTTGTTACACATTTCTACAGCAATAATCGAAGTGGATTCATACACGAGAACAAGATGAGGACGATCTTATCGCCAGGAGGAGATGGGTCGGGGCAGTAATGATTCCGCTTTATTGCATTCATTTCAAACGGTAATGGCGTGCCCCCTGGGGCGTGTGGGTGTGAAGATTAGCAGATGCAATGCCTAACAGCCTTAATTGAAGATCCAGAGTCTTCGAAGCATATTGAAGCGTTTTAGAAGACACAATTCCTCAGGAGTCATCAAGGAGGGAGACACCCTTTGCTTTAATTTCAGCAGGCCCCCGTAATCGACCCACCTAAGCAGGGGAAAGAGAAAACGGTGGAGAAGTCCTTTTTCCTTGAAATAGAAACTGCTGTTGAAATCGATGAGGAAGGGCTCGCCCTTCTCAGAGAGGAGGATGTTACCCTTGTGTCTCAAATCCAAGTGGACGACTCCCCTCGCATGGATTTCTCTGAGCACTTGTTCCAAATCATGGGAAAAAGAAGGGGGAAGCGCTTCTCCTCTCTGAACCGGTTTTCCTGGAACGAACTCCATCGCAAAGGCAAAGCGATCAATCCGCTCCACAGGCTGTGGAACACCTCTCACCCCTGCCAGCAGGGAGTAGATCTTCCATTCCTTGTGAATCAACCAAAACCCCAATGTCCAGCGGGAGAGAAAGGTCCTTCTCCGCACATCCTTTGCCATAAGGATGCTCTCTCCGACCTCCACACGATTTAGGTCAGGTTTTCCCATTCCTCCTTTTATGAGACATATGGAGTTTTTCTCGTATTCTTCTCGACGCACAGTTCTCCTTAACTCGAAATTCGGATTTCGTGCTTCGTATCTAGAATATGCTCCCCCAAAACGGTCGACTCAGGATCAGCAATATTCCGGCAATGATGATAATGAGAATTCCTTCTTCGCTGTTCTCAAGGAAGTATTTGAACCGCCAGGGGACCTTCTCCATTGAATAAGGAGTCCATTGGGGGATGTAGTCCGGGACTTTCTTGTCATAATCTTCAAATTGCCTCCCGAAAATCTTCCTCAACCGATCTCCCTCCACTCCCTTCTTGTAAGGGATATAATGAAAACAGAAGGCAAAAGTGACAGCCGCCAGGAGATAAATATTGTCCGCAAAGATGCAGAAGCCTGTTGTGATCAGGATCATGCCAACGTAGAGAGGATTCTTCACATAGGTATAGGGCCCACTGACCGTCAGGACTTCGTTCTTCTGGAGATGACCTGCTGCCCAGATACGGATCCCCTCCCCCAATATGATCAAGACGGACCCAATCGCTATGCCGATGCGGTAGGGTTTGGCAAAGACCACCAAGAGAAAGGCTCCCAAAAAGATCGGAATCCTTCGAATCTTCTTCACTTCCATGACCTCCTCCATTCTTGTTCCCGCGGGGGGAAGAGGCTTTAAATTCTTTCCTCAATATCATAGGCGATAGTGCGGCTTTTCATCCATCTCACAGCCAGAAGATCGATGAAAGAACGCCACATCCTATTTCGAATATTGTACTTTGACTTGCCAAACCTCCTGGGATGATGGGAGACTGGAACCTCAACGACCCGATACCCCTCCATCTTCATCAGGGTGGGTAAGAACCGGTGCATCCCATTAAACTTCGGTATGTTTTTGAAACATTCCCTCTTAAACACCCGAAGGGGACAGACGCTATCGTTGATCTTCTCTCCGCTCAATCGGTTTCGGACAGCATTGGCAATCTTTGAGGAAATCCTCTTAAGCCAGGGGTCTTCCCTCTTCTGACGCCATCCAGCGGCCATGTCATATTGGTCCAAATAGTCCAGCAGTCTAGGGATATCTGCAGGATCGTTCTGGAGATCTGAATCAATAGTAACAATCCTTCTCCCCCGGGCCTCTCTTACCCCTGCAACAAGGGCTGCGCTTGACCCACGGTTTTCCCGGAATCGAACGATTCGGAAAAAAGGATGCCGATAAACCATCGCCTTGAGAATCTTCAAGCTTCCGTCCAGACTTCCATCGTCAACGAAAATCACTTCATAAGACCTATCGAGACGATTCAAGACCTCCACCAATTGAGGAACCAGAATGGGAAGGCTCTCCTCCTCGTCAAAGACAGGCACCACAACAGAGATCTCTATTTCTTCAGTCTTTCTTGCAGATTCTTTCATGGTAAGCCAATTCCAAATACCATTCCCGCCAAAGCGGGACCAAATGTCAGAAAAGTTATCTGCTCATTTGAATTTTGATCTCACCTTGGCGGGATTGCCATATGACATTGATTTGATCGATACTACCAATTCGAGATGAGGACAACGTCATTATTTCCCACCTTTCGCCGAGCGATCAATTGAGCATTCGGCCATCCTTCCGCTGTTTGAAAGGAAGAAAAATCCCTGAACTTGAGGAGACAGAAGACCCGTCCTGGGGATTTCAGAAAATGGAAGAGATCCTCTCTTTTTTCCAACTCCGAAATGGGAACAATCCCCGTATAGAAGTTGTAGGGACCCGTCCCCAGGTCTCCGTAGATTCCCAATCTTTCCTCGGGCAGAATCCGTGCCGTAATCTCTTGACAGATATAGCGAGCGGATTTGTATGGATTGACTAAGGGAAATACGACTCTGGCTGTATAGAAGAATCCGCCTGCCATAATCCCGATGATCAAGAACAAAGTAGCCCCATAATTCTTGAAACGACATAGGATGAACATGGCCAGGCTGCCTCCAACCATAAGAAACGCTATGGGAAGCAAATTGGGAAAGTGCGGAAGGAAGGGAAGGTAAGATGGAAACTTCTTCGAAACCACCCAAGGAATCAAGAAAATCGCTGCACCAGCGATCAAAACCAACCCTATTAATCCATAGAGTGGGATAGTAATCCATTCGTGTCTAAACCGGTCGACCCGAACGGAGATAAAATCATCCCAAAGCTTCCCGATCATGAGAGATGCGGCTGGGTAGAGCGGTAAAAGATAGAGGGGTCTCTTCCCTTTGGAAAGTGAGAAGAACAGAAAGATCACGACAAGCCATGCGAAGAGAAAGAGAAACTCCTTTCTTTTCTCGAATGATTCCTTCGAAAATCCCAAAACAAGCGCTGCGGGCAGAGAGAAAATCCATGGCATAAAGTCTGCTGGAAAGTTGTAGAGATAGTAGTAGAAGGGGCGAACCTTAGACCATCCAGTGGCATAACGATCAATCGTGTGGACCATCAGGGTTTGATTGAGAAAATTCTTTCCTCCTTTCCAAACCGCAGGAACATACCACGACAAAACAATAACAACCATTAGCAACAAACCTGGAAGGAGTCTCATCCCCTTAACCCCCTTCCAATCCCTTTGGAGGACGAGATAGACCAAACTGACCAATAGAGGAAGAATAAAACCAACAGGCCCCTTGACCAACGTGGCCAGGGCCATACCGACATAAAACCCATAAAACGGTAGACCTCTTATACTCCTCTGCGCACTCTTTTCTTCTCTTCTGTGCTGGTACCATCGAAAGAAGCAGAAGAGGGAGGCTGTGGTGAAGAAGGTCAGGGTACTATCGGTATCCGCCCGGGTGGAAATATAGGCAAATTCAGCGCTTGTGGCAAGAATGAGCCCTGAAAGGAACCCTGTGCGTGAGGCATAGAGCTCTTTGCCAAGGAGAAAAGTTAGAAGCACGGTCAGGGTGCCAAAAAGTGCTGAAGGGAACCTCACCGAAAAAGAGGTAAATCCTTGCCAGAGATAGGATGAAAAGGCCATCAGCCAGAAGAAGAGCGGAGGTTTGTTTCCATAGTCCGCTCCGTTTAGATGCATGAGGACCCAATCTCCTCCTTTGACCATCTCCCTGGCTACCTCTGCATAACGGGGCTCATCCGGATTCCAGAGGTCCCACCGCCCCAGATTGACAAAGTAGATAACGAGACAGAATCCTAAGAGGAGAAGGATCTGAGCCCATTTCTGGGGATAGATTCTAGAAATTCGGTCTTCCATCAATCCACGAACCCTCCTCCTATTTGATATGTGACGATCAACATCTAAACAACCCTATCATTTCTCAATCGTCGATCGGTGATGGATCATTCCAGATTCAACTCTTCCACTCCCTGGCCTAAAAGCGGGGGCTGGCTTAGGGTAAACCCTGAGGGGTTCACGCCGAAGCCTTAACGCCATCGAATGGGTCAATTGGAAACCAATACCAATGACCCTTTCTTATATCTAAATTCGTGAAGAAAAACCACTGAAAAGTCTACCTGCATTCGAAGATTTTGATAAACTTCTTTTGGCATTAATACCAATCCTTTCTCCTTCTTCCTTAATTGATCTGAAACACCTCCGGCTCCCTTCAATATTCGCACAGGGACAACAGGGTCCAAATAAAGATTAATCTCCTCCATTAAATTGGGATCCAATCGATATCCGAATAATGCCGGATCTCTTAGAAAAGGCCTCAGTTCCTCAGTAAGAAGCATCCCGTACGAATGGGAAATGTCCTCAGTAGCCCAATAGGCCTCAACAGAATGCCATATCAGGATGGAAAGAAGAAAGGGAATAAGGAAGAATGAGAACCTTTTTCTCCACCTTCCCCCTATCATCAAGGCCAGAGGGGGAAGAGCCGGCAGGAGATATCGGCTTGCCCGAATTTTGAATAAGGTCAAAACGACGAACAGACTGATAAACCAGATGAGAAAAATGGATTCTTCCGAATTCCAGACCTTCCTCCTCTCTCTCCAGAGATAGAAAGTCAAAAAAGGAAGCAATAGAGACCAAGGAGCGAATTGCCCCCATATCTCAACAAAATAGAAATAGACCGGAGCATGACTGGAAAGAATCTTATTTTCGCTTATCAATCTTATAGATTCCTGTAAGCCAACTCGAGTGATAAAGAGGCCGATCCATGGGAGTATCGTCAATGCAAAAATAGCATATCCCATAATGAATTCTTTGCCGACGAATATCTTCCATCGTCTTTCCTTAATGAGAAAGAGAAAGATAACAAGAAATGGAATGACTATCCCAAATGGGCCTTTCACCAAAGTCCCCAATCCCATAAAAAAGAAGCAAAGCCCATTAAAGAGATATCGACTCCTCCCGTTCCGGTCACACCCATATCCGAGATGGAAAAAAAAGAGGGAAAGAAGGATGAAGAGGCAGAGGAGTGTATCCGTTTTGGCTAATCTTGACTGGAAAAAATATTGATAACTGGAAAGGAGGATCCCTGCTGCGACGAGACCGGACCGGGGTGTTCCATAGATCCTCTTTCCCCAAAGAAAAAGGATGATCACGCCGATCCAGGCCGAAAAGGCGGAGGGCAATCGGGCGATGAACGGTGTCACTGCCCCATAGAGGGATGATGGAATGGCAATGAGCCAGAATAATAAGGGGGGCTTATCAATGAAAATATCTCCGTTAAGGTGGGGAACCACCCATTCTCCCGAACGAATCATTTCCCGTGCGACTTCTGCATATCTAACATAGCCATGATATTCGAGATTTCTGGCCCAGAGGTTGAAGAAGAGGATGAGACCGCTAGCAATGACGATCCACACAAGAACCCATCCTTCAGACCGTTCCCATTCTTTCACATCATCTCCTTTTTCGTTCAATGGGATGAAGCGGGGGATGAAGAGGGAGCCGCAGGGGCGGGATCTGCGCGACCTCTTTTCTTATAGATGAAGTAAAGGTTCCGAAAATAGATGATCGGGTTGAGCAGATAGGCAACGATAAAGACCGGGTCCATCTGCCGAAAAGCATAAACTAATAGGACGACGCTCCCTCCCAAGCTGAAATACCAGAAAGCAACCGGGATGACGCTCTCTTTCCTCTTTTCAGAGGCGATCCATTGGATGACGAACCTCATGAAAAACAACGCCTGCCCGATGAAACCGAAGATCAGCCAGAAGTCTAATTGAAATTTCGGGTATTTCACCGAAAGGCCTTGAAGGAAATCGGCTACGGAACCAGAGATTGAAAGGCATTCCATCTTAGATCCTCTCCTCAATTTTGTATTGGATGTGTCGACTCTTCATCCATTTTATCCCCAAGAGATCGACGAAGGCACGCCACATCCGGTTCCAGGTGGTATATTTTGACACTCCAAATTCCCTCGGATGATGGGCGATCGGTATTTCGATGACCTGAAATCCCTCCATCTTCACCAGGGTAGGCATGAAGCGGTGCATTCCCTTAAAGAGCTTCAGGTTCTGAAGGCACTCCCGCCTATAAGCCCGAAAGGTGCAACCGCTATCCCGAATGGTCTCTCCGCTCAACCGGTTTCGAATCGCGTTGGCAATCTTTGAGGTAATCCGTTTGACCCAGGAATCATCCCTTTTCTGACGCCACCCTGTCACCATGTCATATTCTTTCAGGTACTCAAGCATCCTTGGAATGTCCATGGGATCGTTCTGAAGGTCAGCATCGATGGTGATGACAACTTTTCCTCTTGCTTCTTTCAGCCCTGCAAAACCTGCAGCCGTCTCCCCACAATTCCTTCTAAATCCTAGCACGTGAATCTGCGGATGTTGCGAAGCCTTTTCTTTGAGGATCTCTCGGCTTCTATCCGTGCTTCCGTCATCGACGAAGATCATTTCGTAAGGTTGACCTCTTGCTTCAAGAACCTCCATCAGCTTGGGAATCAGAATCGGGAGGTTCTCTTCCTCATTATAAACTGGAACGACGACGGAGATATCAATTGCTTCCCTCCCATTCACAGGATTCTCGGTCCTCCCCTATGATCTGTCTTTAAAAAAATCTCTGATGGTGGCACAAACAAAGTCGACCTTCTCTTTTTCAAGTTCCGGATAGATGGGGAGAGATAGGATCCTGTCGACCACCTTGTCCGTTCTCTCTAATTTCGGTTGAGGACCGAGGGCCTTCTGAACGGCTGGCTGTCGATGATTCGGAATGGGATAGTGAATCCCGGTCTGGATCCCTCGCTCCTTCAAAAAGGTCGCGAGTTCTTCCCTTTTTTCGGTTTGAATGACAAATAGATGAAATACAGGCTCCGCCCAATTTCGAGGTTTGGGTGTTGTCACCGGGAGTCCCTGAAGCCCTTCTTCATACCAGCGGGCGATCTGCCTCCTCGATTCGTTGAATTTGTCCAGTCGCTGAAGTTGAATCCTTCCAACTGCCGCCTGAATTTCGTTGAACCGCAGGTTATATCCAACCAATTCATGCTCATATTTTTCTTTTCTGCCATGATCCCGCAGCATCCGGCCTTGCATGGCAATCTGATCCTCGGAGGTCACAAAGATTCCACCATCTCCGTAGACAGTTAAGTTTTTCGACGGATAGAAAGAGAAACAACCTGCAACTCCCATGGATCCAACTCTTTTTCCCTTATACCTCGCGCCGTGTGCCTGGCAACAGTCTTCGAGTACGAAAACACCATGCTGTTTCGCCAGATCCAACAGACGATCCATATCGGCTGGATGCCCGTAAAGATGAACAGGGATGATCCCGACAATTCTTCGAATATCTGTTCGGGAATTCGGGCTCTTCAAAATCCCTTCAACATGCGCAGGCGACATCGTGAAGGTATCATCAACATCAACAAAGATCGGCTTGGCTCCTACGTGGAAGACTGGCTCGACCGTGGGAAATGCGGTAAGGGAGGGAACCAGAACGCCGTCTCCCATTCCCACACCCAGAGCTTTCAGACAGAGGAAGAGGGCAGATGTCCCTGAAGAAGTTAAGACAGCGTGTTTCATTCCTGTAAACTGGGCAAACTCCTTTTCAAATCCTCTGGACTGATTTCCCAGGATATATTGGCCTGAATCAATGACCTCCCATACGCGATCTTTGATCTCTTGATCCACATAGACTTTAGATAGGGGAACGTTCATAGACACTCCTTTCCATTCTTAATCCCAATCAATTTCGATCCTTCCTCCCTTCCGGGAGGATTCATAGCAGGCCTCCACAGTCTTTAGCGCCCGATAGCCTGCTTCCCCATCGGCCAAGGGTTTTGACCGGTTCTTGATGGAGGCCAGAAACGCCTCAAGCTCCAATTTCAGGGGTTCTTGAAAACTGAAAGAGATGGGAGAAACCTCTCCTTCGAGAGCAACGCACCGGTCTTCCCGTCTCTCATGGCGATTCTCATACATCAGGAGGGAATTCTTCGCAAAGTCACAGTATAGACTCGCGCGCTCCCCTACAATGGCAATGTCTCTACGCTTCTCAGGAGGCATATAACCCGCCTCCACGAAGACAAACCGCTTCCCATATTCGAGAACCGACATGGATGTGTCATCGAGTGGAAGATCCAGACAGTGCCTAATCACCGCCATGACTGCGCGGGGAGATTCGCCCATGAGATAGTCGAAAAGATCGAAGTAATGGATCGCGTCGGTCTGTGTGACTCCCACATCGGTTCTCGGCCTCTTAAACCCCATGAAATGGCCATAGGCATACTGAATCGTTCCCAGCCTTCCTTCCTCGATGAGATCCTTGATCCTCAAAGAGGCAGGATGGTATCGGTAGATATGACCCACCTGAAGAACGAGCCCTCTCCTATCAGCCTGAGAGATCATCTCCTTCGCCTCAGCGGAGGTGAGCCCGATCGGCTTCTCGACGAAGACATCCTTTCCCCTCTCAAAGCAGTCCTGGCAGATGATCCGATGGCTATCCGCAGGCGTTACGACATCGACCCCATCCACTCGATCCAGAAAATCCCGGTAATCCGATGAAAGATGATCCGCTGGAATTGAGAATTCCTTGCAGATCTCCAGCTGTCTTGGATCTGAATCGACCACGTAAAGTCCATCTACAAGGCTGGAAAGAGCCTTCAGATGGTTCTTCCCCCATCGACCCAACCCGATTAATAAAATCTTCATCTATCCCTTTCTTTTCAATGAAATGACAAAACAAGCTGCAGAAAAAACGCCTAAAGAAAAAAAGAGGACCACTCCACTATAGAGAACCCAATCCCTATCCTTTAGGATCGGGAAAAGATGAACGAAGATCCATTTCCTCGGCTCGCTCAATGGAAACACTTCTCCCTTGAGGATTATCATCTCTTCGCTCATCATATCTTCACCCACCGTGATTCTCAAGATATGGTGGAATTTTCCCCACTCTGGCTGCCACTTCTTCAAACGCCCTCCTCCCCCTCCTGAAACGATCAGATTCGTCCCTCGCCTCTGTCCCCTCCAATAAGCATGATAATCTCCGAAAAAGCAACTCGTCACCTTGTAGGCCTCTAGCATGCAGAAAAACTCCTTTTCATGGGGGAGAGAAAAAGAACCCGCCATCCCCACCCCTTTGGGCGGATGGTGCATAAAAAGAAAAATATGTCTTTTCCCCTTTCCCTCTTCAGACAACACATACCTGAGATAGGTCAAGTAACTGCCTTGGTTTCCTGGATCGATTCCACAAATGACGAAAAGACAGTCATTGAATGTGAAACGGAAATTCCTCGGCCCGTAGAGGGACTCGTAGACCTCCGGTTTCACCCGACGTTCTTCTTTTACCTCAGAAGCATAGTCGATGTCGTGATTCCCTGGGACGAGGAAAACGGGAAAATGGGATTTTGTCTCTGTTGACATCTCCATCAGGTAGTAGCGATGGTACCAAAGGTCGGGTTTCGAGACAAAATCTCCCAGGATAATCATGAAGGAAGAAGGACCCGCTTTGATTGCCCTTCTGATCAGAATCATTGCTCGATCGCTAGTATGGGTATCTCCGATCACCAGAAAGGAGAAAGGAAGCCCTTTCTCTTGCAATGCCTTCACATTTGAAGCCCTGTTCCCGATCAAATGTTCAGGAGGGATACGCTGATCATTTCGATGAAATTTGATCATCCACAAGAAGAGCACTGCAAGCGACAAAAAGAGAATCGAGAAGATCAGCCATAATAGGGTCCTTTTTCTTCCTTCGATCGTCATCCTTTTAATCTAACCCCAAGCCCCTCAGATTTCAATTCTCCTGGGAGCCCCACTTAACCTTTAGCGATTTGAAATCAGGACATACGTCCAATGGCCCACCTGGATTCTTTCAATGGGATCCATCTCAATGCCTGCGTCTCTTTTCAGCCTATCAAACATCTCCGCAAGAATGACAATAAAGACTCGACGGGATGAACGTAGAACCTCTTTGCACCGATCGACGCCGTCTATTTCTTCTATGTAAGACTTCCTCGTATAATAGAGCAATCCGTTGGACTTAAACCAGTAAGTCTTGATTTCATCCCCTGGCTCCATCCTTTTGAGAATCATCTCAGAAAATGCCTTCATTGATCTCTGAGCATTCAGTCTCGATGGAAGCGAATGAGCAATCTGTAGATGGAAAAGAGAAAAAGTGATGACAAGGCTGACAAAAGCGACCCGTGGCCTCTGCTTCACGAAGAAAAGAAGGGAAAGGAGGCAACCCACCACCAAACAGGAAAGAACGGAGAAAATCAGAAAGCGATAGGACACAAGATCTGGATATAGCTTTTGTGAAACTCCAAATAGAGATAGTACAAAAGGAATCACGGATAAAGAAGCTAGAATAGCGATCCCGGAGATGAACCCCTGTTCTCCTTCCTTTGACCGAAGACCGGAATCCCATAGCCATCCAACGATCATGGCGGCAGCAGGATAGAGCGGAAGAAGGTAGTTATCCTTCTTCCCTTTGGAAAAGGTAAAAAAGAGAAAGACGAAAGAAAACCAGATGGAGAGAAATAAGAATCTCTCCCTTTTCTCTCTCCCCTTTCTGAACCCAAGAATGAAGGCAGTGGGAAGGAAAACAGTCCACGGTAGAAATTCGACGGGAAAACGGATGAAGTAGAAGAGAAAAGCCTCGGGGTGAAAATGCTTCCCGCCCTCCACATAAGTTCCAATGGCCTGCTTATACAATATCCAATGAATATAGTCCCTTCCTCCGACGAAACAAGCCGGTATCCACCATACTAACACGACCGTCACGGAGAGAAGAAATCCCAGCAGCAGATCGCGGCACCAAAACTTCTTCACATTCTTTTGAAAAACAGTGAAGATAAAAAAGATGGGAAGGGTGAGATAGGCAACGGGCCCTTTCGTAAGAATCGCAAGTCCCGTAAAGAGGCCGGCCAGTAGGTAATACTTCCGGCGTCGTTCCCCTCTCTCATAACCGAGATAAAACGAGAAGAGGATCAGAAGAAAGAAGAGTGTGAAAAGAGCATCTAACATCATCCAGCGTGACAATTGTGGAAAGAGGAAGGAGGTTGCAAGAATCAGGCTCGATAGAAAACCCGTCCTCAGGTTGAAGAGCCTTTCCCCGAATAGGAACGTGATCAGAATGACGATATATCCCGCCACGGCAGAAGGGAGACGATTGGCCAACTCACTGTTCTCACCAAAGAAGAAGACTGAAAGATTGACTAACCAAAAGAAGAGAGGGGGCTTTTCAGCATAAATTTGCCTGTTGAGATGAGGGATGATCCAATTCCCGCCATCCTTCATTTCCCGGGCGATCACCGCATAGCGAGTCTCATCCGGCTCCCACAGATCTCTTCCTCCCAAGTTAAAAACAAATAGGAAACCTCCTACGATAAGGATGGCAAGAAGGTATTTCCACCTCAATTCCATCTGCTTCGCATTCCTTCAAACGATCTGTTCAAACCAAGAGATTCTTGTCTCAATATCTTGTAAGCGAATAATTATTTTGTATTCTGCCTTATATATACCGTATTCGCTATGGTGGAGCAATTTTGTCAAGCGATTTCTAATGTTCCGTTTCATTTTGACCCCTGCCGTTGAAAATGCAAGGTGGGCTCGAGAAAGTCACCACTGACAAGCATCTCCCTGGCAAATTCGGCATAATGACCTTCGGTGGTCTCACAAAGGCTTCTACTCCCCTGAAAAACCACGGCGACGAAGGCAGCGAGTACCCTGATCTTCCAGAATGAGGGCCATGCATCTCCTTGGGGCCAAGACTTCCCCATCTTTCCAAAGCACTCCTACGTTCAAATCGGAAAAGAATGTTACAAAATAATAGGTTAAATTGGGATCAAATTCAAATGAAGATTTCTTAATCT
>JBEKDJ010000017.1:0-27482 GCA_050014415.1 Thermodesulfobacteriota bacterium | reverse complement strand
TCGATCTAGTGAGCTTGACTAAGAGAATCGTTAAGGGGGAAGGGATAGAGGAAATGAAGTTACGGTCGGGCATGCGGAAGAGAGAGGTCGTGAGGGCGAGGAGGTTGTTTTGTCAGCTAGCGATAGGGAAGATGGGCTATCCTGGCGCAGAAGTTGCTCGCCACCTTGGGATGACGACCTCTGCAGTAAATCGGTTGGCCGTTTCGGATGAGGTAGCGGATTTGAAGAAGTATTCTAGAATGTTTTAGAACCTACGTTCCCTTTCTTCGTCTTCATTTAATAATCGCCATCTACAATCTTGGTCAAAGCCTTCCTTCAAATTCTTATTGCCTGTTGGAATTGACATTCAACTACGCTTTCCGTATATTCAGCTTATTCTATTGACGGCTAGCCAATAGAGATTGAGATGACTTGAAAAGACGGTTCATCCGTTGTTAGCCGGTTTTGGAGGAGACAAAATGCGGCGTTATTCTGCGCTGTAAAACCTATGAAAAGGAGATAGACACATGGTTAAGGAGATCACTGCGCAAGCGCTTAACTGCGAGAATTTCATCAATGAGAAGCTCAATGAGATCAAGAGTGTTGTCGGGGATGGAATGGCGATCAACGCCCTCTCAGGAGGCGTCGATTCATCTGCAGTCACGATGCTCGGGCATCGAGCTCTGGGACAACGCCTCAAGACAGTCTTCATTGAAAACGGCCTTATGCGTGCGGGAGAGTCGGAACAGGTCGCGGCTCTTTTCCGTAAGCTCGGTGTGGTGGTTGAAATCGTCGAGGCACGCAAAGAGTTCTTTGCAGCGCTCAAGGGGATCACAAACCCGGAAGAGAAGCGCGAGGCGATTACCCAGACGTTCTACCGAAACGTATTTGGACGCCTTATCAAGGAAAGTGGAGCGAAGTATCTACTTCAAGGAACGATCCTGACCGACGTTGACGAAACCGTTGCAGGGATCAAGCGACAGCACAATGTCTTCGAGCAGCTCGGAATCAATCCGCAGGAGACGTTCGGCTACCGCATCCTTGAACCGCTCATACAACTTCGCAAGGATGGTGTGAGAAAGGTCGGTAAGACCCTCGGGCTTCCGACCGAGCTATTCGAACGCATTCCATTCCCGGGGCCAGCGCTCTCGGCACGCGTGATCGGTGAGGTAACGCCAGAGCGCATCGAGACAGTTCGCAAGGCCACCGCTGTTGTCGAGCGGTTACTCAAAGACAGTGGGGCATTTCAGTACCTGGCGATCCTGCATGAAGACCGTGTTACCGGCATGCACGATGGCAAACGTGATTTCGGTCAGCAGATCGAGGTTCGCTGCTGGGACAGTGTTGATGCAAGGACCGCAACTCCGACGAACCTTTCATTCAAGAAGCTTGAAACGTTGGCCCAAGAGATTATCCGCGAAGTGCCTGGCATTGTCAGTGTCACATACAACATAGCGTCGAAGCCCCCCTCCACCATTGAAGCAGTGTGATGGCAACTGGGTATCACTAGGGAGCGGTGCCTAAGAACAGGTCATCGGAAGTTGATAAGAGACGATATGTAAAACGGAGTTGACTAGGTTGAGTAAATAGGATAATGATTTAGAACCTAAAAGCATAGGAGAAAGTGGGTATGACCCGCCAGGCTCGGCTTGATGCCCCTGGTACATTCCATCACATAATCATTCGTGGAATCGAGAGAAGGAAGATTGTGGTGGACGATCAAGATCGAAAGAACTTTGTTTCCCGATTGAGGTAGCTCGTTCAGGAGACAGAAACGTCTGGGAGACGAAAGAGTAATTCAACTTAGTCAACTACGTTACCTTCTCTTTTTCACATAGGATCCAAAAGAAGACAAATGGAGTTCAAACATACAAATCGGTTGATCCACGAGGCGAGTCCTTATCTTTTACAGCATGCCCACAATCCAGTAGATTGGTATCCGTGGGGACAGGAGGCCCTCGGCCTGGCAAAGAAAGAGGACAAACCTATCCTCCTCAGCATCGGTTACTCTTCCTGCCATTGGTGCCACGTCATGGAAAAGGAATCTTTTGAAAATGAGGCCGTCGCTAAGATCATGAACGAGCGGTTCATCAATATCAAGGTCGATCGGGAGGAACGGCCGGATCTCGATGAACTCTATATGAATGCCGTTCAGGTGATCAGCGGTGCGGGTGGCTGGCCAATGACCGTTTTCTTAACTCCCGATCTCGTGCCCTTCCATGCGGGCACGTATTTCCCTCCCGAAGACAGAGGTGGAATACCGGGCTTTCCCAAAATATTAGTGGTTGTCTCTGACTATCATCGGGCCCATCGTGAGGAAGTAGGTAAGATGGTAGTTCAGCTGAAAAATGCCCTCGATCAGATTGTATCGATCGAGCCCTCTCAGGCGGCTCTGGACGAGGCAGTCCTGACGAGAGCTTTTGAGGGGCTGAAGAGTCAGTTTGATGCAACTTACGGAGGATTTGGAAGGGCCCCTAAGTTTCCAAGCAGCATCGCCCTTTCTTTTCTTTTGAGATATTGGAAAAAGTCCGACTCGAACGAGGCATTGAAGATGGTCGAATTGACACTGGAAAAGATGGCTAACGGCGGGATCTATGACCATCTGGGAGGAGGATTCCATCGCTATTCCGTGGACGAACGATGGCTTGTCCCCCATTTTGAGAAGATGCTCTATGACAATGCCCTTCTGTCTCGAACCTATTTTGAAGCTTATCAGGCCACTCAAAAAACAAGGTACTGCTCTGTGGCAGAGGAGATCCTGAATTTTGTTTCAAGAGAGATGACGAGCCCAGAAGGAGGCTTCTATGCAAGCCAGGATGCAGATAGTGAAGGCCAGGAAGGGAAATTCTACGTCTGGTCGAGAGATCAGATCGAGGCGTTCCTGGGAAAAGAAGAAGCCCCTTCTTTCTGTGCTTATTATAGAGTAACGCCTCGGGGAAATTTCGAAGAAGAATTTAGCGTCCTTAATATCGCTTCTTCTCTTGAGAATGCGTCTGAACTTCGCGGCCTCCCCATCAAAAAACTAGGAGAGTTGCTGAAGGAGGGGCGAAGAAAACTCTTTACGGAGAGGGAGAAAAGGGTCAAACCCGGCAGGGATGAGAAGATCCTGACCTCCTGGAACGGTTTGATGATCTCCAGCTTTGCCGTCGGATTTGAAGCCACGGGGAATGAACAGTATCTCAATGGGGCAAGGAAGGCGGCGCGTTTCATCCTTGAGGAAATGAGAAAGGGCGGGCAACTGATGAGGGTATTCAGCAAGGGAAAATGCCAAATCAAGGGTTATTCAGAGGATTATGCCTTTTTTGTTCAGGCTCTGATTGATCTCTACGAAGCCACGCTTGAGATCGAATGGCTTAAGGAAGCGGATGAGCTCAATGAGAGGATGATTCATCAATTCTGGGATGAGAGCAAAGGAGGTTTTTTCTTTAGCGGAAAAGAGAATGAGGCTTTGATTGCTCGATCAAAAACCCCTTATGACAATGTCATTCCTTCTTCTAATTCCGTTGCGGTCTTCAATCTGATCAAATTGGGCTCTCTGACCGGAAGGGAATCCTTGAAACAAAAAGCCGAACAGATCCTCCATCTGTTTTACACCTTCCTTTCAGAACATCCTTCTGGATTCTTCCATATGCTCTCTGGCCTCTCATTCTTCTTCAACCCGGAAGAAATCGGGATCATCGGTTCAAAGAAGGATCGCAGGACAAAATCGATGCTTAGGGAGATCTACCACGCCTACCTTCCCAACAAAATCCTGAGCCTAAGGGATCCCCACGAACCGATCAAAGGAGGTTGGCTTCCTTCTTTGAAGGAAAGAGGGGTCATGGATGTGCCAACCGCTTTCGTCTGCAAAGGATTCACCTGTCTGCCTCCAGTAAGAGACGAGAAAGAGTTGAGAAAAATACTCTAGTCAAGATTTCGTCTTCCGGCAATTTCATGACTCTAGCCAGAGGACTTAGGGTAGGTCTTCTCTTTTATCTGGGAGGATGAAGCAAGTCCGCGGGATTTTTCGGCGGGATCGGCTTGATTCGGAGAAAATGATTATGAATAATACGATAAGTAGGTTTAGAAACTGAAAGGAGGACAGTTAATGAAAGTGACGATTGATGAAGAAACTTGTATTGGATGCGGTCTCTGTGCTGAAACCTGTCCAGAAGTCTTTGAAGCCAGTGACGATAAGGCCCTTGTCAAAGTAGGCGAAGTCCCAAAGGATCTTGTTGATACTTGTCGAGAGGCGGCTGAGAATTGCCCGGTGGAGGCTATCCAAATCGAAGAATGACCCTTTCAAAGTGTTAAGAGGGACAACCCAAGAGTTCTCGTCGGGATGTCCCTCCTTTTTTTCCGGAAATGTGAGCGAACAACGAAGGTTTGTAGTTCATACCCTGCACCCCATCAATCTCCGTCCCTCAGGACCGAATGCAGGCTGCGTCAGAATACCTGCCCAAAGAAAGCCCCTTATTATGAACCCCACCATTTATGGCGGGGATAACGAAGGAGAATGTTCATTTGTTATTTAGCACCGGAGCAAAGCCCAGTCGTTCCTGACGGTGTTTACTCAAAGTACTCTTTAATCTCTCTGTAGCGGTTGGGGTCTCGCAATCGTTCAAGGGCTTTTGCTTCAATTTGCCGGATCCTCTCGCGACTGAGACCAAACTGTCTGCCAATCTCTTCAAGGGTGCATTCCCCGTCTTCCCCGATTCCAAAACGGAGTCGGAGAATCTTCTCCTCTCTTGGTGAAAGACCGGCTAACAACTTGCGGATCTGGTCGACTAGATCCTTTTCGAGCAAGGAATCGCCAGGAGAAAGGCTTTTTTCATCAGGGATCAAGTCCTCGAGGGTACTATCCTCTTCCCCAATGGGCATGTCAAGAGAAACCGGCTCTTCGATGAGGTTCAGAATCTTCTCCACGTCGTGCAAGGGAATTCCACTATCCCTCGATAATTCTTGGGACGTAGGCTCTCGTCCAAGTTTCTTTACCTGGTCCTTGAAGGATTTCATCAGTTTCCCTTTGATTTCAAAGAGGTAGTTGGGAATACGGATGGTCCTTGACTTCTCCGCGAAAGCCCTTAGAATCGCTGCCCTGATCCACCAAGAAGCGTAAGTGCTGAATTTATAACCTTTGGTATAATCGAATTTCACCATGGCCTGAATGAGCCCGAGATTTCCCTCTTGAATCAAGTCCAGGAAAGAGAGTCCCCGATTAGCATATCGTTTTGCGATGCTGACAACCAATCGGAGATTGGCTTGGATCAGTTCGTTCCTTGCCTGTTGGATCTCGATGAGGGCCTGTTGATAACGGTTCAGCGTCTTCTTATAAAGAAGGGCTTTCTCTTTCATTTCAGAAGACGTGACCTTCGATTTTTTTCCGTTCTTTCCTTTCAATTTGCTCCCCGGTCGGGTGTTGGCTCCAAGTTGAGCCTTCAATCGATTGGTCTTCGTCTCAAGAATCTTTACCTGACGTTCTCCTTCCTTAATCCTTTTCGCTAGCTCAACTTCTTTCTCCGGCGTCAGAAGTGAGATCTTCTCGAGGCCCTTCAAGTATTCCCATGTGATATCCTGAGGATGGAAAATTATCTCTTCCTGCAATGCCTGCTCAGCCTGTACCTCTTCCTTTTCTTCAGCCACAGCCGCTGCCTCTTCCCCCTCAAATTCAAATTCCTCCAGTGTCTCCTCTAATGCACCTTCGTCATATGCTACTGCCTGGATCGGAGGAACAGAAGTTGGTATTTCTCCGAAGAGGGATGAGGATTGCAATGGCTCGAGGACTAGACTCTCTCCTCTTTTTGCTGTTGCCTTGTTGTTTTTCACCGAAGTCGTACCCCTTTCTATTTAAAAACCCCTTTCCATTCCTTGATCCATGGGAAGGGGCATAGCCACATATCCCTTAGTTATTTAAACAACCATGGATTAAACTCCGGTTCGGGGAGTGATTCTCCATGCCTCTTACTTCTAATATATTCAAATTGAGCAGCGTTGTCAAGCTTTTTTTACACCAGGAATAACCTTTTTATATTAATAGGTTACGTACTTTATAATCAATATACCCTAATTCAGATAGGATTTATTCTGCACAGAGATGCTAAGCCTACGGAGAGCGGATAGGTAGATTTGTGAAGAAATGACATTCGAACTTGAGCAGGCAGACGGGTTTCCAAAGCTCTATAATTGGGGGTCATTACGGAACTCTATCCGGCTATATAGAGAAGACTATACCTCCGTGCTTCAACGCACTCTGACGTGTTGGAGGCGGGGTAAAGAAGCGCCACACAGGGTCAACCCTGAGCCCCTATACCTGAGACTTCGGCGAGCTCAGTCGAGCAACTCGGGCCGAAGGCATGGCCTTGCCTTCTGGTCGTGGAGCCGAAGGATTGACTTTGTGAAGGGTTTCTTTTATATAAATCTAAGACCTAATTTCGGAATTTCTCTTCCACCCCTCATTGTCTTCGTGGGGGAATGAACGAAAAATCCTCCTTTTAAAGCATAGACTCAAGTTCGATTTCTCGCAACCTAAAGGGTTCCAGTCCCGCCTTTTTCAGGATTGGCCCTTGAATCCATGAACCCTCCAGCCATCCCGATGAGTTGGGATGTCAGTTGAATGAATGGAATTTGAGATCTAGAAGGTATCCAATGGATTACGTCGACCTGCATCTTCACACGACTGCTTCCGACGGGGTCATGAGCCCGTCAGAGATCGTAAGATATGCGAAGACGAAGGGCCTTAGAGCGATTGCCATTACTGATCACGATACCATCGAGGGGCTGGAGGAAGGTTTGTCAGAGGGCAAAAGGATCGGTTTTGAAGTGATTCCCGGGATTGAAATCAGCGCGGAACATTCCCCTGGGTCGATGCATCTCTTAGGATATCTTTTTGACATTGATCATCCCTTGCTCAAAGAGAGACTTGCCTACCTTCAAAGGGCGAGGGCTGAACGAAATCCCAAAATAGTAGAGAAGCTAAACCGGTTGGGTGTTGAGGTCTCTTATGAAGAAGTGGTCAACGTTTCTGGCGGAGGACAAGTTGGTAGACCCCACTTCGCTCACGTGCTGTTGGATAAAGGGTACGTTCGAAGCTTTCAGGAAGCTTTCGATCGGTTCCTAAAGAAGGGAGCCCCAGCCTATGTGGAGAAGTTTAGATTCTCATCGAGAGAAGCTCTCCATTTTATCAAGGAAGCCGGTGGTGTGGTCGTTCTTGCCCACCCCAAAACCCTCGGCTTGAGCGGATATTCGGAATTGGAGAGTCTTCTGGTCCAACTTGTCGAGGACGGCCTGAGAGGGTTGGAAGTCTATTACCCGGAACACTCGGCTTTGGAAGTGGGACGATATAGAACCCTCGCCGAGAGGTGCGGCCTCGTAGTCACTGGAGGTACAGATTACCACGGGCTCGAAGGAAACGGATTAGATATCGGAGTGGGAAGGGGCGAGATGAGACTTCCCTATTCCATGGTGGTGGAGCTAAAATCCGTCCGAGACCGATCTTCAACGTTCACGAGGTGAAGAGTTAGTCATTCTTACTGATCTTCTCACCGATCTGGCTGGCTGAATAAGGTGAGTCAGTGGAAGATGGTTACACATTTCGAAAAACGATGGAGGAGAGATGAAAAGGCGAAGCAAAACGAATCGTTTGAAGGCAGCCTTGAAAAGTAAAGATGTTAGAAGATGCTTGAGAAAGTCCAAGGGAGAGAGAAAGTATCCATCATAATCCCGGCGAATAGCGTGACGTGACTCGTACCCATGCCTGAACGCCGGAATATAGGCGCGTTGGCGTGCAAGGGTGATTCGTGCCGTAAGCCCATCGGATTCTCATTCTTCATCTGCTGTAAGCCTATCATGACCCGTCTTGAATACCCTAGGCTTGTCGTTTCAGACCCCGAAGGGAAAATCTGTGACCACCCTTTTCTGAAACTATCAGGTCGGTCTGGAAGTCGGTTCCTCCTTCCGCACCCTTCTGATCTGATTCCTCTGCCCGCGGGGAGTCAGCTCTTCACCTTACCCGGAAGGATTCCGGTTGGATGGGACGAGGAGAGAGAAGCCTTTGCCTCGGCAGAGAGGATGAAGATGGGCGAAGAGGAGATGGACTGCACAGCCGTGGCAGCTTTTCTCCCACCCGGATATATCCGAACGCTCCTTCCAGCGACGCAACGAGTATCGGAGGCCCCTATTCTTCCGCTGTGGGCCTATAGTGCCGTGGGCTGGAAGGAAGGCAGGTTTTGGGCAACAGGTTACCTCATCGATCCTAATCCCCACTGGAATCCAAGATACTTTCAAAACGATCGCCTCCTGAAAAAAAATGTGGATACTTTTTTAAAAAAGAACCCAAGAAATCGTCTCCTCCGACAACTGGCCATGTGCGCCTTGGAATATCACTGCTTTGCGGGAAAGAACGTGTTTTCCCGGCGATGGGAATGTCCGTTGCCTACCTCGCCTGCTTGCAATGCCGATTGTCTTGGCTGCCTCTCCCTCCAATCTTCTGAAGGATGTCCGGCCTCTCACGAGAGGTTGCATTTCGTGCCAACTTTAGAGGAGGTGATCGACGTTGCCTTACCTCATCTGCAGGAGGCAGAGGATGCGATTGTCAGTTTTGGTCAGGGCTGTGAAGGGGAGCCGTTGGTCCAGTGGAGACTTCTTGAAAACGCCATTCTCAAGCTTCGAGAAAAGACCGACCGGGGGACAATCAATCTCAACACCAATGGGAGTTTTCCCAAACGGGTCGGGAGGCTCTGTGAGGCAGGCCTTGACAGCCTTCGGGTAACCCTCAATAGTTCTCACTCGGAATATTACACCCGCTATCATAGACCCAAGGGCTATACCTTTAGCCAAGTTCTTGATTCTCTGATCCTGGCAAAAGAGAAAGGAATCCACACCTCGATCAATCTCCTCATATTCCCCGGGTTTTCCGATAGTGAGAGAGAAGTGGAGGAATTGAGAAGGCTCATCGAGAGAACTCGCGTCGATCTCATCCAGATGCGGAACCTCAATATCGATCCCGACCTCTATCAAGAGTCAATGGGAGGAGGTCAAGGGATTGGAATTTCCAGGATGATAGATATTCTCAAGAAGGAATTTCCGTCTCTCCAATTCGGCTATTTCAATCGAACCAAAGAAGCGTTCCATAAATTGAGGATTCTGAATTGTGGAACCCAGAATCCTTTTCAAAATCTGAACTCATAAGTGATCTATATTCTATATGCCTTTTGCCCCATGCGTATCTATTTTTTCTTGGCGATAAGACTGGCGATCGCTTTCCTTCTCCCACCTTCTTCGAAGATTCCTTCCCGATAAAGGAGAATTCGGAACCCTTTGAAAAGTCGCAGGAGTTCGTTGGGCTTCAAGAAATACCTAGGATTCTTGGGCCCCTCTGTACTGAGAGCCTTCTGATCGAGAAGGTAGGTTTCGAAGATCACCATCCCGCCCCTTTTCAATCCCATTTTGATCTTTGGGATGAGACTTCGATCGAGAAAATAGAAGTTCGCAATGAGGTCGTAGCAGTCCTTTGGAATTTGGTAGTTGTCGAGATCGGCAAGAACCCTGTGGATCTCGACCCCGAACTCTCGAGCCAGGTTTTCTGCTTTCTTTAGGCCCACCTCAGACGTATCGACGGCATCAACACGGAATCCGCGTTGAGCAAGAAAGACCGCATTCTTTCCTTCACCTGTTGCGATATCTAGCGCTTTTCCTTTCGGAAGCAGACCAATATTCCTTCTCAGGAATGCGTTGGCTCTCTTGCCAAGAGCAAACCTCTTCTCCTTGAACTTCTCGTTCCATCGTTTCTGATCCGATTTGACCATTGATCAACGGCCTTCCAGAGTTTTGTATCGAGGCAGATGTTGTTGAAACCAGGTTAATTGTAGCATTTGTTACAACAATATCACTCAACTTTTGGGGAGTCAAACGACTGGGGAATGACCACAGTCGTCTTATCGTTCTATTTCTATTACGTAAACCAACCAGTTGCAGAAATGAACCCGGACAAATCCCGCCCCCGGCGGGACTTCGAATGGGGGTTTTTAAGAGATTTAGGGGATACGGGGGAAATTTGTCTTACACGACCTCTGATCATGAAACGATTTGAAGATGCTTGTTCGGCAAAAGGTTCGCCTCGAAGCCTTTCCGACCGGCCTGTCCGGTTTCATGTAACTCACTTCTTACTGCATCGGCTTAAACAATCGAAGAAAAATGTCCCTTCTCCTACCAGGAAAGGGGTCATGGGGTGGTGACGGCATATCTTTCAGATACAGTATTTCTTCTAGAAAAATACGGTGTTCACCTTATTTACTTCCGAAGCTGTTATGAGTAATCTTCAATCTTAACGCCCCAGGAAAATGTAAAGGTCACTGGATACCTCGTGGAATGGGCTCCAGGATTGGCTGGCGGGCTTTCTGGGATTATGACGAAATGGGAGGTCAAATGATGAAAAGGCAATTATTTATCTTGGTGGTATCCACTCTGGTGATGATGATGGCTTGCGCAACATGGACCATGTCGACCAGGTCCGAAGATGTTCCCAGGATGACAAAGGATGAGCTCAAGGCGATGATTGACAATCCCGATGTGACTATCATTGATGTGCGCCATGACCAAGACTGGAAAGGAAGCGATGTGAGAATTAAGGGTGCCGTTCGGGAGGATCCTAATGATGTAAAATCCTGCGTTGATAAGTACGCAAAGGACAGACTCATCATTCTCTACTGTGCCTGACCCGATGAAGGAACAAGTGCCAGTGTGGCACAAAAACTGATCGGTATGGGATTTACAAATGTCTATGCCCTCAAAGGCGGATGGAACGAATGGTCAAAGGCCAACTACCCAATGGAAAAGAAGTAATGGGGTCTGAAGTCGAAGGGGGTGAGGATATGGTTATAAGAAAACGGTTCTCTATTCTCCTTATTGCTTTTCTCATCGTGGGATGCGCCGGCGTTCTTCATGATAATCTCAAGATCCCGGCCGGTAAAATTGCAGGTGATCAATTTACGGGGATGAGATATCCATTTAAGGCTTCGGCCCCTCCCAATTGGAAAATGACAACAGAATTCCCAGATTTCCTAGGGAAATTGGGTTATGACAAGCCAAGCCCTTATGATAAGGAGGTAACGGAGTTATATATTTTTAATCCATCTACAGAATCAAACTTCCAGATCGATTTCACCCCGGCAAATCGTGGTGTCCGATTCAGTCAGGAATCGATCGAGCAGCTGACTGCAGCCGGTACGGAAAGTCTCAAGTCCGAGTTAGAAAGCGCGTATGGAAAAGGTACGGTAAAGGTGGAGGTCGGTCCCACAGAGCCCATTTCTTTGAAGGGTGTGCAGTTTGCTGCGAGGAAATACGTGACCTACACCCTGAGTGGAGTAAAGCGAGAACAAGGGTGGATCTACGGATTTTCAGAGCCTTACCAGATCTTCATCCTCTATATGATATTGGAAAAGGAGGGGGCGCACGATCGGCAGGACATGAAGACGATCCTGGATTCGTTTGAAGTGACATCAGAAAAATGAAAGGGGGGCTTGTTAGATAATGAGAGATCAGACGAAGAAGGTGGAGCTGAAACCTGGGATTTATTGGGTGGGGGCGATCGATTGGAATGTGAGAGACTTTCACGGCTACTCGACCCCTTTGGGGACGACCTACAACGCCTATTTGATCCTGGATGAGAAGAATGTCCTCGTGGACACGGTGAAGGCGCCTTTTTATCCAGAGATGTTGGGGCGAATTTCAGAGCTCATCGATCCTTCCAAGATCGACCTTATCGTTTCGAACCATGTGGAAATGGATCATTCCGGTTCGCTGCCCCAGATCGTCGAAGGGATCGGAAACCCGACGGTGATCACCTCTGAGAGGGGCAAGAAAGGGTTAGAAAAACACTATCAAAAGCCTTTTAAAGTCAACACGGTCAAGACAGGGGACACAATCTCCTTGGGGCATCGAACACTGGCTTTTGTTGAAGCCCCGATGCTTCACTGGCCGGACAGCATGTTCACCTATGTCAAAGAAGATCAAGTCCTACTGCCAAATGATGCCTTTGGGCAGCACTTCGCTTCTTCCCAGAGATTTGAAGATGAGGTAGGGGAGGGAGTGATGAGACATGCAGCAAAATACTATGCTAATATCCTGTGGCCGATGGGACCTCTCATTTTGAAAAAGGTGGATGAGGTGGTGAAGATGGGAATCCCCATCGACATGATTGCACCCAGCCATGGCCTCATCTGGAGAAAGGACCCCAGTCGAATCATTCAGGCCTATGTGGAATGGAGTCAGGGGAAGACAAATAACAAAATCCTCGTCGTTTATGATACGATGTGGGGGAGCACAGAAAGTATTGCAAAGGCAATACTCAAAGGTCTGATAGAGGAGAGGGCTGAAGCAAGGCTCCTCCATCTCAGATCAAATCACCGGAGCGACATCATCGAGGAGATGTTGGAAGCAAAAGGTGTCCTTTTAGGGTCTCCTACGCTGAACAATGGAATGTTCCCTTCAATGGGAGATTTCCTGACCTATATGAGAGGGCTAAGACCGACGGGAAAGGTTTTTGGTCTCTTTGAATCTTACGGATGGGGAGCCGGTGCTCTAAAGGAGATGAGGAAATCTCTTGAGGAAAGTAAGTTTGAGGTCTGGGAGAAGGGACTTTCCATTCAGTATATCCCCAACCGGGAGGAGTTAGAAAGGGCCATCGATTTCGGAAAAGAGTTTGCCAGAAAAGTCTTGGGTGCGTAGAGCCATGAGCAGAGGGCATATCAAAGATGAGAAGCACCCAATCCTGATTACCCAATGCCAAACGAGCTCTAATGATAGAAATCCAAAAAGTCCAAGCAAAATCGGTCTGGCCATTTGGAAATGAAAGATTGGAATCTGTTTGGGATTTGCACTCTGTTATTTGGAATTTAAGACACCCTCGCGAGGAGCTGAGGTCAAGTTTAGGATGGTCGAAGATAGAGGTGTTTATGGTCCAATTGTGATGGATCATTTCACACATCCGAGGAATATGGGAGAAATCGAGGGTCCGGATGGGATGGGAGAGGCTCAAAATCCTGTCTGTGGGGATACGATGAGACTCTTTATCAAAGTGGAAGGAAACCGGATCACCGACGCGAGATTTCTCACCTTCGGCTGCAGTGCAGCGATTGCTTCTTCGAGCATCACCACTGAGATGGTCAAAGGAAAGACAATCGAGGAGGCCCTCGCGATTTCGAAAGAAATGGTGACGGATGCTCTCGGAGGCCTCCCCCCTACCAAGATGCATTGTTCTGTCCTCGCCGAGGAAGCCTTAGCCAGCGCCATCTCAGATTATCGAAAGAGGAGGAAGGTCATCGGATGATAGGAAAAGAGGGCTGCCTACGCCTCTTGAGACATGTCGTACAGGATTCCTCTGCCGATCAAACAGAGGCCCTTCTGTTGACAGAGGACTCTTCGCTCACCCGCTTTGCCAACTCTGCAATTCACCAGCATGTGGCAGAGAGAAACCAGACGCTGGTTCTACGGGTGATCCTGGGAAAGAGAATTGCCGTTATCACAACGAACATTCTAAATCAATCCTCAGTGCAAGATTCTCTCAAAAAGGCGATGGCCTTGGCAACGGTTCAACACCCGAATGAGGAATTCATCTCTTTGCCGGAACCAAGACCCATCCCTGAAATAGAAACCTTCTCCAAGGACATTCTACGTCTCACCCCAAACAAGAAGGTGAAAATGGTCAAAGAGGCGTTGACCCTTGTGAAGGAAATGGGATTCAAAGCCTCGGGTGCCTTTTCGAATGGAACTGTTGAGCTGGCAGTGGTTAACTCCTTGGGGGTCGAGGCCTATCAGAGATTTTCAGATCTCTTTTTTCACCTCATTGTGGAGAATGGGGCAAACTCTGGTTATGCCGGGTTTGTTTCAAGGAATTTCGATTCTTTCGACACCTCTCCCTTAGCCAAAGAAGCAATTAAAAAGGCATCGAGCGGGGAACCGATTCAGATTGAACCTGGAGAGTATGAAGTCATCTTGGAGCCTTATGCCGTTAGCGAACTTCTCTCCTTTTTGGGCTATCTGGGCTTTCATGCGTTGGCTGTTGAGGAGGGAAGGAGCTTCTTCTGTAATGCATTGGGTAAAAAGATGGTGGACGAAAAGATAACGATCTACGATGATGGACTCGACCCGGAAGGCTTGCAGGTCCCTTATGATTTCGAAGGTGTACCAAAGCAGAAAGTGACCTTCTTCGAAGAAGGAGTTGCAAAAGAGGTGACCTACGATTCCTTTACAGCGGGAAGAGAAGGAAAGGGTTCTACCGGCCATGGCCTGATTGCACCCAATACAGCAGGTCCGATTCCCATCAACCTCTTCATGAAGGGAGGGAATTCTTCCTTGGATGAGATGGTCCGTTCCATTCGAAAGGGAATCTATGTGACCCGATTTCATTACACCAATGTGGTCGAGCCGATGAAGGCCGTCATTACCGGGATGACACGGGATGGCACTTTTCTGATTGAAGAGGGTGAGATCAAGAGACCGATCAAGAATCTGAGGTTCACGGAATCGATCCTGAGGGCCCTTTCCCGAGTGAGCGCCATCTCGAAGAAGAGAAAGGTCTGCTCCGAGGGAACCGTTTACTCAAGGCGCTTTGTGACAGGCACCGTTGCACCAGCCATCCAGGTAGACGGATTCAACTTTTCAGGAGTATCATCATTATAGATAAGGGTAAGGCGTTAGGTGTGAGGGGATACTCCTTAAACACTTATGCCTTGCGATTCAAGCAAAGAAGGCTGGAGCCGTAATGAAAACCCTGATCCAGAATATCCTCGATCTGGCCAAGCTGAAGGCTGCAGATTATGCCGACATTCGGATTGTACGCCGCCGGTATGAAGAGATCGAAGTGAAGAATGGCAATGTGGACGCTTTGACCAGCGATGAGGATTTTGGCTTCGGCATCAGGGTTCTCTTCAAGGGTGCATGGGGATTTGCATGTAGTTCGAAAGTGACGAAGCGAGAGATGGAAGCAGTCCTTGGAAGGGCATTAAAGATTGCCAAAGCCAGCTCAAGGGTGATAGGGAAGGAGATCTTATTCCCACCCTCGACTTCACGGGTAGATGAATATAAAACCCCAATCGTCATCGACCCATTTGACGTAGCCCCTGAGAGAAAAATAGATCTTCTTCTGAGGGCCGATGAGATCATCCGCAGGAATAAGAAGGTGAAAATTTCGGAGACCTTTTTGGGATCTTATAAAACAGAGAAGACATTTGCCTCTACAGAAGGTTCCTATATTGGCCAGGAGATTGTCGAGTGCGGAGCAGGCATTGCAGCCACGGCCATTGAAGGAGGAGAGGTTCAAGTTCGGTCCTATCCCAACTCCTTTCGCGGGAACTTCGCTACGAAGGGATATGAATGGATTGAAGAGCTGGCACTCGGGAATCATGCCCAGAGGGTTGCCGAAGAGGCAGAGCAACTTCTCTCCGCAAAACCGTGCCCGTCTAAGATTACAACCCTCATACTGGATAGTTCCCAATTAGCCCTTCAGATTCATGAATCGATTGGCCATCCCATTGAATTGGATCGGGTTCTTGGGACGGAGGCCAGTTATGCGGGAACCAGTTTCCTCAAACCCGAGATGGTTGGCCATCTGCAATACGGTTCCGAACAGGTAAACATTGTGGCGGATGCGACGTTTCCAGGTGGTTTGGGAACCTTTGGTTATGATGATGAAGGAACAAAGGCTCAGAAAGTTCCTATCATCTCACAAGGGATATTGGTCAACCTCTTAACATCGAGAGAAACAGCCCATCATTTAGGGAAAGACAGCAATGGAACGATGAGGGCAGATGGTTGGAACCGAATTCCTCTGATCCGGATGACAAACATCAGTGCCGAACCGGGAGAATGGACGTTAGAAGGGATGATCGCCGATACGGAAGAGGGGCTCTTCTTATGCACCAATCGAAGTTGGTCGATTGATGACAAGAGGATCAACTTCCAATTCGGGACTGAGATGGGAAGGGAGATTAAGGGCGGGAAGCTTGGAGAGTTTGTGAAGAATCCTACCTACACCGGGATTACCCTCAAGTTTTGGAATTCCTGCGACGCCATTGCGAATCGAGACCACTGGCAGATGTGGGGAACGCCCAACTGTGGAAAAGGAGAGCCTGGGCAAGTGGCGCATGTGGGACACGGTGCAGCGCCAGCGAGGTTCAGAGGGGTCCAAGTAGGAGTCATGAAATAAGACAAAAATAGGGAGAAGGAGAGAACTCCCAAACTCCGAACTTTGGACTTTTTTTATTTGACCATCTTTTTCATTTTGTCGATTTGAGTTCTCATCCGTCCGGCTCTATCACTATTAGGATCCACCTTTAGGTATTCTTCCCAAGCCTTGATGGCTCCCTTAATATCCTGTTTATCGTGAAGGAGAACGAGGCCGATGTTGTACCGGCTGTTGACATGATTTGGATCGGTCTGAGCTGCCTTTCTGAATTCTTCGAGGGCCCGATCAAATGCTCCCAACTTCCTAAACATAATCCCTCTGTCTGTTCTTACATCCGCATCATCGGGTTTTGCAGCAAGATATTCGCTATAGGCCTCAATGGCCTCTCGGGGATGATCGCTATCAAAATAAAGATTTCCCAGCTCGACCCAGGCAGGTAGATTTTTTGGATCTTTCTTGACAATCTCCTTGAGTGCTTGGATCTTCGACGAAAGTTCAATGGAAGGAGAACCTTGAGGGGTGGGTATCTGAGCTATCTGTGGAGACATTTGGGGTTTTTGCACCATGGCAACCTTTTCGTCTCGTCCTTTCACCTTCAGGATCGCCACTGTTGCCCCGGAGACGAATCCGACTAGAAGTGCAATTACAATAGCAAGAATCGCCGTCTCTTTTTTCAAACCAGGTTTCTCCTTACCGCGAAATCTTATCCTAATTGAGCCGATTAATCAAATCATCCGTGATGATCCTGCCTTTCCATTTCTCCCCGTTTTCCAGCTCCATCATTACTTAAGAAATAACCTCCCATATGCTCTACAATCCATTTTCTCTGCCCTGTCCATGTCCCAACCCTGACTCAAAAATGATGCACTACGCGGGGGGGTCGCACGGGGGGGTCGCAGGGTTGACAATTCATAGGTTCAAATGCATACTAATCCTGTGATTATCCTCAAGTCCTCTCGGGAGATTGAACATCTAAAGAAATCGAATTCGATTGTAGCAGAGGTCTTTCAAGAATTGAGGGGGGCGGTTGTCCCCGGGATTACAACCAAAGAGCTAGATCATTTAGCGGAAAAGGCAATCCTTTCAAAAGGGGCCATTCCCGCATTCAAAGGATACCGAGGGTTTCCAGCGACGCTCTGTATCTCCATTAACGAAGAGGTGGTCCATGGTATTCCCAGCCAACGGAGATTGAAGGAAGGGGATATTGTGAGTCTCGATGTTGGAGTCAATCTAAATGGTTACTTCGGAGACGCCGCCATTACCCTTCCTGTGGGTGAGGTGGATGATGCAGCCCGGAGACTCCTCGATGTGACGGAAAAGGCCCTTTATATAGGGATTGAACAGGCAAAAATAGGGAATCGCCTTTTTGATATCTCCTATGCAATCCAGGCATGGGTGGAGGCACAAAGGTTTTCTGTAGTGAGAGATTTTGTGGGACATGGTATCGGGAAGAGCCTCCATGAGGAGCCACAGATACCAAATTTCGGGTCCCCCCATCAGGGACCCAGGCTGGAGAAAGGCATGGCCTTTGCTTTAGAACCCATGGTGAATGAGGGGACCTTCGAGGTTCGGATTCTCTCCGACGGATGGACCGTGGTTACAGCGGATAGCAAGCGCTCTGCCCATTTTGAACATACCATAGCGATTACCGACGGAGAAGCTGAGATCCTGAGCGTTCCTTGAACCCAAGAGGTTGGTATGGAAATGAGGGAGATGGGTCCGAGGGCAAGCGTACGGCATGCGGGTTTGCTAGACCTAACCCATAGACTGGGGCTGGTTTTTATGGTTCGCACACGCTGGTGCTATATGCAGATTCTTCCGATGGGGAGATAGAGGAGAGATTATGTACCGAGTCGCAAAGGACATGCTTGAATTAGTCGGGTACACCCCCCTGGTGAAGATTAACCACATCGTTCCCAACAAGAAAGTCAAGGTCTACGCGAAGCTGGAGCGGTATAACCCAGCGGGTTCTGTTAAAGATCGAATTGCAAAATATATGATCTTCTATGGAGAGAAAGAAGGGCTCCTCACGAAAGACAAGATTGTCATCGAGCCTACCAGTGGAAATACAGGGATCGCTCTGGCAATGGTCTGCGCTGTGAAAGGATACCGATTGGAACTGGTGATGCCAGAGACCATGAGTGTGGAGAGAAGGAAGATCCTGACCGCCTTTGGTGCGAAGGTCGTCTTTAGCGAGGGTTCGAAGGGAATGGATGGAGCGATTGATCTCGCCAAAGAGATGGCTCAGGATCCGAAGTATTACATGCCCTACCAATTCAAGAATAAGTACAATGTACTTGCCCATTACGAAACAACCGGTGTAGAGATCTGGAAGGCGACCCGCGGAAAGGTGACGATGTTTGTGGGGGGTTTAGGAACCACAGGGACCCTCATGGGTGTTTCAAAACGACTTAAAGAATACAACCCTGACATCAAAATCGTTGGGGTGGAACCTTATCCGAATTCGAAGATCCAAGGGTTGAAGAACCTTACGCATCAATACGTCCCGGAGATCTACGACCCCAGCCGATTGGATGAGAAGATCAATGTCACGGATGAGGATGCCTTTGAAATGGCAAGGGTTCTTACGGTCCGGGAGGGAATCTTTTGTGGGATCAGTTCAGGCGCAGCGATGTGGGGCGCTTTAGAGAAGGCGAAGGAATTAGGTCAAGGTGTGATTGTTACTCTCTTGCCAGACGGCGGAGAGAAATATGTGAGCACACCCCTCTACGAACCTAGCAAGTGTTTCGAATGTTTGAAGAAGAACCAGATCCCCACCTGCATGACAGAGGAGTATATCACGGCCCTGGAATGCTTGGTGAAAAATGGAAACTAGCTGAATTCTGACTGCCAAATCCCAATTTCTCCAAGGCGGGATTGAGTCAGCATCAATAACTAAGCGCATGATTCATGTAAAAAGAGAGCAAGATGATAGACATGAAGCGCTGTGAGGAGAGGACAAAAAAGAGAATAAAGCAAGACTAGAGGTCTGACCCGCTTTTCCCCACCACGATCAAGGGATCGGTTTCCATCCGCCGGCCCCTTCCGAATCGCTCGTGTGTTTGATGCTACTCCTTTTCCTAGCCGCCTGTCTGCTCGGGCTGCGAACCCATCTTTTTGAAAAAGGTCGACATTCTCTCCATCATGCTGCTGCAGAACGACATCATCTCTTCCTGCATCGCTCCTTTTTCTTCTTCATACATGTCCTTCCCATTGATACACGAGCACATACCTGCCATCTTCTCTCCGCAGGCCATCATCCTTCTCCTGTCATTCTCCGACAGGCCCTTCATGAACCTCGCCATCATTGAGCTAAACATCTCTTCCATTTTATCCTCCTTTTTACATCTACTTACCCGGTCATGATATTTCGGAACCGGGCTTTTTATTCTTGTTTGTGTATGTCTCCATTATTTTAAGAAGTAATCTGCTTTACCTCTTCTTGCTCATGACCACCCTCCTACTCTCTTAGTCCATGATCAACGGGAGTACATACAAGGACATTCCGCTCGTCCCTCTCAAACGCGCACTTTTTTTCGAGTATGGGCTTCAGTTTCTTTCTCGCTCTGTGAAGCCTTACTTTGACATTCTTAACTGTTATTCCTAGGATATTGGCAATCTCCTGATGGTTGCATTCCATGATATCAAAAAGGACAAGGACTGCTCGTAAGGATTCAGGAAGAAGGTCAATCTGGTTCTGAACACATTCTCCCATTTCACGCTGTTCCAATTCCTTTTGAATGAACACTTCTTGAACAAATGCTTCCTCAAGGCCTTCCGTCTGCTCCAGACCGGTGGTTCCCTTTCTGTGTGCTGCCTTTAATTGGCGGAAGTGGTCTTGACAAAGATTGTATGCGATCCGAAAGATCCATGAAGACAGTTTAGAGGAATCGTTTAGGGTCCCTGATTTCTGCTGAATCCTCAAAAATGTTTCCTGGATTAAGTCATCAGCCACCCATTGATCCTTCACAAGGGCCAGGATGAACTTTCTTACTCTGGTGTAATACTGATCATAGATCTCCCAAAATTCCATTTCCAATTCCTCTGAGGCTACGTGCAGCATGAGTGATCAGTCTTCCTGTCACAGGGCAACGAATACTCCTTTTCTCGGCCCATCCTATTCCCGATGCTTTTTTTTAGGGCGATATGGGCTCCTTTCCCAACCTGGCTGGCAAGCTCGACTGCTTCTTGAATTTCGTCACTTTCTAGACCCACCGATTCGGCTTTCCCGAAGTAGTGCTCAAAACAAGGAATACAGTTCGCTGCCGTGGCTGCACCTAAGCAAATCAAAACCCTCGTTTTCTCGTCCATGTAAAGCCCTCCTTCTCTTTCTATTTGCATATAAGACGCAGAAGGCCACTGAAAGGTTACACCCCTTTGCCAGCTGAAGTGATTTGTTTCATTCCGCCCTCTGCTCTGACGATGGCCTCAGCCTTCCCGACGGCTTCGTCCAGTGTATTCACGAACTCCCAATCAAGCCCATCGAGAGGAAGGAACAGCGTACAAAGACTGGGGAGAACGACCAACCCACGATCTAAATTAGGATAGGCTTAATGCCATGGACTTTTATGCTCATAATCGAACCTGCAATTTCGCTTACTTTCTCCAGCGGTATCTTCGAATTTTCGACGACTTTCTTCGTCGTTGGGTCATCAGTTATGAACTCCATCGGAAAAGATGTTTCATCGACTATTCTGACATCCTGAAATCCTGCCTCTTTTACAGCCCCCATGTATTCGTCCTTTAGCATTGCGCCCGACAGGCAACCGATGTAGGCCTCAATGGAATTCTTGACGAAATCCGGAAGCTCCTTCAGCAGGACGATGTCTGAGATCATCAGCCTGCCGCCCGGTTTCAGTGCTCTGAACGCTTCGGAGAATACCCTCTTTTTGTCGGGGGAAAGGTTGATGACGCAGTTTGAGATAACTGCATCAACAGAATTGTCAGCTACCGGCAGACTCTCAATCTCGCCAAGCCTGAACTCCACATTTGAATAATTGCTCTTCCTGGCATTGTCTCTTGCCTTCTGGAGCATTTCGGGCGTCATATCAACCCCGATGACCCTCCCCGTGTTGCCTACCCTGCTGGCAGCGAGAAAGCAATCAAATCCCCCGCCTGAACCAAGGTCGAGAACGGTTTCTCCTTCCTTTAAGGAAGCAAGAGCAACTGGGTTGCCGCATCCCAGCCCCAAGTTTGCTCCTTCGGGAACGGCTTTCAGCTCTTCTGCCGTGTATCCAATTCTTTCACTCATATCTTGTTTCGGGTCAGGACTCCCACAACAGGATTTTTCGGGAGCACAACATGACCTGTCCTGTTTTGCGATTTTGCCATAACCCTCTCTTACGGCTTTTCTTATCTCTTCCTTATCCATTTTCATCCTCCTTTTAATTCGACCCAGCCCGCTATTGAGTAGTTCTGGGGTATGAAAAGTGTTCTTCTTGCATTATCTTCTTCAGCCACCGCAGGCTTCTGAGTTTCTGAATCCACCCCTGAAGCCCTTCCAGCAGGATGGATATTCTGCAGAACTGTTTTGAGTTTCTGGGTGTTCCCTGACCCCGATTCTATTAAGGGGGAGGCGTACGGTCCCTCTTGCCTGGAATTGCTCCGAGGACTTATATTGGATTAACCTCCTTTCAGTCATGAAATATCGTTATCTGGTCCACAGACTTACGAGAACGATCCACGTATTCCGTCTGATGATCCGCAGGGTGTCCTATGGGAAGGACAGCTACCATCACTCCAGAGATTTCGACGACCCTCTTTGCAGCTTCGAGAATAGGCGGAAATGACATCCAAACACTCCCATATCCCAAAGAATGGGCCACTAACAGCATGTTCTGTATGCTGGCTGCCGTCCCGAGAAGGGATCCGAGAAAGGCAACATTCAATTTGTCTTCTCCAAACACATTAAATACATTGGGAGAGGGAGCATCGTCTTTTTTAATGGAAATGGGATTCTCCACCGCGAGAGCGATGGGAACAGTTTCTATGCCTTTTAGAACAACTTGATGCCACTGAGGTGGAATGGTTTTCGTATCTCTTAAGACTTCCAGAAACCTCTTCTTGATTTTCCCCTTAATAACGTGGAACCGCCATGGCTGGCTATTGCCAGCAGAAGGCGCCATAATCCCGGCCTGGAGTATTTTTTCCAAATCTCCAGCAGGGATATCCCCTTCCTTGTAGTCTCTTATGCTCCTTCGGGTCATGATGGCATCCAAGAAATCCCTTTTGTCGTTCATTTTCCGATCACCTCCTTCATTATAGGACCCAGCAGACCTTTCACCATGTCTCCCAATTCACCGGCCTTAATCAGCATGAAGCAGCTCACTTTCCCATCCTTTTCCCAGCTGACAAGAGCTAGTTTATCTCCAGCGTGGATATCAGCTTTGTCTCTTGTCTCTTTGGGAAGCACCATCTGCCCACGTTCATCCACACTGATTAAGGCCTCAACCTTACAGCAACTCATCTGCTCACAGGTGGGGCCGATGCAAGAGGCTCTTCCAGACTTTTTGGCCATTCCTCTCACCTCCTAACTGATATCAGTACAGTTAAACTAATCTTACAAATCAGACTATGCTGATTAATATAAATAGTCAGAAATCATTTGTCAAGTCTCATCATGAATATTCTTGAACATGGGAACGGAGAATTCACGCAGAGGGAGAAATTGCGCTCGAAGCGACTCGACACACTTGACTGGTTGAGGGCGAAGCGAAGACAAGTCTAGAGGATTGCTAACAGGTTTGGATCCGGGCAGGCAAGAATACGATACTTACGAAGCCCCATCGACACCGGTTGTTTACCCTTGCCGGATTGTGGAAGCTTTATGTCAGACTGCACACCGGACCACTTAAGGAAGGAATCCACATCTTGTGGCCTTTTTTGCTTGACAGGCAGCTCGGTTTTTCGTATGTTCAACCCAACCAAAACCTAGTGCTTTTCATGAATTCGCTATCAGTCATTATCCGCTACTGACGGCACTATTTAGGAGGGCTTTCATGGCAAACCAAATGGTCAAGTGGGAAGTGAGAGATGGTATTGGCACTATCACCCTCAACCGCCCGGAAAAGCGTAACGCTATCAACGAAGAAGTGCTGGAAGGGATCAACAGGGCATTCTCGGAACTCAGCTCGAGCTTGGAAACCAAAGTCATTTTGCTCCAGGGTGCCGGTCCGGCCTTTTCTGCCGGAGTTGATTTCAATTACCTGGCCGCTATTGCCAAGGATGATGGGAGGGCCCTCGGGGTCCGCCTCCGAGAGGTCCTGGATGGGATTCAGACCATCTTCAATCGGATTGAACGCATTGAAAAACCTGTGGTGGCCAAGATTCACGGCTTTTGCGGGGGACTGGGGCTGGAGTTGGCTTTGACAGCCGATTTCCGCCTTGCTTCCGAGAGTGCAACGCTCGGGGTGCCCGAGATTATCCTGGGAATCATTCCAGATTGCGGCGGAACGACCCGCTTGACGAGGATGCTCGGTCCGGCTTGGGCCAAGGAGCTGATCATGACGGGCGATATGGTCACGGCCCGGAGAGCTTTCGAATTAGGCCTGATCAATCGGATCTTTCCCGATGGTGAGATAGAAGAGCAAACCAATGCTTTCTTGGCCAAACTGCTCCAAAGGCGTTCCCTGGCCCTGGGACTGGCCAAGCGAGCTATAGATTTGGGGGTGGGGTTGGACAAGATGACCCATATGGAAATTGAAGCGCTGGTCCAGAGTCTTCTGATGACGGAGAAAGATTTTCCCGAGGCTCTGCAAGAGGGTGTTGCAACATTGATTGGAAAATGAACTGATTCGCCCCGGCCTGCAATATTCATGAGAAAGTAAACGAGCTTAGGAAGTTCAAAGGGGAGTCCGGGAATTCAAGAAAATTTGTTAAACTCCTTCCGGGTGGCCATATCGTTATGGTCAGGAATCTCCAAACAAAAGACACGCGGGTCTCCCCACTCTAAAGGCATTTGGACATTTCTTTACGAACGTAAATTGGGGACAAATCCGGGGGCAGGCATCGGCATTGAGTCTGAATCCAGGGAAACAGAAATACACCTACTTTCTTCAGCCCTTTATTGACGTTCTCTTCTTGATTTATTACATTTCTATTGAAGTGAAAGGATCCGAACGTGAGAAGAAAGACTTTTTTGGGCGAAGAAGGTCATGAAAACAATCCTGATTGCCGGAATTGTCCTTATTTCATAAATAGGCTTGTCTGTCCGTTTCATCGAAAAAAAGTGGCTAAAGGACACGAATTCAATCATTCAGGCAAAAGACAAAGAAAGAATGAGTGAAGGAATATGACCCTGCAATTCGGACATTAGGCCATTGACCCAGGTATTAGACTGAAGATTTACAAGGGAGTCTGGATATTTAGTCACCCCAGATACGAAGAATGGCGGCAAAAAATGTTAGAGAGGCCGGTACGACTCGATCCCTAGTTTGAGAACACTCCAAGATTCAACTTCTTATATAGATGATAAGGGTGGGTGTCTTATCCCGCTTGGCGGGGCTGAAGTCCGGTGTCTGAGATGCAAAGGGTGTCCTCTGTTGGACGATCCTCATGATACATACCTACCATGTATAGGATGCTCGCTATCCTAAGGGAAGAATCTTATGGCCCCAAAATCGATCGATCATACAATGGACCAATTGGATAGAGACCTTCTTGAGGCGATTGTTGATAATCCGTATGAGTGTCCCATTATCATTGACACGAAGGGGATTATCCGATTCATAAGCCACTATAGTGAGGAATTGATAGGGGTTGATCCTGTCACGGCAATAGGTCGGCATGTTAAAGAGGTTATTAAGGAAACGAATTTGCACGAGGTTGTGGAAACGGGTCGCGCGAAGATCGGGGAAACCCTCTTCATTGGCGGGAGACTGCAAATTATCTCGAGAATTCCGCTGAGAAATCGGGAAGGCAAGATTATTGGCGCCATCGGCAAAGCAATGCTTCATCATGAGTCAAAAGTGATGGAGATTCAGAGACGTCTCGACGTACTCAATAGCAAACTCAGATATTACAGGGATGAAATCAAGAGCCTGAAGGGTCCCAGAGTCCTTATCGGCCAATCCGATCCGATTCAAATGGCAAAAAAGCTGGCCTTACAGGTCAGCGGCAGTAACTTTCCGGTTCTGATTACTGGGGAATCGGGGACCGGTAAGGAAACCATTGCGTATTATATCCACAGAAACAGCAAGCGAGCGGACGGTCCTTTCATCAGGGTTAATTGCGCAGCCATTCCGCCGGAACTGATCGAGAGCGAGCTTTTTGGCTACGAGGCAGGCGCGTTTACAGGAGCTCGGGCTCAGGGAAAACCGGGGAAATTTGAGCTTGCAAACAACGGAACCATTCTCCTTGATGAAATCGGCGACATGCCTCTGACCATGCAGGCGAAACTTCTGAGAGTCCTTCAGGAACAGGAGTTGGAGCACATCGGCGGGACCACAACAATTAAGCTTGACTACAGGCTTATCACATCTACAAATAAGAATCTCCGGGGGATGATGGAAAAGGGAATTTTCCGGGAGGACCTCTATTATCGCATCAGTTCCTTCCACATCCGTGCGCCGAGTCTCCGAAGCATACGCGAAGATATTCCCGTTATTGTCCGTCACCTGATGTCTATCTTGAATCAAGAGATCGGGGCTTATCCTACAGACATATCTGATGAGGCCATGGAAATGCTCAAGAAATATCACTGGCCGGGGAACGTCCGGGAATTGAAAAATGTTCTGGAGAGGGGGCTGATCATGGCGAGGGGTGAGCAGCTCAAACCGGAGCATCTTCCGGGGCACATTACCGGATTTCAGACGAAGAATGATAGTTTCGTCCCGTCTCATGGTTCTCTGCGAGAGAAGCTTGCCGACATGGAAAGGCAAATCATTGTAGACACGTTGAGGTCCGTTGGGAGTAACAGAATAAAAGCAGCGAGAATTCTTGGAATTCATAGGTCCTCACTCTATGAAAAAATGAAACAGTATAATGTCTTATGAATCAGACATGTCTTATTTTTAAGACATAGACATACACTTATGTAATCTAATCAGATAATTATTAAGCTTTATTCCAATTGTAATGTCTGTATTCCAGGACATCTCGCTTTCGTTCAAAAAGCATTTCCCTCGTTTCTTCTTGATGAAGACCAATATTTTAAGCTACTTATGATTTACCGGGCGAGTGGCACGATCTTTGCTCATGAAGAGTGAGGGCATTTTAACATGCCTGCGGGTGGTGCAAGTACGGCGATTGAAACAACATATGTTCAGCCAAAGCGGCAGATGCCATTCGTTCCAGATACTACAGCTTGGCATTACATCTGAAGTGGTTCTTGACAAGGCCTCCTGAATGGGATATCTAAAGTAATTAGACTTTGAGAATTCTTTCTCAATTTGAGATCAATATGTAAGTAATTGATTTCTTTATTAAACCGTTCATTGCTGAATGTTCACATCTAAGAAGGTACAATGACCATACATTGCACCGGGCAAGTATTGTTGGAAGCAAACCAGTTGAGAGATTTTTCGAATCCGTAGGGCTATCAACAATTGCTCATACTTGCATTACCGGCTCAAATGGCGCGGTTTTCTGTTCAAACGGAAAGTCACGGAAGCAAATCCCATCTCGGGATAATCTAAAAAAGGAGGAGAATTGCAATGGAATTCAGAATGAGTACAGAGCAGGAATTATGGAAAAACACGGTGAGGGAATTCGCGCAGGCAGAGTTGGAGCCCATCGCGCGAAAAATTGACGAGGAGTGGGAAAGAATCCCCAAAGAGGTCATCAAGAAAATGGCTGATCTTGGGATCTTCGGAGTGACCATTCCGGAGGAGTACGGCGGCACGGCCGTGCCTGGAGAAACGATGCAGTATGCCATGATTACCATTCATGAGATAGCCCGGGGGGAGTTGAGCATGTCTGTGCCTGTCTACACACTGCTGTGCATCGGATGGGCATTTATGCTTTCTCAGTATGGCACAAAGGAGGCGAAGGAAGAGATATTACCCAAAGTGGCTAAAGGCGAATGGTTCTTAGGGATCAATACGACTGAGCCTGGTGGAGGCTCCGACCTTGCCAACATCAAGACCGTGGCCAAGAGCGAAAAAACCAAGTTCATCGTCAACGGTGAGAAGGCCTATATCAGTGGTGTCAGGGAGTCCAATGAGTGGGGTGGCGGTCATCTGACCCTTTTTAAGTCTGATCCTACAAAAGGGTACAAAGGTTCCACGTTTGCCTATTTTCCGGCCAAAGCTCCGGGCACAACCTTTACCGTTTATAAAGACATGGGGCGTATGGGGCTTTCCACCGGCGGTTTTGTTTACAAGAACGTCGAGATTCCGAAAAAATA
>JBEKDJ010000016.1:0-27816 GCA_050014415.1 Thermodesulfobacteriota bacterium | reverse complement strand
ACCAATCTTTTTAATATGGAATATGCCTTTCTTCATTCTTTTTCTTCTCATCTTTTTCTCCGCCCCCTCTTTTGGCCAAACGATAAGAGAATCTCCTCTTCAGGTTTGGAGTGTAGGCGACCGTCGGTGGACGATTGAGGAGGAGTCGCAATATGCCCAATGGGTTGAAGCAAATCTTACAGAAGATTTCTTTATTCGCTATAAGATCCCTGTGGATTGCGCTGATGTCCCCTATGCGACCCGATGGATCTATGCCCGGATCGCTCACCTCCCTGCTGCTGCAACAACAAAGGATGGCCAATTGATCGGCCACTGGTCAATCCATTGGGGAAATCTGCCAACACATCCCGAGTGGTCTAAGGATCTTCGTTTCCGCAAGGTCCTTCTTCATGTGCTTACCGAGACCACCACCCGAACACTCCCTTCTGATACTTATCCGATTCGGATCACCCCGGATTCGGTGACGCCTGGCACGGTTTTTTTCATCACGGAATCCCATTCGGGGGTGATCGGCCACGTCGCCTTGGACGGAAGCCAGGCCCATCCCCTCCAAACCTGGGAATCAACAGTTCCGGCAAAAATTCAAAAAATGAATCAGAAGAATTTCCTTTCCCCAAGGCCGGAGTCCACCGCTCATTCAGGCCTGGTGAAGTTTCGATGGCCGGTCCTCCAAAATGGAGAGTGGAGATATCTTCCAGCCATGGAGCACCCTTTCTATTCTGAAGAACAGTATACGTCCGATTTTCATGAAGGCTATTCAGACTTCGTTGAGGCGGTGGCGAAAAGGATCGATCCAACGCCTTACGACCCTTGGGAAAAGATGGAAAGAGTCCTCGAAACCATCTCTCGTTTCCTTCAAGAGAGAGTCTCCATCGTTTCGGCAGGATACCAGAGGTGTCGCAGAGGCGGCTGTCCGGAGGGATCGGCTCTCTGGGAGATCCATAGCACTCCTGGCCGTGATGGGATGATCACCCTGTTGATGGATCACCTCCGTCAAATCATCGAATCGAGCCACCTCAACAATGAAGCGGTGCGAGAAAAAATGGAGGCTATCTCGATTCGCATCTCAAAGGATCGTTCGATCACTTTCTATGACGTCTATCAGAACTATCTGTGGCTCTCCCCTCATCCAGGGGATTCTGTTGAGGCTCGATGGGGATTGAAGAAGTGTGAAATGATCCTTTCCCAAATCCGAGGCGCCAGAAACTCCATGACCTTCATTGAGAGGAGTTATCGGAAAAAGGACGCCAAATATGCAGACTTCGCCATTCAGCAACAGCAGGGGGTTCTGCGAAGACTCACCGAGGAATGGGAGCAATCTCAATGCAAAGAGATCCTCACGACAAGAAAAGAGAAGAGGGAAGACAGAGGAGGCTCTGGAAGGAGAAGCCTTTGAGCAAGGCTAAGATGGTAAGAAATATTTCGCGATGTCGATATGGTATTTATTAGGGTCCAATGTCTTGATGATGGTCCGTTGGAAACGGTTTTGCCCATCGATTTCTGTGAGGTCAACTAACTCCTTTTTCACATCGCTCTTCTCACTGCGTTCCACGATGATTACCCGGGGACGATCCATCCACTTCGGATCAGGATTGGGTTTGTAAACGATCCCCAGCTCATGGGTGTTGAGAAGGACCAAGGATCCGATGGGATAAATTCCAACGACACCAATGAGGATTTTGAGGAGGATGGGGTCGTAATGGATCACTCTTTCCCTCAACATAATCGCCAAGGCTTGCTCCGGCGTATAGGGACGCTTCTTATAAATCTTGGCAGTGGTCATGGCATCATAGGAATCCACAATCTGAATGATTCTCCCAAAAAGGCTCAGCTCCTTCTTCCGAAAGAGCTTCGGGTATCCCGTATGATCGTTATTGAGGTGATGATCAAAGATACCGATCACCATCCTCGGGTTGATCTCCCCCAGCTGTTTCAGATTGAGGGCAACCTCAACCCCAAGCAGAGGGTGCTTCTTCATGAGGCCCCATTCTCCTTCGTCGAGGGGGCCCGCTTTTGTTAGAACCTCCCTCGGAATCTTTGACTTCCCGATGTCATGAAGGAGAGCCGTGATCCCTAACTCCGTCATGATCTTTCTCGAGAATCCCAACCGTTTTCCAATGGCCAAGGCATAGATGGCGACGTTGACAGAATGGTTGAAAGTGTACTCATCATAGTTCTTGATGGTTGCCATTCCCAAGAGGATGGATTCATCCTCTACGATGAGATGGACCGCCTTCTGGGCCAACCGTTTCAACTTTCTCACATCGGCATACTGTTTCCCCTTGATGTGGGTAATCACGTCTTTGATCGTCCCTATCGTCTCAAAGAATACCTTCTGGGCCACCTTCTGTTGATCCGCCAAATAGTAGGTGATGGCATCCTCCTCGCCTTCCAAAATCTCCAAGGGATGCACCTCAACTGATGTGATGCCATGACTGCCCAGTGATTCGCTCAGAAGATCTGCGTTTCTCTCCCCACCTTCTTCCAGGCCCATCAAGGCATAGATGAATTCCTTCAAGGTTCTCTCATCCACCGGGCTCTTGAAGACAACCTCGCCAATTCTTCTTTTTCTCCACTGGATAAGAAGATATTTGAAACTCGTGAATCCTTCAACAGAATAACGAAGCCGTTCTCCATTGAGGAAGAGTTCGTTGTCTACAAGGATCGAGAGGATCCCCTCCCTTTTTATCCAATCATTGATCGTTTGAAGAGACTCCTGAATGAACTGCTGGAGTGCAGTATTCTTAGCATCATAGATCTGAGAAATCCTCATCAATACATGAAATTTCGTGATGATGGTGTTCCCCAGTTTCAACAGTTCTGCTTCCATCGTCGTCGATTGTCTTTTCGTCATCCGACGGGTTTGGACTGCAGTTTCGGCATTCTCCATCTTTTCTCTCCCTTGCCACGTCAGATCATTCATCCACGCAAGCAAGATTTCTTATGGAACCGATGTATGATCACATCGAAATTATCCTTCTATCTTTGAGCCCCCTGTCTTGGACCCCCTTCCATCACTTTCAGGACATTAGCTGCACAGAGGCGCATCTCGTCCCACTTACCCTTTTTGAACCACTTTCTCTTCTTTGCAATCTTCTTCAATATGGGAATCGCCTCCTCGGATCCTGTCTCACCCAAGGCTCTAAAAAAAGAGACTTTCTCATCGTAGTCGCGCTTGTAAAAGTCCTCGGAAAGGATGATCTCCAACAGCGGCTTCACTGCTTGGTCTTTGGCCATCCTAGACAAAATGAGTGAAGCCTTTCCTCTCATTCCGGGCACAGGATCCTTCAAGAATTTCTCAATCAGATTCTTTCCGTTATCCCCAGACTTACTGAGCAGTTGGAGGGTCTCTTCTCTCACCTTCAAGTCTTCGTGGTTGATCAGGTTTCCGACATATTTGAACGTGGAGGGATGCCCAATCTTCCGGAGAACATAGAGGATGTGGCAGACAAGAAAGGGACTCGGATTCGATAGGAATGAGGTTAAAGGTTGGATCTCCTCTTTGCAGAGCCTGATGAGGCAATTGCACACCGCCTCTCTCCACTTTCCAGACTCCAATTCTCCTAGCAAATTGCAAAGTGAGGTGGTGGCCTGTTTTGTTAATAGTTGGAGGTATTGGTGGACCGACTCCTTGTCCACTGCCCCATTACCTTTCATCGCCTTCCCTATGAGTGAAATGGCTTGTCCACTGGATGAAATCTCAAAAATACGGCGAAGGGCAAAGATCTGTTTATCCTTGAGAACCATGGACTCCATGACCTCGGTTAGATTTTCCAGGATGGTAACCGCTTTTCCTACCAGTCCCCTCTCGAGAAGGGAGGTGATGATCTGCTCGAAGTAGGAAATCATATTTTCATAAGCATCCAAGTCCTCGCCGAGATGCAAGAGAATTTCTATGAGGTCATTAATCAAGACATAGACATACTCCGGCTGTTGCTCCTGGTGAGCTACTCTGGTGATTTCTTCTATCTCGTCAGCAGTGAGCTGACAGGCTTGAACCAAGGACTGACCTGGAGAGGGATTGAGCGCTGCACTTAAGCTCTCCACCACGATGGTCGTAGTCCCTTTCTCCTCACTCTCATCCTCCTGCTCCTCAAACCATTCTTCACTGGATCCGCGATACTCCAATCCCTTCTCCAGATCCTCCTCAGTCTCAGGTATGACGCGATTGCTTCCTTCCAAGAAGTCGTCGATGGACGTGAAGGTGATGTGAGCAAAATCTTTCTCCCAGAGCAAGGTGACCAGATCATCCTCCAAGCGGTTAACAATGTCACTCCTTCTCACAATATCAAGGAAATCGACGATCTCGGCGAACTCCAACCCTTTGTAGAATCGAATCTCACGAATTCCATCCTTGTAAAAAAGAAAGGCCAGACTCTCCTTTGGGTCCTGACTTTCATAGACCACTTTCCCTCGATAGATCAGCCGGTGCTCTGCTATATGAAAGGACAAGGAATCGAATTCGTCGAAGTATCGATCAAAATCCCTCTTCAGCCGATCCAGAAACTTGGAGAGAATCGGATGGTTAGGTTCATAGAGTCGATAGGACTTCATGGTCTGGAGCAAAGTTGTAATCAACGATTTGGTCGATTTTACTTCCTCATCGAGCATCTTCTCATCGAAGTCATCGACTTTATTCTCCAGTTTCTTTACCAAATTCCTCCTCCTGAGTCTTTTCCATTGAACGAATCCATTCTATGGACAGATGAATATTCATCCTCTCCTTTGAGAAATCGATCCAATTCTGATTTAAGGACCTTCCAGCCCTTTCCCGCCTTTGCCCCCTTGATCTTGCCTAAGTAAAGGTACTTCAAGTAGGTAGGTCTGGAGATCCGGAGGTAGTGGCAGGCTTCTTGGGTCGTCATGACGACATTCTCACTCTTGTTTTCCACAGCTTTGCACCCCTTCTTTTGACTTTACACTAGTTGATAGCATTTTCCATACCAATTCCTTCATGGACATCCTAACTTACTAATATTACAATGAATCATATTACAAACCAATCCTTTATCCACAGGAAAAGTGGCATTTTTTGTTCCCCCCCCATGCAAAATTTTATCCCATCCAAATTTCGGAATGGAAACCCTGTGTTTCAGACCGTTAGACTTAGACTCCAGAGATCAGACTGAAGGGAGAGGAAGAGAGACAGAGAGATAGGGGAAGTCGGAAGATGGGAAAGAAAGGACTTTCACTCCGAACTCTGAACTCCGAAACGTATGTAGAAGGGAAGATCGTAGACGGAAAGTGGATACGGATACGATAAAAAGGGTTGAGAACCCTGCAAGGGTCAATTCCCCATGCAGAAAAGTCTGATCTCTAAGGTCTGGCCCGTGAGCTGAACAAGTTCTTTGTCAGGCGAGACTCTAGTGTTTGAATTGCAGAGAGAAACCATTCCAACTGGACAACGATTGGAGGTTGTGCAAATATGATAAAGAGAAGGGATTGAAGATCCCCATTAACCGAGATGCCCATAATGAGGAGGGGTCGAAAGACATCTATATCGGGGGTGGAATCGGTCAGAAGGAATGGCTGGAACCTAGAGATATCTTCAACACCCCAGATCTCGGAGAAATGAAAGCCCTTGGGGAAGCGAGGAAACCCATCTAGGTTTCAGATGTCAGATTTTGAGGAAGGATTGATAAAACAGGAGGAGATATGAAGCAACGCATTGATTTAGAGAATAGAGTTAAGGAGATCATAAACATCTTATCTAAAGAAATACCTGATTCCAGAGTCGCCTTGAGATCCTCTAAACCCCTAGAACTCCTGATCGCCACGATTCTTTCGGCACAATGTACTGATGTCAAGGTGAATCAGGTTACCGAGACCCTATTCAAAAAGTACCATTCGGCAAAGGACTATGCGAAGGCAGATTTAACAGGATTGGAGGAAGAGATTCGGCCAACGGGCTTCTATCGGAACAAGGCCAAGTCACTCAAGAAGTGTTGCCAAGAGTTAGTGGCCCGATTTGGAGGAGAGGTCCCGAAAACCCTAGAAGAACTGGTGACCCTGCCTGGAGTGGGAAGGAAAACGGCCAATGTCATCTTAGGGAATGCTTTTGGAACACCCGGAATCGTGGTCGATACCCATGTTCACAGGGTGAGTCAAAGGATCGGTTTAACGAAGAATGACAACCCGGTCAAGATCGAGTTCGACTTGATGGAGATCGTCCCTAAAGATGAGTGGACCCATTTTTCAAATCTCCTCATCTGGCACGGTCGTAGAACGTGCATTGCAAGAAAACCCTTATGCGGTCAATGCCCTATTCGAAGGTTGTGCGATTATGGGTCCAAGAAAACTAAGGCGGAACTGAAGCAATTGTAGCAAACTCCGAGCAAGCATTCTGACCTTTACGTTGATGGACCCTTGTTAGTAAACACAAGAAGATTCTCGAGAGTTGATTTTGGAATTCTTATGCATCGATGATTAGATGAAGACTAACAATTTCTTAAGTCTGGACTTCGGGGGTTGCAATCCCATTCCTATTCAATTAGAAATAGGGTATCCAAAACCTATCTCCCGAGGAGACTCGCGAGTGAACCATTTCTCTGATGCTTACTGGCAAAAGACACCTTCTTCTAGGAAGCTCTTTGAAAGAGCCAAAGACGTGATGCCAGGAGGCATCTCTCATAACATTCACTATTTCCCGCCTTATCCTTTCTTTGTCAAGAAAACAAAGGGTTCCAAAATCTGGGATGTGGACGGAAATGAATATGTTGACTTCTGGATGGGCAATTATACCCATATCCTGGGGCACCGCCCTTCCGTAGTAGTCCATGCCATTGAAGAACAGCTTAAAGAGGGTATTCACTGGGGCCTTCTTTATGAAAAGCAGATCGAATGGGCAGAACTAGTCAGAGAGTTGGTCCCTTCAGCAGAAATGGTTCGGTTCTGCTGTTCCGGGACGGAAGCAACGATGTATGCCGTTAGGCTTGCCCGTGCATTCACAGGCAAGAGAACTATATTGAAGATAGCGGGTGGATGGCATGGAGCCAATCCAGATCTTTCCACGGGCATCAAAATGCCTTACGAAAGGGAAGAAAGCCTTGGTCTCTTGCCTGAGCTTGAGCAGTATACAAAGGTTATCTTCTTTAACGATCTTTCGAAATCGCTCGAGGTCATCCAACAAACCGGAGAAGACTTGGCAGGTATCATTCTCGAACCTGTGATCATGGAGGGCGGATTCACTCCTGCCACCAAAGAGTATCTTCAGATGGTTCGCTCCGAAACTCAAAAACGGGGGGCTCTCCTGGTTTTTGATGAAGTCATCACTTGTTTCCGATTGGCCTTAGGGGGAGCACAAGAGAGATTCAATATCCTTCCAGACCTGACTACCATTGGAAAGATTGGAGGAGGGGGGTTGCCTGTAGGTGCTGTGGTGGGAAAAAGGGAGATAATGGAGAGGACTTCACCTGAAAAAAAAAGAAACAAGTGGGAGAGGATTCTAATCGGCGGGGGTACCTTTTCTGCTCATCCTTTGACAGCCGCTGCAGGATTGGCAATGCTCCGTTATCTGAAAGATCATCGTGAAAGGGTCTACCCTCCTTTGGAATCAAAGGGGGAAAAGGTTCGAAAGGGGGTCCAGGAGGCCCTTAATCGAGAAGGATTGAATGCCTTGGTTACGGGAACTGGATCGCTCTTTCAGACCCATTTCCCTTTTGAAAAGGGAACGATACTAGATTCTCCGCAATCCATCCACCGCCTCACCGATTTAGAAAAAAGAGAAATTGAATTTAGAGTCAGACTGCTCGCAAAAGGGATTCATGTCATGCACGGTGGGGGTTGCCTATCAATGGCTCACTCTGACGAGGACATTGAAAAAATCATCAAAGCCGCCCGAACCGTCGGCAGGGAGATGGTCGCCTCAGCTCGGAGTTCTGAGTCTTGAACATTCACTTCAAACTTTGAATTTTAAACTTCAAAGAAGGGATGGTGATGGCAAAGGAAGCAACAAAAACGGGGGTTATTGTGGTGGATGTCCAGGGAGACTTTACAAAACTCAAAAATGGCTCCTTGGCCGTGGATGGAACGGACGAAGCCTACGTTAAAGCCGTTGAAGAGAGTACCAGAAAGCTAAAGGAAGCGGGTTATCCGATTTACGCAACTCAAGATTGGCATCCAAAAGATCATGCATCCTTCTTTACCAAGCATAAAGGGCAAAAAGCGTTTGATGTGATTAAGCTTCATGGAAAGGACCAGGTCCTCTGGCCGTCTCACTGCGTTCAAAAGACTCCCGGAGCAGAGATCTTATTGGATAACAAGTTATTTACAGCTGTCACGAAAAAGGGAATGGATCCGCAATATGACAGTTATTCTGGTTTCCAGGATGACGACGGGAAAAAGACTGTTCTGAATCATCTTCTTAAAAAGGACGGGATTAGGAAATTAGTTGTCTATGGCATTGCAACCGATTATTGTGTCAGGGCAACGGCACTGGATGGAGTGGCCGCAGGATACGAAGTTGTTTTAATCAAAAACCTTTGCAGGGGAGTCGCACCGGATACCTCTGAGAAGGCCATTGAAGAGATGAGAGCAAAAGGGATTGCTATTCTAGAAAAAATAGGGACACATCCCATTTAATTAGGGGTGACAAGAAATATCGAGAAGACCCGTTTGAATTTTAGTTTGACTCATAGTTAAGAACAAAAGGGATGTGTTCCTATTTTTAGTAGTAGCGCTTTTCCTCGACGTGATCCTCGGCGAGATCCATGCTCCATTCGCCGAGGACTTTCGAAACGGCCCGCTCGCCGCTCTCGATGCAATTTGGGACGCCTACACCCCTGTAACAGCCACCTGCAAGGGCCAAGCCGAGAATCTGAGCACTATGGTTTTCGATCAGTGTGACACGTTCAAGGTGCCCCAGTGTGTACTGTGGCATGCCGCGGTGCCACCGGAAGACGCGCGAGAAGAGCGGCTTCGCAAACGGGTTGAGGTCCAGGATGTCACGAAATTCGGCGAGTACCGTCTGCACGAGCTCTTCATCCGAGCGCTTCACGATCTCTTGATTGTGTGGACCGCCGACGAAAGCGCGAAGTAGTACGTTGCCTGCTGGAACTCGGCCCGGCCACTTCGTGGAGGAGTAAGTAGCTGCCATGAGGGCACGGCCCTCTACGAGGGGGCACAGAACCCCGAATGCATTCAGATCGAAGCCAACTTCGCTTTCCTTGAAGGCGATCGATACGGTCGCCGAGGAAGAGGTTGGTATGTTGACAAGGGCGTCTGCAATCGCCTCGTCATGGGGGCGGACGAGCGGCTCGGCAGCCCATGACTCGGTGGCAAGGATCACTGCGTCCCCGTCAATGGTGGAACCATTCGAGAGTTGGACGCTCCATATGCCTTGCCCGATGCAACGGAGCGAGGTGGCGGCCACGCCCGTGTGAATGCTCTCGCGACCTGCGGCGTCGGCCATACGGTCCGTCAGTTGCTGCATCCCGTTCACAAAGGAGGTGAAGAACGTACGACGCTTCTCAACCGGCTTGGCCGGATACTTTCGCCGCATCTCTTCGATCTTGCGACGGGTAGCAATGAAAGCCTTCATGAGAGACCCGAATTTCTGCTCCATCTCGAGGAGGCGAGGGAAGGTGGCTGCAAGCGACATTTGCGCAGGGTCGGACGCGTGAACGCCTCCGACCAGAGGCTCTGCAAGACGATCAAGGCACTCGCGGCCCATGCGGCGGACTACGAAGTTCTCCAGTGTCTCATCGTTAAATTCACCAGGCGAAACCTTCTTCGGCGGGATGAAGAGGTCCATGGCCATCCGGATCTTACCCTGCCATGAGAACAGGCCGGTCGTGGCAAAGGGCACGAATTTCGTGGGTGCAAACATCATGACGCCATCCGGCATCTGATGAAGCTTGCCACGAGAAAGGATCCACGTGCGCCTCCGCGAGTCGTCGGTCGGCAATTCGTCATCGAAGATCCCTGTGAGCTTCGCGATGCGGTGACACGCCGGTTTTTCGGTCAAGAAACAGTCTGGACCACCGTCCACGACGAACCTGCCCTGCTCCGAGGGATCCGGGACAATCTCCGTTTGGATCTTCCCGCCGAGACGCTGGTCCTTCTCGACCAGAGTGAACTTAACGTCGTGGCCTTCCGACGCGGCCCGGGTGACTTTGTAGGCCGCTCCAAGCCCGGCAGCGCCACCGCCAATAATGATGACCCGCTTCATCTATTCCCTCAAGAAATCAAAAAGGGTTCAAGGATTCCCATAAACTTCGGAATTCGAATTGCGGATTTCAGAAAAAAATCAAGATCAAAGGGTATTTTCATAACTCCGCATTCCGCAATCTTCGTTTCGCGATGGATAGATGTTCTTCGACAATCGCCGCAAGAGCCTCTATGAATCGCTCAGAAGAATTAAGGGAAGGAGTCCTTTTCAGTACCATCCCCATAGATTCAGCTTTCCCTCGATAGAGGATATCAATATCGTAAAGTACCTCAATGTGATCTGCAACAAATCCAATAGGGACGATGAGGATTTCTCGGACTTTTTGCCGTGAGAGCTCGGTCAGGATGGATTCTACATCTGGACCCAACCACTCCTCAGTCCCCATCCCTCTGCTCTGAAAAGCAATCTGCCAAGGAAGGGGTCCAATCCTTTTAAGAACCTCTCTAACACTCTCCTCCATATCCTTGACATAGGGTTCATTCTCAACAAGAGATTTTGGAAGACTGTGTGCGGAAAAAACGAGATGAACCTTCTTTCTTTCTTCTGGAGTGAATTGCATCAATCCCTCCTCAATCTTCTCCTGAATCGCCCCGAGGAAGAGAGGATGCAAATGCCATCCATCGAGAAACGAAATTTCTGTCTTGTATCCCATATTCTCTTTTACTTGATTCACTTCTTCGATATAGGCTCCTGTGCTCGCACACGACCGAAAAGGCGCCATAGGAAGAGCGATGACCTCATGGATTCCATCCTCGACAATCTTTTTCAACGTCTCTTCAATCAGAGGATGCCCATAACGCATTCCGACATAGGATTTGAACGGGTAGCCCTTCGCATCAAGACTCTTCTCGAGAGCTTTTGCTTGTTCAAATGTGATCTCCGGTAGAGGCGAACGACCTCCGATGAGGCGATAACGTTCCTTGACCCTTTCCAACTGTTTTGAAGAGGGTTTTCTACCCCCGAAGAGACGGGTCAAAAAGGGTTCGACCTCGTCAAGAAACCGGGGCCCTCCGAAAGCTAAAAGGAGAATGGCTTTCATCAATTAAGCAAACCCTCGCTCATTCTTCTCTCCCCCTTTTCTAAAGGAGGATTGAGGGGGATTACAACGCTTAATCCCAATCTCCCTCCACCCCTCTTTACGAAAGAAGGGACATATAAGGCATTATTTCAAACTATATTGATGGACCGCCTCGATCAAAGCAGTGACATGATCGGGAGGGGTGTTTGGGAGGATTCCATGGCCAAGGTTGAAAATGTGGCCGGGCCGACCCCCTGCACTGTCAAGAATCCGGTTGACTTCCCGCTCAACGAGATCGACAGGGCCGAGGAGAATAACAGGATCGAGGTTTCCCTGAATGGCCACATCATACCCCAGACGTGACCACGCCTCTTTTAAATCCACCCGCCAATCCAGCCCGATGACATTTCCACCTGCCCGCTTCATACGTTCCAGAAGCGTTGAAGAGGAAGTGGCAAAGTGGATGAGAGGAACGTTTGCCTCTATACCATCGATCACCTTCTTAGAATAAGGGAAGACATACTCCTCATAATCGCTCGGGCTCAAACATCCGACCCAGGAGTCAAAAAGCTGAAGTGCCTGAACACCGGAACGGACTTGGGCATTGAGGTATCGAACCACTACCTCCGAAATCTTCTCCATCAAGGTATGCCATGCCAAACGGTTCTGATACATTACCCCTTTGGTGAGGACATAGTCTCTGGAATGGCTTCCCTCGATGAGATAACTCGCAATAGTGAATGGGGCACCGGAGAATCCGATCAAAGGTATCCTTCCTTCTAATTCTTTTCGGACGATCCGAATCGCCTTCATGAGAAAAGGGATCTCCTCTTCCGGTTCGAAGACCCTCAGTCGCTCCACATCCTTTCTCTCTCGGAGGGGATGATGGAAAACAGGGCCTTCCCCTTTGGCAAACTCGAACTCCACTCCCATCGGCTCCAGGGGAATGAGGATATCTGAGAAAATAATGGCCGCATCGAGGTTAAACCTTTCAACGGGTTGGAGCGTTACTTTTGCTGCCAGTTCAGGATTCTTGCACATTTCCAAGAAAGAGTATTTCTTCCGGAGTGCCCGATACTCCTTCATGTGACGTCCCGCCTGGCGCATCAGCCAGATGGGTGTATACTCTGTAGGCTGTCTGCGGCAAGCCATAAGGAAAGGATACTGTTTTTCCGTCTCGTTCATTACATGGATCCTAACCTGAGATTGCCAGATCAAGTATTCGAAATCGGGAATATAAGTTCAAATATCAAAATCCAAATGTCAAATGAATGTCAGAGTCCAAAATCAAAAGCTTTTGACGTTTGAAGTTTTCCGCTTAATCTTTTTCCCAATCCCTGAGCATTTGAATCAGCAACCTTACTCCGGCTCCAGTCCCCCCAGTTGGAATATAGGGTTTCTCTTTCTCAATGGAAGCAGGGCCGGCAATATCGAGATGAACCCACGGGATCTTCTCTACGAATTTGCTCAGGAAAATCGCTCCAATAATCGCACCCGCTGATCGGGTCCCCACATTCCTAAAATCGGCCACATCACTCTTCAAATACTCGAAATATTCATCCCAGAGAGGCAACCTCCAGACCCTCTCCCCTGTCTTCCCTGAAGCTTCTTCGATTTGCTTCAGAAGGGACTCATCATTACCGAAAAGACCAATGACATAATCCCCGAGAGCAATTACACATGCCCCGGTCAGAGTTGCCAAGTCGATGATTGCCTTGGGTTGATACCTGAGACTATAGGCGAGGGCATCCGAAAGGATAAGCCTCCCTTCTGCATCGGTGCTGATTACCTCTATTGTCTGCCCGGAAAGGGTCCTCAAAATATCCCCTGGCTTGTAGGCCTTTCCGCTCGGTAGATTCTCCGTTGCAGGCATGATTCCTACCAGATGGAAAGGGAGTTGAAGCTCAGAGGCCGCCTGCATTGTGGCCAAGACAGCAGCCGCCCCTGACATGTCATCTTTCATGCGTTCCATTTTCTCTGAAGGCTTAATCGAGATTCCACCACTATCGAAAGTAATCCCTTTCCCAACCAAAGCGATCGTATCCAACTTTTTTCCTTTGTTGTATTCCAGGGTGATAAATTTTCCGGGCTCCTGGCTGCCCTTTGCAACGGCAACAAAGGCTCCCATGCCCATTGCCTCAGCTTGGCTCATCTCGAATACCTGAATTTCCATGCCACGCTTCTTTGCAATCTGCTGGGCCTTCTCTGCGAGTACAGTTGGCGTGACCTGATTGCTTGGTCCATTGATCAAATCCCTTGCCATGTAAACCGCTTCTGAAATGATTTTGCCCGTCCTTGCTCCCTCACTGAGGGATCTAATCTCTTCATCTGTCTCTCCGAGGATGATCACCTCTCTGATTTCTTGGATCTTATCCCTCTCAAGTGTTTTGAACTCATTGAACTGGTAGGTTCCAAGCAGGAGCCCAGTGACAAAAGATTCGGCCAGTTCCACTTCTGAAAGGCCGTTGAGTTTCCTTACCGGAAAGGCGAACTGTTTCATCCCAGAATTCCTGATCAATTGCCCAGCCTTTGATGCAGCACCTCGCCATCTCTCTAGATCGAACTCGTCTTTCTTGCCTAGGCCAGTCAACAGCACCCTTTTGGCAGGAAGGGCACCACAAGGGTAAAGGAGACGGGACTCAAAGAGCTCTCCCTTGAAATCCCTTTGCTTCATTAGATCGGAAATAAACCCCTTCCACTTCAAATCCACTCTCTGGATGGAACCCTTCAATGGTTGTGGGAATTCAAAAGAAAAGAGAAGAAGAAGTTCACATGGATATTGCTCTGGCCTGCTCTTTTCAACTCGTATCTCCATAAGTTTCTCCTTTTGACCTTGTTTACTTCACAAGTTCAAAATTCAAAATCCAAATGTCAAATCAATGCCAAATGGCTAAGTTGCAAAAATCCTCTTTCTTGTCCTTTAGGTTTCCCCTGTTTGCAGTAGGTAGGTTTGAATTCTGGGCTTTGACATTAGGTGCATCAACGAATTATTCCCTTTCTTTCAATTTCGTTACAGTGATGGAACGGCGCTCCTCAGGAGTAACAAATTCCTTTACTTTATTAACTAAAGAAAAGGGCCACCCCCCTCGGCTGATCACCCTGGCCAACATCCAAGGATTCAGATCAGAAACCTCCATCCACTTACCAGCTTTCCTAACTAATTCATCGAGGGCTCTCCGCCTAGGATCCCCCTTCAAAGGATATTTCTCTTTTTTCTCGATAACAATCTTTGCAGCATGATCGCTCCCAAAGATCGACTCTACCTTTTCTTGCTGGCCGTAGGCGAAAAGAGCCTCCTCGATCTTTGCCAGCTCTGCATCGATCTCTTCATTAAGGACTCTCTTCTTCTCCCTTAATTCAACATACCGATTCACGAGGTTTGCCCCTGGTTCCTGAAGATATTCGTTCGGCGGAAGGTTCTCTATCCTGATCAGGTGTTTTCGCTTCGGGCAAAAGGGTTGATAGTCACACCAATCGCAGAGAGGTCCTTCTTTAGGAAGAAACTGTATATCCTCCTCGATCTTCCGGATGAGCTCAAAGGTTTCCTGACGAATTTGTTGAAGGTGGTCCGGGGTCCTCAAGGACTTTATCTCCGCATCGAAGGCGAGGTAATGCCAAATTAACCTCACCCCCTCGATCTCCTTCCATCTGGCCTCAACCCCCATCTGGTAGAAAGCGAGTTGACGGTCCAAATCAACTTCCCTCTGAGTAGGAAGTTTTCCGGAGGTTTTGTAATCATGAATTTCAAGGACAGATTGGTCCACAAGGGCCAATCGATCAATATAGCCCCGAATCCAGTAATCCTTCTCTCCATTAAGAGGGAAAATGATGTACTCTTCAAGCCCTAATGTCCTTCCCTGATCAAAGGGGTAATAACGCTTATAATAGTCGGTGAGACACTTCTCCCCCTGCCGATGGTAGTCTTCAGAGCTGTATTCCTTCCGAACAATCTGAACCGTTCCTCTCCAATTCTTATCCCAACTTTGATTGTAGAAATCGAGGATCTCCTCCAAGGAATTGAGTCTGTTGACCTTCATCAGGTCGCGGTAGAGTTTCTCCAGGGCATCATGGACCCTCGAACCCATGAAGGCCTCAATGCCTTCTGTCTCAGCTTCAATCTTGTCGATGTAGGAAAGTTTATATTGATGCGGGCAGGTTTCGTACGTGGAAAGTTGAGAATGCGAATAGGTGGGCATTCCTCACCTCCTTTTTTGAGTTAAGATATGCACGATTAACTACTTCTAACAAGAAAAAGACATTCTGTCAAAATTCAAATTTCTACTTGAAAATGCACGCCCGTGATAGATATGATGGATTATGTTGAGGGGATGAGGTCAGCGCATGAAGCCAAAAAGGGAATTAGAAAGATTACAGAAGATGGTGAAACGATGCGAGAAATGCTCGAGGTTGGTCACATACCTTCAGCAAATCTCCGACCACAAACCTAAGAGATACCGGGATTGGGATTACTGGACGAAGCCGCTTCCCAGTTTTGGAGACCCGAATGGCCGCCTTCTTATCGTTGGACTCGCTCCAGCAGCTCATGGGGGAAATCGGACAGGCCAGATGTTTACTGGAGATCGAAGCGGAGAATGGTTGTTTGGTACTCTTTATCAGTTCGGCTTCGCCAATCAGCCAAACTCAACGCGGCGCGATGACGGCTTTGTTCTGAATGATTGCTATATTACTGCGACGATCCGATGCGCTCCGCCAAAGAACAAACCTCTGCCTGGAGAGATTGAGAATTGCAGACCTTACTTGTTGAAAGAGCTTGACCTTTTGGATAGGATCAAGGTCATCGTTCCCCTGGGGCAGATTGCTTTTGCACAGACCTTGAAGTCACTGAGGATAAGAGGAGTCGAGATTCTTCCCTTAACCTTCGGCCATGGAAAGGTCTATTCCCTTCCGAACGGTCAGATCATGATCACCTCATACCACCCCAGCCAGCAAAATACCCAAACCGGCAGACTAACCAAGGCAATGTTTCATGAGATTTTTGAAATGGCTGCAACGAGGATAAACATTGAAGGTTAAGTTTGAGCAAAAGAGATTACGGATTCAGTTTTTGGTTTTTGACTTTCAACGGTAATCTTTGAACTTGGAACTTCTGTTTATGGTTGTTCGCATACCCATTGAAGACAGGATTGACCTCCATACCTTTTCACCCAAAGATATTCCTTCCCTTTTAGAGGAATACATTCTGGAATGTCAGAAGAAAGGGTTTAGGGAGGTTCGCATCATCCATGGAAAGGGGAAAGGGGTTCAAATGAACATTGTCCATTCTTTTCTAAAGAAAAATTCCCTTGTGGAATCCTTCAAATTGGCCTCGCCCGAAGCAGGCTCCTGGGGCGCCACCATTGTATATCTGAAAAGGGGATAGCACTGAACATCTCACTGGAAATTCATCTTGACAATTTTTATCTATTAAGATATTCTATTTGTTAATAATCAGTCTCCGTTAACTTATCTTGTCTTTTACAGAGGAGAAACGATCTATGATGGTTGATACGGGTGCTCGTCTGAATGAAATTATCACTCAACTGAAGAAACGGGGCTGTCGGATGACTCCTCAGCGGCTTGCCGTGGTGAAGATACTGGCGAATAGTGAGGAACACCTCAGTGCTGAAAAGATTCATGAGCGGGTGAAGCCCGATTTTCCTTTCACTAGCCTGGCCACCATTTACAAGACAGTGACACTGCTCAAAAAGATGGGAGAAGTGATGGAACTTGGTTTTGTGGACGATAGCAACCGCTACGACGGCACGAGGCCGTACCCTCACCCGCACCTGGTCTGTCTAAAATGCAAAAAGATAACTGACCCGGACATTCCTGTTTTGAGTGAACTGCCCCAAGAGTTAGCTCGCAAAACGGGATATCGTATCATGAACCACCGGCTCGACTTTTTCGGCATCTGTCCCAACTGTCAGAAAAAGAAACAGTCCAAAGACCTAGAATATTTGGATCATCTCCAAAAAAGTTGATAATATCATAAAAATTCAAGGGGCCGAGTCCCGCCTTTAGCGGGATTGAACCCTTTTTCTAGCAACTAAAAGAGAGAGGAGGAATAAAATTATGTCTAAAACAGAGCAGTGTTTGAAAGAGGCATTTGCGGGAGAATCCCAGGCGAACCGTAAGTATCTTGCCTTTGCTGGTAAAGCCGACCAGGAGGGTTATCCCCAGGTGGCGCGGCTCTTCCGCGCTGCGGCGGAGGCAGAGACCGTTCACGCCCATAACCACTTCAAGGTGCTTAACGGAATTAAGAGCACCAAAGAGAATCTTCAAGAGGCTATCGCCGGTGAGACACACGAATTCAAGAAAATGTACCCGGAGATGATTGAAGCGGCCAAGACAGAAGGACAGAAGGCAGCAGAAAGGACATTCACCTACGCCAATGCGGTTGAAAAGATCCATGCCCAACTTTACCAGAAGCTTCTGGATGGGTTAGGAAAATCCCAAGAGAACTTTCCGTACTATGTCTGCCCTGTATGTGGATACACGGCAGATAAGGAAGCTCCTGGAACTTGTCCCGTGTGTGGAACCAAGGGTGAGATGTTCCGCAAAATGGAATGATGCATTAAAGAAATATCAATGATTTTAATCGGGGAGTTTAGTATGTCTGATCGACTCTTCGGTTCTTGGTTCCAATCTATAGGGCCATGAGTAAAGGTTAATTCAACACCGAATTTACTCCAAAGGAGGATACGTTGATGAATCGATATCGGTGCACAATCTGTGATTATGTATATGATCCCGAAAAAGGAGATCCGGATAATGGAGTGAAACCCGGGACTCGCTTTGAAAATCTGCCCGATAATTGGGTTTGCCCAGTCTGCGGTGCAGAAAAAGATATGTTCGAAAAAGAGGACTGAGGTCAGCATAACCTATAAATTCTTTGAAAAGGAGTTAGGGGAGTTTTTCCCCAATAAAACAAAATTCAGTGGAGGATTTTATTATGGGCGTTGTGTTGAATCGGAGAGTGTTCGAAGATTTAAGTTACGGCCTTTATATTGTGACTTCTTTGAATGAAGACCGCCTGAATGGCCAAATCATCAATACAGCTATCCAGGTTACTTCTGATCCACCGCGAGTGGCAGTGATCATCAATAAAAAAAACCTGACTCACGAATATATCTCAAAAAGCAAAGTATTTGCAGTGTCAGTACTGGATGAAGCGGCTCCTTTAGCATTTTTTGGGCCTTTTGGTTTTAGATCGGGGAGGGATATTGACAAACTGGCTAAGGTAAAGTTTAGAAAAGGAATCACAGGTTGTCCTCTCATTACTGAATACACCCTTTCTGTGCTAGAGGCAAAGGTCATCGACCAGATTGATTTGGGAACACACACTATCTTTATAGGGGATACGATAAATTCTGAAGTTTTGAAAGAGGGTAGGCCCCTTACATACAAATATTATCGAGAAACCTTGAAGGGGAAATCATCCGTCAACAGCCCCACTTATACACCCGTTAAATAACCCCGATAGGAAAATCAGTAAGTGAGCTGCTGAGGGACGGAGGATGGTTGGGGATTGTCTGTTTGTGATCCTTTTCTAAAGATCATTATTTTAAACCCTTAAGGAAAGAGGTTAAGAAAGGAGGAGGCAGGATGGGACTAAAAGGTTCAAAAACCGAAAAGAATATCCTGAGCGCCTTTGCAGGGGAATCACAGGCCAGGAACCGTTATACGTATTTCGCCAGCGAGGCCAGGAAAGAAGGCTACATCCAGATCGCCGACATCTTCGAAGAGACGGCCAATCAGGAGAAGGAGCACGCCAAACGGTTTTTTAAGTTTCTTGAAGGAGGTGAAGTGGAGATTCAGTCCAGTTTTCCTGCCGGTATAATCGGAACAACAGCTTCTAACCTCACGGCCGCTGCTGCTGGAGAACGCCTCGAGTGGTCGAACTTATATCCATCCTTTGCAAAAGTCGCAAGGGAGGAAGGTTTTGGAAATATTTCAATAGTCTTTGAAGCTATTTGTATCGCCGAGAAGCAGCACGAGAAACGATACCTCGAGCTCCTGGCCAATGTTAAGGCAGGCAAAGTCTTCAAAAAAGATAAACCAGTGGTCTGGCGTTGCCGCAATTGTGGTTATCTCCATGAGGGTAAAGAGGCTCCTCAGACCTGTGCCGCTTGCGCTCATCCGCAGGCATATTTTGAATTGCTGGCTGAGAACTGGTAGTTCAAGACTAGACATTCGAAATTCAAATACAAATGTCAATCCCGCCTCCGCGGGATTGACATTTGACGTAGTATATAAACATTAGGAAAGGGGAAAAAGAATGAAAAAAATCCTAGTGTTCTTTGTCATTATTGGTGTCTTGGCTTGTATTCTCACTCACATCACCTCGACCGCAAATGCCCCCCCAGTTCAAGGTGGTGCCTTGCCCGTCATCAATCTTCCTATACCCAAGAACTTTGACGAAAAAGATTATCTGGGACTGTCTGGCGATGGCCAGTTTAAAATACCACAAATCAAGGCCAAGTTGGTGATCGTTGAAATTTTCAGCATGTACTGCCCTTTCTGCCAAAAAGAGGCGCCCAGGATCAACGAGCTGTATCAAGTGATAGAAAGCAATCCTGAGCTGAAAACCAAAATTAAATTAATCGGTATCGGAGCGGGGAACTCTCCCTATGAAGTCAGTGTGTTCAAGAAGACCTATGCCGTCCCTTTCCCCTTTTTCCGGATAAGGATTTTGTCATTCATAAGGCTTATGGAGAGGTAAGGACACCATACTTTTTCGCTATTAGAATCAATGACGATGGGACTCACCAGGTCATACATTCCCAACTGGGTCATTTTCAAGGGCCTGAACCTTTTCTTGAGCTGATACTCAAAGCTTCCGGATTGAAATAGGAGGATACGCCATGAATAAGAAAATGGTTGCCCATCTCATTCTGGTCACAGGAGTTCTGCCAGTTTTTGTCTCGATCCCCGTAGTCTACGGTCTCTCAGATGTATTTAGGGGTAATATTTATGACGTGGGGATGCTCAAGCCGATTGATAGCGTCCCCAAACTGAAGGTCGGAGACCGAGCTCCAAACTTCACGCTTCCTGCTATTTCCGGGAAGAAGGTTTCTTTGAACCAGTACCGGGGAAAGAAGAATGTCGTCCTTTCCTTCGTTCCTGCAGCCTGGACACCTGTATGTTCAGACCAGTGGCCCGGTTACAATATCGTAAATGATATTTTCGACCAAAATGATGCCATCCTCCTAGGAATTACTGTCGACAACATCCCAACCCTGTTTGCATGGACCAACCAGATGGGCAAGTTGTGGTTTCCTGTGCTCTCCGACTTCTGGCCCCATGGAGCCGTAGCAAAAAGATATGGCGTATTGCGTTCGAATGGGGTTTCGGAAAGGGCATTGTTTGTCATCGATAAAAAGGGGACCATTCGGTATATTGACGTTCATGATATCAATAAAAGGCCCCCCCTCGAAGATCTTATTAATGCACTGGAAAAGCTGAAATAGAACAATGAACAAAGGACTTTTTCAGACGGGGGCTTTCTCGCCGAACCTTCTTGACAAAGGCGATCAATTGGGCTCCTAAGGCTTCTGCTTCCTTGAGATGATTCTCAAACTGTTCTTCAGGAAAATCGAATCCGCAGCCTGCGAAATTTGATCTTTTAATAGATACTTCTCTCTTTCGGGTAGCCTCTTCGCCAGAACCTTATCCCTTTTTCTAAAAGATTTGGCCCCTTGATAAACAGGCCACTCTCTAAATCGAAATAAAGATTTATTATGGTTCATCGTCTATCGTTTATCATGCTTTCTATATTTTGATGATTTCACCCTCGATCTTGTCTCCAAGGTGTAGGATGCCGAGTGTTCTTGGGTGAATAAAAGAACGGGTCGGCGAACCAGGATTGAAGAAGAGAATATTCTTTGCTCGGTGATTGGCCGGTGTATGGGTATGGCCATATACAATCACATCTGCATCTTCGAATTCCTCTCTTATTCGTGACTCAATTCCAAATGGAGCACCTCCTCCATGCGTCAGACCAATCCGAAATCCATTTATAACGATCATTCTCTTCTTAGGAAAGGCTTTCTGAATGTCTAAGGAATCCATATTGCCACAGACGGCAATCAGTTCTTTCTGGCTCGAAAGATACTCCGCAATCTTCCATTCGACAAAGTCCCCTGTGTGGAGGATCTTATCCACTCCTATGAAATAGGTTTCGATCACTCCTCTAAACGCTGAGGTCGGTTCATTCAAATGTGTATCCGAAAGCACACCAATCTTCATTATCAAGTCCCAGTTTGGGGTAGAATGAAGATTCTAAGGATTCGACGGTTCAGGGGTTTAAGCGAAGGAGCATTTGACCACTTGAGTCTTTGACCCCTCGAATCCTTGAATCCTCTTTCTTAAGTCTTTTACCTCCCGCCTCTAACCTTAAACCCTCAACTATTTTGCCAATTCCACAACCGAACAAAAAACCCCGACTGCTACCTCTCTCATGAACTCGAAGTTAAGTGTTTCCATCGTATCTGAAGGAAGATGGTAGTGTGGGTTTCTAAGAAATCCAGTATCCGTGACCATCAGTGCTGCAAAGCCCTGATCCCAAAAAGAGCCGTGGTCGCTCAGTCTCGCCTCCTCCATCTCTTCCCCATTCCCCGGGATGAGAAGGTATTCTGATGGAAGCTCAGGAACATGCGTTCTGAAAGACTGGCAAACTCTTTTCAACAAAGACTTCGACCTCTCATTCCCTATGATCCCGATAAAATCGCCTACATTCGGATAGTGTTTAGAATTCAAGTAAGGGGGATAGCTTTGCCTCGAACCGGTGAAACCGACCATCTCCAAGGAGATCATCCCCAGGATCTTCTCCCCCGCCCTTCTTGCCTTCTCTGCATAATGAGCGCTCCCACCATTGTCATACTCCTCGATGGAGAAGGCAATCAATCGAACAGTGGAATCTAATGTAAGGGATTGGATATTTCTCGCCACCTCAAGAAGGACAGCGACGGCACTGGCATTGTCATCAGCACCTGGAGACCCCGGAACAGTATCGTAATGGGACCCCAGGATAAAAACTTGATCAGGAAAAGTCCTCCCTTCCTTTTCTGCCACAATGTTTTTATAGAACCTACCTTCCCATTGAAAGGGGTCTTCTTTGACTTCTAACCCACCCTTCAGAAACTCTCTCTGAATGTATTGGGCAGCCTGTTCCAACTCGAAACAGTGATCACGCGGATTCCGATCAAAATGGATACTTCGCACATGCTGTTTGAGATTTTCTATTGAAATCGTGTCCTCCATGGCCATGGTCCCATTATCTCCTACTAGTGAAAAGGATAAAAGCAAAAGAAAAGGCGGGACTTATCGCCAAATGGGTCAAAGGAGCAGTTCGAAATTCCATGATAGATATCGATTATCCTTATAGTATTTTGAAATGACAAATCTGTCAATTCTTTCACTCTCGTTCTAAGTAGGATTCCCATTTCAGAGACCCCCGATTCATCTGCTTTTCGAATCTCATTTGGGTTATAATGACTTAAATGCCCATTGGTCGCAAGAAGAAGGCTCTTGTTCATATCGCAAAAGAAGACCTCCGCCTCGACGAGGAGTCTTATCGCCAGATCCTTAAGGGGGTAGCGGGAGTGGAGAGTTCAACCCGACTGACCGAGGAGGGTTTCGAGAATGTGATGAAACGCTTTCAAGAGATGGGCTTCAAGGGTCTCCTTCCACATCCGTTTCATCCCGTGCCCAGGGGGCGACTCATTCCCTCCGGCAGCCCTCAAGGTTTGGAATCGATCACCTCGAACCAACAGAATTTCATCTCTTACCTGTTAGAGAAAACAGGCTGGGATGAGGGGCATTACCATGCCTTCTGCCAAAGGATTATTAAGAGACCTGATCCCCTAACCAAGCGAGACGGACAGAAGATCATCATCGGTTTGATGGCCATATTGAGAAAAAGAACCATGCAGAAAATGTAGGCCAATTCCCTTCCCCCTCCATCCACCCTGTTTGATTATTCGCAGGGGGTCATCGGTGGGGGAAAAGAGGAGGAGCATCCATGAGAAGATATCTGAAGATGGGCCTTTCCGGTGTCTTGGTCATCTCTTTAGGGCTTATCTCCGAGAGTAGAGGGACCTTGCCTGGCTTTCTGAGAATGGAAGTGAAGGGAGTGAGTCTGGATGCCACTGGACAGAATCCAGTGGTCATCCTGGTTGATAAAGAGGGGAAGAAGGCATTACCCATCTGGATCGGCCTTCTTGAAGTAAATGCGATCGATAGGGAATTAAGAAATATCGCTTCTCCGAGACCGATGACACATGATCTCCTCCATTCCATTCTTGCTCAGGCCCACGTCAAAGTGAAGGAAGTAAAAATCATCGACTTAAAAGATAATACCTATTATGCCACCCTCTTTCTAAAGACCAACGAAGCGGTGGTAGAGCTTGATGCTCGACCCAGTGATGCCATTGTTATTGCATTAAAATCTAAAGCTCCGATCTTCGTTTCTACCAAGATTCTCGATGAACAGGGAATCGCCTTCACAAAGGAAGGAAGCTTCGGAGAAAGATATGGGATTCGAGTTCAGCAGCTTACCCCTTCCTTAGCCTCTCACTTCAACTTCAAAGGCCAAAAGGGCGTATTAGTTTCGGAGGTTGTCCCAGGCAGTCTCGCAGAGGTCACCGATATCAAGTCAGGAGATATTATCACCAAGGTCAACCTCAAAGAGGTAGAAAGTATTGACGAATTTGAGGAAGCCTTTGATGCTGTCAAGGCAGGCAATTCAATCCAAATGCTACTTTTCAGAGATGATAAATTCAAGGAGGTAAGTCTATTCCCGAAACCCTGACTCCCAAACTTGTTTTGGAGGAGTGGGCAGTTACGGACAGTTTAATCTATCATGTGCCAGAACCTTGAGTAATGAGCCCGAGGTAAAAGCGACCACCTTCTTTTCCTGTGATGAGGCTCAGGCAGATAAACAACATCTCATTTTCTAAGTCCGAATGTCGCAAGGGTCCCCATAATCTTCGAAAATCCAAGGATGGTGCTTTCGTTTTCCACGCAACCTAGAGTACAATGGGATATAGAAATTCACACGAGAGGCTTAATCAGAGCATGGAAAAAATCGGAAGAAGAGAAATGGAGACGGATGCTGTTATCGAACAACTCAATCTCCTCTGGAAGCCGATCCGTCCTTATCTCGCGAGGCAGATCGAGGAACTCTATGGGCGCAGAGACGGGCAAATCCTGGAAATGGGCCCTTTTTCGGGTCTGATATTTACTCTCGCTAAGAAGAATATTGGCCAGAGTTTCTTGATCGCTGCCTTTCCACAAGCAACGATTCCTCTCTACCGACAAGAGGCCCGAAAGCACGGACTGGAAGGCCGGGTCAAGATCATTGAAAGCGATAGCTCCTTAATCGGGATTGCGGAGGGTAGTGTTGATCTGGCGATCTTTCGAGGTGCCCTCTTTTTCCCCACCCTCTTCCAAATTGACTTTAGAGCCATTGATAGGACGTTAAGGGCAGCAGGAATCGCCTTCGTCGGGGGAGGGTTCGGGAAGCATACACCTGCCGAAGTCATCAGGCAGATCGGAAAACGGTCGGAGCAGCTCAACGCTGCAATGGGCAGGGTGAGGGTAACGGTGGAAAGTATACGGGATCAACTGCGGTCAAACCATCTGGAAGGAAGGTGTGAGATCACCACTGACGGTGGTCTCTGGGTAGTGATGAAGAAATAGCTTCGCTTCCTTTTCTCGATATCAGGAACCACACTTTAGATTATCTCTCCGATTGACAGGTTATGGGCTGATATATGCCTTGGGATGATGGGGCTCTGTAAAATCCGTCGAAGCATAGTAGGTCTATCCCTGGAAGGCTCTCTATAGAGTAGTTATCCCTTTTCAAAATCCATTTCTTTATGAAGCCAAAACGTATCAGAAGATCTGATAAATCTGGAGAACCCTTTGAAATAGGCATCAGTTGTGCTGAAGATTTTCCATCCCTTCTGGAGATGTACCGCATCTTCTCTCCGAAACCCGCCTCTCAGGGTCTGCCGCCTGAAGACCCTGAAGTCTGCCAGGACTGGGTGAAGAAGCTTTTTGATATGGCTCAGAATCTTCTTGTATGGAGAGGCGATAGCATTGTAGGCCATGCTGCACTGATCCCTGATATGAATGGCAAATCGGGTGAGTTTGTGATCTTCGTTGATCAGAACCACAGAAATGTTGGGATTGGTACAGAGCTCACACGGTTCACCCTGGAAATGTCCAAGCAATCGGGCTTCGACTCCGTCTGGCTGACAGTAAACATATCAAACTACATAGCTGTCAAGCTTTACAGGAAGCTCGGCTTCGAATATTGTGACATGGATAATTATGAGAGGGTGATGAGCATCAAATTGGGGCTGACTGAAGCTATTGAAGATTAAAGTCCCTGCTCAATTCCATTTTCCGTCACAGAACAGATTTCAGACACACAGGAGTGGTCTTCTGCATAATCGAATAAAACGGCAATCGGAAAAAAAATCCCTTTTTATTCAAGCATGGCCTATGAATCTTCAGTGATCCGCAATCGATGTTGTCTTTGCCTTTCAGCGGGTCCTGCCTCATTTGTAGACGAAAAGGGCCGCTGCACCGAAAGAGCAGCGGCCCAGAGGAAAAAGTAAGGAGGTACGCTCCCCCTAAGAGATTCTAGCCGACCTTGAGGATCATAGCGGCTGCAGTGTCGCCTGCTGCGCAACCAGTAAAGAGACAGTGGCCGCCACCGAGGAGCACCATCTCTTCCACCATTTCGATGATTCCCCTGCCTGCGGTGGGACCCTGAGGATGCCCGTAGATCAGGGACGAACCGTAGTTGTTAAACTTCATGGCATCGATTCCCATTTTCTTGGCCAAGTTGAGATCATTGGTGGCAAAGGGGTTATGCGTCTTGACGGCCTTCATCTCCGTGATTTTCTTGCCCGCATTGGCAAGGGCCATTTCAGCAGCCGGGACAGGTGCCATTGGCATGTGGGCTGGCTTCACACGTGCAAAGCCGTAGGAGACGATCTGTATTTCTATCTTGGGGTCCGCGCTCAGTGCTTTGGCCTTGTCCCTCGTGGTGACGATGAGACCGCAGTTGCCGTCCGCCGGGAATGTCTGGGTGCCATAGCTGTGGACGCCCCCCGGCTGTACCGGTTTCAGTTTGGCTAAGCCTTCGGCTGTGGTGGGAGTCCAACCTTCGTCCTGCTCGACCAGCTTGGTCCCCTTCTTGCCGGCCATCACTTCTGCAGGGAACATGTAGCGCTTCTGGAATGCCCTGTCATTGGCGAGCGCTGTCTGATACTGTTCATAGCGCGTCAGGACCAATGCGTCGCACTCCTCCTTGGTAATACCTATTTCCTTGGCCACGTTCTCAGCGGTCTCCACCATGGCGACGGGTGTGCGGGGGAATCCACCGAAATTATCCATATTCCAGTCTTCCCGATCTGGCTGGCCTCCGGGACCAAGGGGGTTGGCCCATGTGGCATGGGGTCCATTGGAACAGCGGTCACTCATCAGGCCAAAAGCCACCTCGTAAACACCCAACTCTAAACTCATCGCGCAGAGGTTGAGAATCGTTGTAGAAGTTGAGCAGGCCTGATGAATAAAGAGGCCGGGAACATATTTTTTGTCATCCGTCAGTATGCTGCCCGACCACTGGTGAGCGAAAAACCAGTGGTGCTGAGCGACCGTGGTTCCGAAGAAAAGATAGTCGATAATGGTAGGATCGAGTTTCTTTTCCAGAAACCATCTTCTCGCCGTATTCGCTCCTAACGTAATCGCGTTGTCATACTGCATACTCCCCTGCCAACGGCAGAAAGGGGTCGAGTAGTAACCCTTGTAAGGTATATACGCTTTCGTGTAACTCTTCATGCAACTACCTCCTTCTCATTAGATTAGTTTGAACTTTGAACCCACCCAAGACATGCCTTTGTTTCCCGCCCCATGGGTGACATGCCGCAAGACCTGATGCATTCTTCCTTGGTTTCTCATGCTCCTTTACCTGTAAAACTGGGGTTCCGTTTTTCGATAAACCCCTAGAAGCCTTCTCTGTCGTCTTTGGAAACATGGGAGATGACGAAGCAATGACTGACAACCACTGACAGGAACTCGCTTTGGGGTGAATTAAGTATACAAAAAAGGGGGGTTGTGTGTCAAGAGAAAAGACCTCTGTTATCTTGACTTATTTTAATGAGGGTGATATAAGTGAGGATGTTTAGCCTGCATTGTGGTCTGGTAAGCACAACGAGATTATACTAACAGAAAAGACGACTGAAGGTAGGTAAGAAAACCAATTTCATAACTTCAAAACGACCTATCAGCCTATCAACACGTAGTAATTTCTCTCTCTATTGATGGAACCGTTACGATCTCAGGATTTCAATAATATCTTCAGTATCATGACAATAATTAGCTCCTCTTTGGACAAGGATATTCTCCGCCAGAGGCTGCTCGATTCCTTGCTTAAGATTTTTCATATGGAAAACTGCATTTTCCCCCTTGCCAATGAAAACTCAGAGCTAAGTGATTTCAATAGGACAAGGCAGGCCGGAGTTTTTTCCGAAAGAGATAAAAGAATAATAGAAATGATAACCCCCTATTTGTCTCAAGCCCTCAAAAATATTGATGTCTTCAGAAGGATTCAATT
>JBEKDJ010000015.1:0-29895 GCA_050014415.1 Thermodesulfobacteriota bacterium | reverse complement strand
GGAAAGAAGCCCGTTGGAAAACGAAACCCTTATCATGGGTATTACTATAAAATTCTGAAGTCCCAGGGAAAGAATGCACCAGGAGGGGAATACGATTATCTAGTCAAGGGCAAGATGATTGGGGGTTTTGCCCTGGTTGCATATCCTGCAGAATATGGTAACTCCGGAGTCACGACCTTTATCGTGAACCAGGATGGTGTGGTATACGAAAAGGATCTGGGTAAAGATACTGAGAAAATTGCAACGGCCATGAAGAAATTCGATCCAGACAAAACCTGGAAGAAAGTGGAATAATCCTTTCAGAGGGTATTGTCTGCAATATGCCGATTTTTCAACTTAGAATGGGGAGGTTTTCCCCGTTTTTTTTATCCGTCCATCCTCTTTTCTGATTTAATTTCTCCTTATTGATTTCCATTAGGAATATTGTATTGCCTGACGAGATTCAAAAACAAGGATTACAGGAAGAAGTCAATGAGGCAACCGTCCAATATGTTGGGGTGGTTTTGGCCCCCCATAAAACCGAGGATATCTTGCCAATAAATGCACTTTGCCCGAACTGACGATATCTGGTTGAAATCTGCATTGGAAGAGAAGAGGAACGTTCTATTGACTTCAGGAAGTAATTATTGACTCGACGACCAAAACGGCAATGACTACCATTTACCTCCAGACTGGTACATCGGTGGTGTGAGGGAGAGACATCTACACTCATCCAACCCCATTGTCCGGGGCATCCTCTTGACTGCTCCCACCCCCGGTCCCCCGGTCCAGTGGGTTACAAGTAACAATGTTTTTGGAGAATAAAAAAGGGGGGCCTCCAACGTCCGGTTGTTCTCAGATTTCGGAGGCCCGATTATTTTGTTTCCAAATTGTTTCCATATATCGCTTGATACCTCAAAAAAAGCCTTAATTTTCGTTGGTAAATTCTATACTGTAAAATTGGAAATGCGGGATTAATTCCAATTAGATTTCAATAGGTTAGTATTTGCTTTATGGCCAGGTAATCAGTAGGTCCTCGGTTCAAATCCCCCCGCCGGCTCCAGTGAACTTAAGGAGTTGACTCGACGTGGTTAACTCCTTTTTCATTTCTGTGTGAGAAATCGCGTTAAGATCTTGAGGAGTTCCTTGTGGATATGTAAGGTGATGGGGAGGTCTGGGCGTTAAGATGGGGGCCTGGATGAGGTTTTGCAAAAATGCCGCTCAAAAGAGATGTCCAGCAAACATACTTCCCAATCCAAGAAAAGAAACTGTGCGTCTCTCTAAGAAATTGATTTCCTCTATTCTTGGAATCCAGCGTATTGAATACACATGTTTCAGGCCGTTTCTGCGATGTAGGTTTTAAAGAAGAAGTCTAATTTTGCCATCTGATCTTCTGAGAGTACCTCAAACTGTATTCCACAGCGCCTCGTTGTCAGGTGAATAGTGAGTGATTGATATTCGGTGGGCGTTGGTACTGGGATATCATATACCACCCTGCAGGGTACTGTGGACATCCAGAACCCATCCGTCCAAAGAAGGATACCTCTTTGTGAAGGTGTCCGGTTCAGATCTTCTTGGTAGGTATGCTCGAAGGACAGCCCTCCTCTACTTATGTCTTTGACTTTCCCAATTCTAGTCGAACTGTTACGGAGGGCAACCATTACGTTGTCCTTTGCTGTGAATCGAACGTCATTTCTCTGTTCAGTTCCCATTCATCTCACCTCAAAGTGATTCCCTATTGAACACCCTCTTCTCCACAGGCACTTATGGTATCGTTCTTCAGGTTCAACTCGTCGGGCACGACAAAGATCGCATGTTCATCTTTCACCATGTGGCCAAACGCCAATCTTGCCCATTTCAACCCAGATTCAACTATGTTTTTTCCCCTCAAATCCTTCCTTCTCTCTGCCAATGCGCCTATAAGCTCACCTTTTTCAAGCGCATGATCCTTATAAAAGACCTTATAAATTGTCATCATGTTCGTCACCTCCCACAATCCATATCAGAAGGTTTCGATCATCACAACCCTGCGTGTTGAACAGGGCTGCCACCAACTCCGTCTCTATTTCCGCCTTGATCCAGGAGAAAAAAGTTTCGGCCCGATTGGTAAGAAGTTTTCTTTAAAATCTGATCCACCATCTCCAAGGCCCCTTAATTCTGATTTTGAACAGATTTCTGACACACCGAGCAACGAAAACCCCCTAATAATACTTAGGATACTACAAGTTTTGTGCCAAGGGTGAGTTTTTACACGAACTGACACAATTTGACATGGATTTATCCAAAGTCACCAAAGCCCTGTCATGGGAAGGAAATCTCTTTCCATTTTTTCCCAATTGTTTTCCGCATTATTCTTCGCAGAAACTACAGGTTCTTCCATTTACTCTCGAAATGGGTGTCCACCCGCAGTTTTCCCTTATCCCAACCCCACTGGTTTGGATTGGATGCTCGATGTCACCTGGACGAGCTGCTCTTCGGGCCTTCTTAAGGCCGTCTTGGATGAGTGAGCTAACTGGCCCGATACATCACTGGGGAGTCCGCATGACGTCCAAATTAAAGTGACCAACTGCTAGATGGTGCTGCCGATGAAGCCTCCGGGGGCGGCTCACGTAACTGGGACGCCTCCTTAGTCCTTGGTGCAACAAAAACTGAGGGTGAACAAGTCCATTTACTTCATTGACAACTTCCTACGGACCTCCTATACTCGCCTTGTATTGGAGTGAAATTCGATGCCTATCCAAACTGACACAGAAATTCTATCCGCCATCGCAGAAAATCACATACACAACCTTAGGACCAACTCTAAATCTGGAACAAGGAGGGATTGTTATGCCAAATGGTTCGGGAGGTAAGGAAATCAAAGTAAACTTTCCTCAGGAACTCCAGGGTGGTGTGTACGCCAATAACATGGTGGTGGCTCACACCAAAGAGGAATTTATTCTGGATTTCTTAATGGTTGCACCACCGGCTGGTACTGTAACCGCGAGAGTCATCGTCAGCCCTGGCCATATGAAGCGTATTCTCGAAGCGCTTCGAGAAAACCTTTCAAAATACGAGAATACATTTGGAATGATACAAGTTGCCGAAGAACCAAAAGGGAAGGTGGGTCTCGCATGAGTTGGAGACTCTTCTCTTACATAATAGAATTCAAGGACCTCAGATTGTTCCTACGTACTGGATTGTTAAAGGGATGGGAAATTTTCAGGACGTCACAAATTCTCGGGGGTCCCTGGCTATGTATGACAGCCCGGGGAACGAGCGGATTGCCTTCTGCAAATACAAATACATCTTTGACGAAATTGGGAGAGAGCAATGGAAAAGAAGAGGGTCGGCATTCTTACAGGGGGTGGAGATTGTGCTGGGCTGAATCCGGCAATCAAATGGGTGGTGAAAACAGCGTCGGATGACCGCCTCCAAAGGACGAGGAAGATCCAATATGAGGTTGTTGGAATTCGTGATGGCTGGAAGGGTTTGGTTGAGCCAGAGGGGGATGAGGGAGCCCCAGGCCCTAGAGTTTTCACATTGACAGAGGAGATGGTGAGGACCTGGGATAGACATGGAGGGACCATGCTGGGAACATCAAGGACGAATCCCTACGATCCCAGGAATGAACGGTCCAGGATTGTTCACCAGAATATTGAACGGTATCATGTCGATTTTCTAGTGGCCATCGGAGGCGAGGATACCCTTGGGGTGGCTCACAAGCTCTCTCTTGAAGGTGTGAAAGTGGTCGGCATTCCAAAGACGATTGATAAAGACCTTTCTGGAACTGACTACACACTCGGCTTTGAGACCGCGGTGAATGTAATTACGGATGAGATAGACCGCCTCAGAACCACGGCTGGGTCCCACAGAAGGATCTTCGTGGTGGAGACGATGGGAAGGCACGCGGGTTGGTTGGCCCTTGAGGGGGGAGAGTCGAGTGGTGCCTATATCATTCTGATCCCAGAATACGATTTTGAGATTGAAAGGGTCAATGAACTAGTTTCGGAAGGAAAAAGCAAAGGACTTCGCTACGAAATTATCGTCACTGCCGAGGGAGCAAAGCCTTCGGGATATGGTCCGATCGCCAAAGAAGAGGGCACCGATAGTTTTGGTCATAAGACATTGGGCGGGATAGGAGAATTCATAGCAAAAGAGATTTCGCACTCGACAAAGATAGAAACACGTAGCATTACCCTGAGTCACTTGCAGCGGGGAGGGGTTCCCTGTGCATATGACCGGAGGATGGGAAGGTATTTTGGGATTGCAGCAGTCGACTTGATCGTAAAAGAGGATTTTGGAAAGATGGTGAGTTATCGAAATGGGCGGATCACTGCCGTTCCATTAGGAGAGGCGATTGGCCAATTGAGCCTGGTGGACGTTGAGACTCAGTATGATGTAGAGAGGTATAATGGCCGAAGGACCATCTTAGGATCTTGATGCTTAAATAATCGTAAACATATTGCAGATTTGAGATTGGAAAAAGTAAATCTGAAATCTAAGATCTGAAATCGGAATTTGGCTTAATGAGACGTTGGTGTTCTTTCTTCATGCAACGATCCATTACCACCTTCAATCCAGCCCGTCGGGCTTTGGCTCCAGCCTCTACATTGGCAACCCCTTCCTGCATCCAGACCCCCTTGGCTCGCCGTTGGATCGCCTCCTCGACAATGGGCAAGACATCTTCCGATTTTCGGAAGATATCTACGACATCGACTTCCACCTCTTTAGGAATCTCCTGCAGGATACGATAGACCTTCTCACCTAAGATGACATCACCATCAGGCCGGACAGGGATAATGCGATAGCCCTTCGACTTGAGATAGGAGGCCACCGTTTAACTGGGCCGATCCTCCTTGGGCGAAATCCCCACCACGGCCACGGTCTTGCAGGCGGACAAGATATCTCTGATTTCCTCGTCTCCCATCACTCTCTCCCTTCATCATTCGGTGGAGCAGAAGCATCCCCGGCAAACCTTGTGAAGAACGGATATATCGCCCGGGGGATTTTCCTAATTATGGCCTTCCTTTCCTGGGAGTGTACCGTCAACAAAGGCTTCCATGACGGTCTCCTTGGAACCTTCTTCACTGGGCAGCCCTGTCTCGATATCTACTTTCATTAGTGTGATCCCATCAGGCGGGTTGAAGTTTTCAACAGGGGTATCCCTCATTATCTGATCCATAAAGGATATCCAGATGGGAAGGGCAGCCCGAGCCCCTGATTCACCGTTCCCCAGGGATGTCTTGTCATCAAAACCTACCCACACAGCCGGGAGAAGAGAAGGGGTATATCCGATGAACCAGGCATCTGCGTAGTCACTCGAGGTGCCGGTCTTTCCTGCAATCGGTCTTCCGAGGACTTTCGCCCTCTGACCGGTTCCGTGTTGGACGACCCCCTCAAGGAGATGGGTCATGATGAACGCATTTTGTGGAGAGATGGCATGCTCGTTCGAAACGGGTGAAGGCGATTCAGCCTTTCCTTCTTCTCGTAGAGTCGAGTCTACGGCATCCTCTTTTTCCTCTAATTCAACATACGGGGAATTCTCTTCAATGACCTCACCATTCATGGTCACAATCTTCTTAATAAAGATGGGTTTCACCCGGTTACCTCCATTCGCAAAGACCCCAAAGCCTGCAGCCATTTCCAACAGGGAGACTCCTGAAGTGCCCAGGGCAATGGAGAGATCCCTCTTGATGGGAGATTCAATCCCCAATTTCTTGAAGAATTTGAGGGCGAACCCTAAGCCGATGTCATCAAGGATTTTTACGGTGACGACATTTCGGGAATGAGCCAATGCGTTCCGGAAGGTAATTGGGCCCATAAAATCCTTGTCATAATTCTTTGGGGCCCAGTAGGTTCCTCCGTCGTGATCTGAATATTCCACGGGCGAGTCCATCAGAATGGTGGAAGGGGTATACCCTTTCTCCAACGCAGCAGCGTAGATAAAGGGTTTGAATGATGAGCCGGGTTGCCTTCGAGAATTCAACGCTCGGTTAAACTGGCTCTCGCTAAAATCACGACCTCCCACCATCGCCTTGATATATCCCGTTTTGGGGTCAAGGCAGAGTAAGGCACCTTGAACGAGAGGCTCTTGTTCCAAAGCTAGGAGAAGGGGCTGGTCTTTCTTGGGGAGGTTCCTCACTCGGACGTGGACCATGTCTCCAGGGCTTAGGAGATCTGAAGGAGTTTTCACATGCTTCGGTCTGAAGTTAGATGATGGCTTGATGTTGAGAGCCCACACCATTTCAGAAAAAGGGAGCATTCCCTTGCGATCCTCCACCCAGACGGTATAGAACTTTTTTGAGTCGTCTTTGGCAAGAATCACCCCTTCTAGAATCTCGTTTTGAGAGATTGGATTCAATCCTCCTTTCTTCTTATTGGAAAGGACCATCACTTCTTTCAGGGGGAGAGTCTGGATAGGACCTCGAAATCCCTGTCTCTTATCCAGTTCCCTCAACCCTGTTTCCACAGACCTTTGAGCAGCTCTCTGAAGGGATAGGTCAAGGGTGGTATAAATTCTTAGCCCTTGCTGATAGATTTTTTCCTTCCCATATTTTCTCTCGACATACTGTCGAATGAACTCAGTGAAGTAAGGTGCCTTGGTGAAGTAGGCACTTTCTCTCGATTGAACCTTCAGGGGAGCCCGAACCGCGTTCTCCTTTTTTTCTATGGAGATGAATCCCAACTCAGCCATACGCGTGAGAACATAGGCCTGGCGTTCTTTCGCCTTCTTGAAGTTGTTGACAGGAGAATAACGGCTGGGAGCCTTCACCAGACCTGCCATCATGGCCATCTCCGCCAGATTGAGCTGGTCTATGCGCTTGTTGAAGTAGCTTTCGCTGGCTGCCTCAACGCCATAGGCTCCGTTACCGAGATAGATGTTGTTCAAATAGAGTGAAAGAATCTCCTCTTTTGTCAGGTTTTGCTCCAGACCGAAAGCGTAGGCCACCTCCTTCAATTTTCGAAGGAGACTCCTCTTAGGAGTGAGAAAGTAGGTCTTGGTCACCTGCTGCGTAATCGTACTTCCCCCTTGGACGATTCGTCCTGCCATTAGGTTCTTGAACATGGCACGGGCAATTCCTTTGTAGTCAATCCCTTTGTGTTGAAAAAAATCTGCATCCTCTGCGGCGATGAAGGCGTCAACCAAGGTCTTGGGAATACGTCCATAGGGGACCGGGATTCGATTGTCCATTAGAAACTTCCCAACGACCTCGTCCTCCTCAGAATAGAGAATCGAGTAGGCATTGGGCTGTCCCTCTTTCAGCGGCCTAAAATCAGGGAGGTATCTGGAGTAGTATAGGAAGAGGAGGACCCCTGAGAGGACAAGAAAAGATGCGGAGAGGATGAAGGCATAGATGACATAAAGCGTCCACCCTCTCTGTCCCCTCTTCTTATATCGATTTCCAGGTTCATGTTTTTTCTGTTTCATGGGGATTTGAAATGGCTCAGATTAGGAATGGCGATGTTGAAGTCAATCACAGGGATTCTTTCCGTTCACCCATCGGGCTGCATCACATCGTTCAGGTTAATCAAAAAAGGGAAAATCCTCTGATTCGGATCTTCCCTTTTCCGTCCTTTCAACATCGAACGACTACTTCTTCTTTCTTGCCAATTGGGCTTTCAGGTCTTCCACCTGTTTCTTGAAAGCGTCATTCTCAGTCGATAGGGAGCTGATCGTCGCATCTTTCTCCGAGGCCTTCTGTAGTTCTTCCTTCAACCTCTGCACTTCGAGTCTCAACTTGTCGCTGTCCGACTTGAGGTTGGTATTCTCCGTCTTCAGTCTCTCATTTTCCGCCTTGATGTCTGCCCCGCACCCCACCAGAGTGCCGACAAGCATGACGATCAGAAACAACGACAAGACAGCAGATATTGCCCTTTTCATTTTATCTTCACCTCCTTTTCTAATAGGTTGCTGTGTCCGTAATCCAAATTATAGACGTCCATCTTGAAAAAATCAAATGGTTTTTGACATGGTTCTCAACATTCAGAACCCTCCAACTCAATGGGTAAGATTTCCGGAAAAAGTCCAAGATTCTCGTATTGCAGAGATTAGATATCGGTTACTCAGATAAAATCATGATGACAGAATCCGTGCCATTGAATCAACAACGAAGCCATAAAAGAGTTCTGTTGATTTTTCGAGGGGTTTCGCGATTTTGTGCTTGACAACTCCCACATTTTTCTGGTGAGATGAAGGTGAATCTGTGAAAAGTCGACCGGCGACACCTGTCATTCTTAGTTCCGCCTGGGCAGGACCTCGAATCGAATCTCAAACCAGGACTCTTTACGGCTTCATCCGTCTTAATGATTTAACCTAGATTCAAACAGGATTGGAACAAAAAACGATCTTCTGTTGTCTATAGAAGGGGATGAATGGGTTTCAATGGAAACTCCTCCAAAGACCAAGAGAGAAGTGATTGAGTCTTGCAAGGCTGGAGATGAAAAGGCCTTTGCAGAGATGGTTCTCACCTACCAGAAGAAGGTATTCAACATTGCTTACCGGATGCTGGGTAATATGGAGGAGGCAAAGGATTTGGCTCAGGAGGTCTTTTTCACGGTCTTCGAATCGGTCAGGGGTCTCAGAGAAGAGGTCAAATTTGAAGCCTGGTTAACGCAGGTTACCCTGAACCACTGTCGAAACCGTTGGAAATACCTCAAACGGAGGCAGTACTTCAATTCAGATTCTTTGGAAGATCCCGTGGGGGCAGAGGATAGCGACCTAGCGACCTCAATTGTTCATCCCTCTCTCAGTCCTGAAGCTCTGTATGAGAAGAAGATGATTCAGCAATTCGTCCAGAAGGGGCTTCTCAAACTGAAGGAAGATCAGAGAGAACTGGTTGTTCTGAGAGATCTCCAGGGATTTTCCTATGAAGAGATTGGGAAACTGTTTCATCTTCCAGAAGGGACGATCAAGTCGAAACTCCACCGGGCAAGAATGGATCTCAGGGAGATATTGGAGAGATCCACCCATTAGCATAGAGGAGTGAAGCCGATGGAATGCGAGAAAGTCCGAGATCAGTATTCCTCCTTGTTGGAAAGGGAACTAAATCCATTGGAAGAGAGGACTATAAGAGAACATCTTGCTTCCTGCCCGGAGTGTCAAAGGGAGTTGGAGCAGTTTGACAAGATGCTCTGCTGGTTGCACTGTGCCGACCAAGTGGAGGTACCTGAGGGATTCCTCTCAGAAATACTTGAAAAGTTGGAGGATCGGAAGAAAAAAGGTCCGATGAGCGAGAAGGGAAGCTGGAGACGGTTTGACAAGGCCCTCTCATGGAAGCTTCCCATCCAGGCAATGGCGATGGTAGCTATCGTTTTATTGGCGATCTATATCACGAAAATGGTGCCCATTCAGACACCTTCTGTAACCAAGAATGTCGAGCAATCAAAACCTCCCCGTTCAGAAGTCTTCCGTTCTGAATGGAAGAAATTGGAACCAAAGGTGGCTTCAAAAGAAGTGAATCAGGAGAAGGTTTTCGAACAAATCCCCCCTGAGGGGGAGCGTTTGAAGCAGATTGAAGAGGACAAACGTATTGTTTCAGAAGAGAGAAAAGAGGAGAAGAAATGGGATCAACTAATGGTCTCGAAAGCTCAACCATCTGAACCGGAACTAGTGGGGAAGACGACGGACACGAAAGAGAAGGTCCCGCTCGATGCAAAACCCATTCAAGAGATCGTCATGAAAGTTACTGATCGGGGGAAGATCCTCTCTCAACTCAACGAACTGGTTAGGCAATTTGGCGGAGAGATCATCACTTCAGAGAGAAATACCCTTCTTGCCTCTTTACCTGATTTCGCATTGTCAGAATTTGAAAAGGATGTAGCAAGGCTGGGCTCTCTCGAGAAGAGAGACCAATTTCTTCCAAGAAAAAGCGCTCTGGGAGGTTCGAGTGTTGAGCCGGGTATGAGAAGAAGAGAGATTGAAGAAAAGGGGGAAGCACCAGCGAGTCCCATGCCCCGGAAGGAGGGTCGCATCGTCGTCCGAATCGTCCTTCGCGAAGATTAGGATCACCCACACAAGAATAGAGGTAGACATCCCCAACCCAACGTAGCCAGGTCCAAACAAGGTTTGCATGGTCCTTTGAGACCGTCTTGCGACGCAATTCTCGGGCTTCACCAGAAGAATCTACAATATCTATCTCGTTGATTTTGCGCAATTTACCACTTTGTTGAGAGTCACAAGGATGGTATTTCCGTTATGGCGACATAGTGTCTTCAGAGTTGGCATTTAAGGGTTTGACTTCTGAGGGCAGATTTTGTATAAGGATGGGAAACTGGTTTTGCGGATAGGGCATGAAGGTATAATAGCCTGTAAGGCGAAAATCGTCATGAAAAAAGGGGGAAATCCTACACAAAGAAAGGGGGCCTTTTTGATGGGAGGATGGCGCTTTTCAGCAGTAGGGTTGGTTTTCCTGTTTTTGTTGCTTGGTCTGTACCAGAAGGGATTAGCTGAATCGCGGTATATAGTGAGGCAGGGGGATAGCCTTTATAGGATTTCGAGGACATTCGGCGTTCCAATGGAGGTGCTTCGAAGGGCTAACGGTTTGGAGAAAGATAATCTCAAACCGAAGCAGGTATTGTTGATTCCCGCCCAGAGAGGGATGCAGACGGATGGGACAGCCAAGAGGGCTTCTGAGGAGATAACAGAAAAGGCACCAGCTGAAGAGGAATCCTACATTGTGCACAAAGGGGATACCCTCTATGGTATCTCAAAAAGAGTGGGCCTTTCGGTGAAGAAGATCAAGAAGATCAATCATCTCCAATCAACGGCCCTGAAGACCGGGCAGGTCCTTACCCTTCCTAAAACTGGAAGGGCAGAGGAAATGGAGGAGGGAGAAGAGCCGGGAGATTCTGAAGAACCGCCAGTGGAACCGGATGAAGAGGGTGAACAAGAGGAGACATCAAACAAACCAGTGGGGCAATGGAGTAGCTTCGAGGAACGAAACCTTTTTGTCAAGGTGGTGAAGACTTTTTTGGGGGTGCCTTATCGGCTGGGAGGGTCCACGCTGAAGGGGATTGACTGTTCGGCTTTCGTGAAGAAGATTTACCAAATCTTCAGTATCGATCTGCCCAGAACGGCCCGTGAACAATTACATTTCGGCAAGGGAGTAGAGAAGAAAGAACTAGAAGAGGGTGACCTGGTGTTTTTTCGCACCCATCGTGCCAACGGCACACATGTCGGGATCTATATTGGGAACAATGAATTTGTCCATGCTTCTTCTCTCAAAAGAGAGGTGAAGGTTGACAATTTGGACACACCCTATTATAACAAACGATTCCTCAGAGGGGTTCGGGTGAAAGAATTCGAAAAGGAGATCTGCATCTGAGGGGATACCCAGAAATCGGGATTCTAATTTCAAATTGGTTTGTTCGTCGTCCTCGAGATGTTGGTTATTTTACCTTCCACCCCCAGCGGGCTGAGCAATCCTTCAAGACTGCGCTTACCGCCCAGAGCAGGCCAAGATCCTGCCCCACGACGTCTTACTGGATTCACACATCTTGCAGGTTTATGATAATGGGATCATCTTTTAGAAGGTTGATAATACTGTGAGAGTATAGCGGGTCGAATCCCGCCAAGGCGGGAATGAATCCTGCGGCGTGCGACGCAGGGTTAAATCCTAATCTTAGCAACTAAATTCCAGAAGAACCTGATAGCGGAAGGGAGAAGAAGTCATGATCATCAGCATCAATCCTAAGAATCCACAGCCGAGGCTGATCCGGAAAGTCGTGGAAGTTCTCCAGGGGGAAGGAGTCATCGGGTACCCAACGGATACAGTTTATGGGGTGGGTTGTGACCTTTTCAGCCAAGAGGCGATTCGCAAAATCCATCGACTGAAGAAGATGGACGAGAAGAAACCCCTCAGTTTTATCTGTGCTGATTTGAAAGATATCAGCCGCTATGCTTACGTCTCAAACTATGCTTACAAAATGATGAAACGCCTTCTTCCAGGAGCCTACACCTTTATCTTGAAGGCGACGAAACTGGTCCCAAAGGTGGCCTTGACAAAACAGAAGACAGTTGGAATCCGCATCCCAGACAATAAGATCTGTCTCGCCCTCGTCCGGGAATTGGGCCATTCTATCATCAGCACCAGTGTTGATAAGCCCAATGAAGGGCTTTATAACGATCCCACTGAGATCGAGGAGCGTTTCGGAAAGCAACTAGATCTCGTCATCGATGGAGGAGTGATCGTTGCTGAACATTCGAGCATCGTCGACCTCAGCGATGAGATTCCGAAAGTGATTCGAAAAGGGAAAGGGGACGTGAGTCTTTTCGAATAAGAGGCTGATTGGCCTCAGGGTAAGCCGTGATCATTGACTGTCATACCCATATCTTTCCGGACGAGGTGAGGAAGGATCGAAGGGCCTTCTGTCAAATGGACAGAGGGTTTTCTTCTCTCTATGAGGATCCGAAAACGAGGATGGCAGGCGTTGAGGATTTGATCGCCTCGATGGATGCATCTGGGGTGGAACGGTCGGTGGTCTGCGGTTTTCCTTGGGGGCGTCCGGATCTCTGTTCTCTTCATAATGAATACCTGATAGAGTCTGCCTCACGATACCCGAATCGATTGATCGTCTTCATCTCCCTTCTTTTCTCAAATCCCGATTGGTCAGCGAGGGAATTGGATCGAAGAATGATGAAGGGTGAAGCCAAAGGGGTCGGCGAGATTGCTTTCTACGATCGTGAAATGACCTCTCAGGACATCGACTCAATGAAGCCGATCCTTGCCCGGATGGAGAGCCATGGAATTCCTATCCTTCTTCACACCAATGAACGCCTTGGCCACTCCTATCCTGGGAAGGGGACGACCCCTCTGGAACGCTTCTATGAACTCATCCTCTCCTTTCAAAACCTTCCCATCCTATTGGCACACTGGGGAGGAGGCCTTCCCTTCTATCACTTGATGCCAGAGGTGGTGAAGCGCATGGCCAATGTTTACTATGATACTGCGGCTTCTCCTTTCCTCTATTCTAAGAGGATTTATGCCATTGTGAGTGAGATTGTGGGGGCAGAGAAGATACTCTTTGGGACAGACTTTCCGCTCCTGTCTCCTCCAAGGTATTTCCAAGAATTGAAAGAATCAGGCCTTTCCGATGAAGATCAGGGAAAGATCCTCGGTCTCAACTTTTCAAAACTGATCGAAAAAAGATGAGAATTCCACTCATTTCGCCCTTTGTTTGACAAACGTGGAAGTCCCTGTTGCCAGAACGGTTCCGTTCTCTCTGGCTATATGAGCCTTTGCCCTAATTAACCTCCTATTCACTTCCGTAATCTCTCCATAGACAAGCAAAGGTTCAAGGATCGGGGCTGCCTTCTTGAACTTGACTTCCAAAGAAGCTGTCACAGCTTGATAACCTAATTCATAAACCAATTTTGCCATGGCCTCATCCAACAGAGTACTGATAATCCCCCCATGGACGATACCATCCCAACCCTGATAGGTAGGGTTTGCCGTAAAGGTTGTTTTGAGGGTTTTTCTATCCTGATCGATCTCAAAATGCAATCGCAGTCCTCCCGAATTTGTTTCCCCGCAAACAAAACAGTTTCCATAGGTCTCGAATTTCATCTCATCTTCTCCAGTCCTAGTCCCACCAAAAACATCCTCTCCCTTGGGGGGGAGAGGATTAAGGTGAGGGGGACCCAAGTACATCCACTCCCACCGCGCCATCGCCAAAGCGGCTATGGCCCATCGGCGACTTCTCCATCCCCCGTGGGGGGGGATAAACGTGTGTCGATGATAGTAGTTGACTTGATTTTATGGCTATCATATAGTCTTTGTAAAGGAGCTGTCAAGGAGTGATGAGAGGAGATTTCTGAGGATGCTCAGAAATCTCCGATTACATCGTTTAGGAACTGATGACACAGATACGGAATGAATTAAAAGGCGGGAAGATCTGTATAGTCAAGAGAGCGTGCATCATATTTTAGAGCTCTCAGGAAAGCAGAAATGAGAGAAGACGACCGCTTTCTTCAAATCGCAATGGCTGCAGCGAAAGAGGCTGGCCGGATCCAGATGTCACACCTCGGTCATTCCCATTCCGTCGAGTATAAAGGAGAGATCGATCCAGTGACAGTAGTGGACAAGCTCTGTGAGAAAGCGATTGTCCAGATGATCTCCGATACCTTTCCTGATCACGATTTCCTAACCGAGGAAAGTCCTTTTGAAGGAAAGGGGTCCCCATGGAGATGGGTGATTGATCCACTTGATGGAACGACCAATTACTTTCACGGGTTCCCCTTTTTTTGCGTCTCTATCGGCTTAGAGGTAAATGGAGAGGTGAGGTTGGGAGTCGTCTATGGCCCCGTCCTCAATGAAATGTTTCATGCTGAAAAGGGAAGAGGAGCCTTTTTAAATGGAAGCCGGCTTTCTGTCTCTCGCAACAATGATCTAAACCGTAGTTTTCTCTGTACGGGCTTTCCTTATGATGTCCGGGAGCATCCTGATCGATACCTTCGGTATTTCCGACAATTTTTGATCAAGAGCCTTGGAATTCGAAGGCCAGGTTCTGCAGCTATTGATCTTTGCTATTTGGCAGCAGCCCGTTTCGACGGATTCTGGGAATTAAGGCTTCACGCCTGGGATGTTGCTGCGGCGAGTCTGGTAGTCACGGAGGCCGGAGGAAAGATGACGGACTTTCAGGGCCGGCCTTTTGACATTTACTCTGAAGAGGTTCTTGCCTCCAATGGACTGATTCATGAGGCGATGCTTGAAATCATGAAAGAGATGAATTCAATGATCAATGGGCAATGATCAATGAGCATTGAGAGATACCAATTAATGATTAGTGGGCAATGAGCAACGGACGATTAATAATCAATGGGCAATGATCAGTGAGCAATGGGCATTGACCATTGAGAATTGAGAATTCATCATTGAGAATTGGGAGATACCCAGTCCTTAATTGGTACTGAGAAGGGTAGTTGAAAAAGCAGGCTGATCTTTTTGAGATGAAAGAACGGGATTCCCTCGGAAGAGAGGCTCCCCTTGCCGATCGGATGAGACCTCGAACGCTGGAGGAGTTTGTAGGCCAGAATCATCTTCTGGGTGAGGGGAAGATCCTCCGGCAGGCTATCGAGACGGATCAACTCCCATCGATGATTCTCTGGGGGCCTCCCGGGTCTGGTAAGACGACCCTGGCGATGATCATCGCCTCAACCACAGGGGCTCAATTCTCAGCCTTCAGCGCCGTTCTCGCGGGTGTTAAGGAAATTAAGGAGGTGATTCAAGAAGCCCGAGAGACAAGGAGATATCAGGCAAGAAGGACGGTCCTTTTTGTGGACGAGATCCACCGTTTCAACAAGGCTCAACAGGATGCCTTTCTTCCTCATGTCGAAAAAGGGACGATTATCCTTATCGGAGCGACGACAGAAAATCCATCTTTCGAGGTTATTTCTCCTCTGCTCTCTCGTTCCAAAGTATTCACGTTGAATTCCTTGACAGAGAAAGAGATCGGAGCGATCTTGAGCCGGGCTCTGACGGATAAAGAAAAGGGATTGGGGAAATTCCCAACCGCCATCGAACCAGAGGTGATCAACGGCATTTGCCAGTTAGCCAATGGAGATGCAAGGGCGGCCTTGAATACGTTGGAAATGCTTGTCCTGACTAGTTCCCCCGATGAGGAGGGTGTCCGTCGGATCAAGAAAGAGGATTTAAAAGAGGTTCTGCAAAGGAAGGCATATCTTTACGACAAGTCGGGGGAAGAACATTATAATCTCATTTCAGCGTTGCACAAGAGCCTGAGAGGAAGTGACCCTGATGCCGCCCTTTATTGGCTGGGAAGGATGTTGGAAGCTGGTGAGGACCCCCTCTACATTGCGCGCCGGATGATCCGGTTCGCCTCAGAAGATGTAGGGATGGCGGATCCTCAGGCCTTGCAGGTGACCGTTGCGGCGATGGAGGCCTTTCACTTTATCGGCCTGCCTGAAGGGAATCTTGCCCTTGCACAGGCTGCTGTCTATTTGGCCACTGCTCCAAAATCAAATGCCCTCTATTCTGCGTACCAAGAAGTTGAAAAGGATGTCCGGCAACTCGAAAATATGCCTGTCCCCCTTCATATCAGAAATGCTCCCACGTCATTGATGAAGGATCTGGGTTACGGGAAAGGGTACAAATACCCGCATGATTATCCAGAGCACTTTATCGAGGAGGAGTATCTTCCCGAGAACCTCAAGGGAAGAATCTACTATCATCCGACAGAGCTGGGATTGGAAAGAGAGATCAAGAAGAGGCTGGAATATTGGAGGACGAAGAAAAACGGGAAAAAGTAATCCCCCCTATTGGATAGGAGACTGACGGATATTGCGTCATAGATAAAGGCAATGGAAAAGTGGAAAAAGCAGCTTGATAGGAGACGACAAGCATGGGGGCACGTCCGTGAATATAGAGATCGTTATTTCCACACTGGCTTCCTTTCTTCTTGTGGACTCCTTCCTTTCGTTGCTCCACAAGCTGTGCCGCTGCCAACTTACTCCCAAGGCTTCTATAATAAACCCTCCAGTAGTGCCAGGCACTCATCGAAATTATAGTCTCTCGGATTGCCCGGCCTGGTCACGTCAACAGAGTATTGAACTTTGACGATATGAGGACAATCCTCTTTCGTCAGCCCAAATTGCTTATTCAGATTTCCAGTCTGAATATTCAGATCCTCTAAAAGCCTTTCAACTTCCTCAAACCACTTATCGGACGCTTCCATTTTTGAAAGACCCCGTATGTCCACCCCCATTGCTTCGGCCATTTGACTAAATTTATCCGGGCATACGCCCTGGTTATATCTTTCTCCAGGGACAGTGACCACGGCGCTGGCAAGACCATGATGAACGCCCTTTAACACTGAAAGTCCATGACCCAGCCCGTGGACGATCCCTGTTCCTCCCCCGAATGACAAGCCAAGAGCCCCAGACATAGAAGCCGCCCAGACAATATTCTCACAGGCTGTATGATTCATCCGGTTATAAGCGAACTCTCTCAGATTTTCCGCCACCAGCTTGATGGTGCGATAGGCTAAGGCCAAACTGAAGTGAGACTGGATCGAGGATATGTATGACTCGAAGGCATGACAAAAAGCATCCCAGGCTGTTTGCGCGGCAAGATCCTGCGGCTGCAATCGGACAAGCAAAGGGTCGTTGAGGGCTATATTCGGAGCTGTCCCCGGAATAGCCGCCAGCCGCTTGACCTTGAGATTCGTGTGTGTAATAGCAGCACCACCTGAGCTCTCTGCACCTGTACCAGCAGTGGTGTTCACCGAGATTTGCGGTATCTTGACCGGCTTGTACTTGTGCATCTCCAGCATCCAGGGCGGATCTATCACCATCTGGAAATGAGAGATATGCAAGCCGTCATTAGCCGCAACGATGCGTGCGGCCTTGGCACAATCATGTGAACTTCCCCCCCCTACGGAAACCATTCCATCACACTGGGAATCCTTAAATGTTTTGTAACATTCCATCACCTCATAGTCCTTAGGATTGGAGGTCACTTTGCTGTATATTTCAGCGGAAACACCATGGTATTCCAAGATGCTCCTGATTTCGTCTATGATGCCAGTTCCCCTCAAGCCGGTGGTTACGATAAGCGCCTTTTTAATCCCGGCTGCTTTGCATTCATTGCCGACCGTGGAGTGAGCTCCCCAACCAATGGCTATCCTGCCCAATCCCATGGAATTAGCATATACGATGGGAAACTGAGCTGTCTGTTTATTTATCACGATTCTCCTCCTTTTCTGGTTTAGGATATTTGTCTTATGTTAGAGTTCCCATTGACGTTCTTAATCTTCTTTTTTTGGCTCAAGGAAATAGAAAAGGTTGCGAAGCAAGTGTTCTAGGGAATCTTAGCTTACTAAATTTCCATTTTCCATCCTCCTTTACATATTCGCAGTCATTCCTTCCCTGCACCCATTGTACCGAAGGTTCAGAAAAGAGTATATACACAATCCAGTGGCCTCTCGCCGTGTCTCCTTCAACAGTGATTTCAGGTTGGCCCACCAAGTGCCCGTCCTTCTGCAAATGATCAGACAAGCTTCTCCGTTGGAGCGGAATCCCCAAATCTCATCACCATCGTCTCGATTCGCTCTACCAGTTCCAAAGGCTTATCCATTGTCAAGAGAGTCCTGCTAACTTCATCCTTACCCCATCTCCCAATCTCTTGTTCTCGCATCACCCAGTCATTTCCCTTTCTTTACTCCTTCGCCGGTCATGGGGACGAAGATGACAGGGGTCACATCGGTTTTCTCGATCTTCCCGGACCGTTTGATCAACTTCTGCAATTCCTGTGAATAGGTTCCTATTGGCAGCACCATCCGTCCCCCTTCTCCCAGCTGTTCCAAAAGCGGGTTCGGGACATGGTCGGGCGCACAGGTGATGATGATGGCATCGAAGGGTGCGGCCCCTGGCCATCCGAGATATCCGTCTCCTACCTTCACAGTGATATTCTGGTAAGCCAACTCCGATAGAACTCTTTTTGCTGAGGAAGATAGTGTCTCTACGATCTCAATCGTGTACACCTCTTTGGCCAATTCTGCTAGGATGGCTGCCTGATAGCCTGAACCTGTTCCGATTTCCAGAACCCTCTCTCCTCCTTTGAGTTCCAAGAGCTCTGTCATCAAGGCAACGATATAAGGTTGGGAGATCGTTTGACCTGCTCCGATGGGTAGAGGTTGATCGGCGTAAGCTGAGTTCTGGTATTCCTTCGGAACGAAAAGATGGCGCTCCACTCTAAGCATTGCAGAGAGGACACGAGCGTCCTTGATCCCTCTTGCCTTGATCTGAGTCTCCACCATCCGTTCACGCATGGCTTTGAAATCTCCCTTTGGGTCCAATTCAACCACCCTCTTGCCCTCCGAACAATCGGCGATAAGGACGAATAGCGTCAGACATACCCCTATGATTACGCCTTTCTCTTTCACGTCCATCAGCCTACCACAGTCAGAAAAACCTTGTCAACTCGCCCAGCCCCGCTTTTCGGAGGCGCTGAGACTACCAGCAACTAACCAGTTGGCCGACCCCTCTTTAAGGCTTTGGAGACCTCACCGCTTTGCCCTAGGGCGCGCGGCCCTCAGCGCAACAAGAATATTCCTTGTATTCCTAGGTCAGGTTCTGAAGGATCTATGAGAGACCAGCCTCTTGAAGCCTTGAATAGGGGGTTGGCCACGGAACAAGATGGATTCATTCGGTGCAGACCAAAGGTGAGAGGAAGAACTGGGGGTGAACGAGATTTTGTCGATCCTTGACAATCACCGGACAATTCTGTAACGTTTTACGATAGGAGTTTGAAAATGTTCAACCGATTGTCAAGGATTCTGAGCCTATGCCTCTTGATCTCCCTGAGCCTATCCTTTCCTATTCTCGAAGGTCAAGGACAGCAGCGCAGCCGGACAGGACTATCTGAGATTACCTTCATTGGCAAAGAGGAGACGAAATGGAGAGAAAAAAGGGAGCCTTCTCTTCCACCTATCCTTGGACAGGGGGTGAAGGAGGAACCGCGAGCGGATGCCCTTCCTTTGGGAGAGGATGCGATTGGTCCGATGAAGAAAATGGGTCCTTCAACAACCGTCCCTGGTTGTGCATATTCAGGCAGATTCACCACTGGGGTTGCCAAGACGTTTGTTGGAGATAAGGCCCTTTATGAGCGGGGGAGGTACGACTATTTTAAGGGACATTATGAAGATGCCGTTGATTCCTTTCGGAGATTGATCGAAGAATACCCAGAGAGTGTCTGGGCTGGACCTGCCCTTTATTGGATGGGAGAGGTAAAATTTCATCAGGGAATGGATGATGAAGCGTTTCTTTGCTTTCGAAAAGTGGTGGAGAAATATCCTCAGTGTGAATTCTATGCCTTTGCCCTTTACTCCTGCGGATGGGTCCAGTTAAGAAAGGAGGCCTATGAGGAAGCGCATCGATTTTTCCGTCAAGTCCACGAAAAGGATCCTTCCCATCCTATTGCTGAATCTTCCCTTTTTTGGTCTGGTGACTGTCTTTATTCTCTCAAGCGATATACAGAGACGCTCCAGGACATGGAGACTCTTCTGAAGAAGCATCCGGAAGGAAAATGGAGGCCAGAGGCGGAGTATCTGATTGGGGCGAGTTATTTCAGACTCCAGAGATTCAACGAGGCATCAGACCAGTTTAGGGCCTTCTGGAGGCGATTTCCAAAGCATCCTTTAGTGGAGAGCTGCCGTTATGCATTGGCTTGGAGCCAGGTCTCTCTCGGAAAATACTCTGAGGGGAGAGATCTTTTCGAGAAAATCCTTCTGGACTATCCCGGGACGGCGCTCTCGGATCCTAGTTTCTGGGGGATATTGAAGACCTACCTCGGAAATGATGAGGTGGAAAAGGCGACTCACCTCTATCAGAGATTTCTTTCTCATTTTCTTCCCACCCCCTGGGCGGAGCAGAGCCTTTTTGACATCGGACAGTACTATTTTGATAAGAAGGAGTTTTCGAACGCTGCAGCGACCTTTCGCGAGTTCCTCAGAACCTATCCTGAGAGCGATCTTCAGGAGTGGATCTATTTCATGTTGGGAGAGTGTCTGTTCAATCAGAATGATTATTCTGGAGCGATCGCTGCCTATGAACAAGTATTGATAGAGAAAGGAAAAGCAAGCCTGGAGCCTGAAGTCTTGCTGAAATTGGGGTATGTTAACTATTATAAGAAGGAGTATGACAAGGCGACTGGATACTGGGAGAGGTTCCTGAACGAATTTCCAGACCGTCCAGAAAAGAACGAAGTCCTGTACTGGTCGGCAGAGGCTTCACTTTTGAAACGGGATTTTCCAAAAGGGGCTGGATATGTAGGTCGATTAAAGGGAGATCCGATCTTATATCCCAAAGGATTGAATAGCTTGGGCTGGTACCATTTTGATAGGAGTGAGTGGAAGGAAGCCAATGATTATTTCCTAAGAATGATAGAAGAGTTTCCTGAATATCACACCGATCCTCCGGTCGCCCTCATGGTGGGTCAGTGTTTTTTGAACCAGAACGATTACAAACAGGCAAGGGCCTATTTGACGCGGTTGACATCCATAACCGAAGAGAATGGGGATAAAGGAAAGGCATTCTACCTGCTCGGATGGATTGCTTACAGAGAGGAGAGTTTTGATGAAGCGATTCGCCAGTTTCAAATAGTTTCGGACTCTTATCCTCAGAGTCCCTATTGTGACGAATCACAATACTGGATTGGAGTGTCCCGTTTCCGGAAGAAGGAGTTTCATCACGCTATTACGACATTTCAACAACTCGTCCAGCTTCACCCTGAAAGTCCCTTGGTCCCTTCCTCCCTCCTGAAGATGGGAGATGCCTACTATAATCTCAAGCAATACTCGACAGCCCGCCAGACCTATCAGAAGGTGATGGATGAGTTTCCAAAATCGAAAGAGGCAGCCGAAGCCGATTTCGGAATCGTTCTCTCCCTCTATCAAGAAAAGAAATATGAGGCCTTCGTTGCCCGCGTGGAAGCTTTCTTAAGACGGTTTCCTCAACATCCTTCGGCTAGCCAAGCCCTTATGCAATTGGGGGACTACTACCAGCAATATCAGATGAGGGATAAGGCGGTGAAGACCTATCGAGAGCTGATCCATCTCTATCCGAACATTGGATTGGCTGAAGAGGCCCAATTTCGAATCGCTCTTCTCTTCAAACAGGAGAGGAGATGGAATGAGATGATCGAAGAGATGGAGAAGTTCATCAAGCATTATCCCAAGAGCCCTCTCATGATGGAGGTCTTAGTGGAGTCGGCAGACCTCTACTTGCTTCTGAAAGACTACCCGAAGGCATTGGAGCGGTTTGAGAGGGCGATCCAGGATTTTCCACAACATCCCTTGATGAAGAGAGTCTATCTGGGGATGGAAGAGGGATATCGAAACTTGGGAAGGACCGACCAGGCAGAAAAGGTCTTGAAAGAATTATTGGTCAATTTCCCCAATGATGACATCCTGTTCGAGGCCCATTTGAGGTTGGGTTTGCTCTACCTTACCCAGAAGAGACCCAAAGATGCCGTCACCGAACTTTCCCTTGCCCTTCGAAGCCCTGAGGAGCAGGTGGCCAGTAAGGCCCAGTTCAAATTAGGAGAGGCCTACTTAGAAGCAGAAGACAAGGACCTGGCGCTCCTTCAATTCTCGAAGGTGATCTACCTCTATCCTCATCAATTGGAAGTTTTGGAGGAGGCACTTCTCAGACTGGGATCCCTTTATATGGAAGAGCGGAAGATCCCTGAGGCCAGACAGGTCTACCAAAAACTCTTGGAAAAGACCAGGAGAGAAGACAGACGAGAGTTGGCAAGGAGGACGCTCGACCAACTGGAAAAAGGAGATAACCGCTGATGAGAAGAAGACTGAAAAGGGAAGAGCGGTTTACCCTCCTTGTCATCACTGCTTCCCTGGTATTCATAGGGTTTTTGTCCTGGATTCTCTTTTTAAACCCCAAGATGCAAATCCGCTTTGAGCAAGGATGGAGAACTCTTACCAGGGAAACCAAACGGATCTTAGGTTGGAAGAGAGGAGAAATCCCTCCGGAGGAGAAACGAATACGAGAGGAAGTGATTCTTAGGAAGATGCGAGAGGAAAGCGCCAATTACGATTGGAGGGCCCTCGCTCCTGAATATCCTCGGCCGAGGAAATTAGATGCTCTCCCAGAGAAGGAGAGGGTCAAAGCCCTGACAGATTCCACGGAATTCAAGGAGATGGAGAAGGAATTGATAGAGTATTTAAAGAAGAAGGAAGGTCTTCTGAATCGAGAGCCTTCGCTGCCTTTGATGAAGGATCCCATCGACCTGACTCATCTGAGGGATCAGGCAGCTGAGAGGGTGGTCGAAAGGCTTCTGAACGGAAAGGAGAAGGCAACTCAAGAAAAACCCATAGAGGAGAACATTCTGTTGGGGATCAAGGGGCCTCTTTCCACTCGGAAAATCCTCGAAAGGCCCAGCATTCCTGGGGTTAAAGTCAAAGTGGAGGCAGAAGTTGAGTTGACACTGCATGTATTGCCGAATGGGATGGTGGATCGAGTCATCCCAACGGTCAAGGGGGATGCAGAGTTGGAGCGGATCGCCATCCAATACGTGAGACAGTGGCGGTTTGCTCCACTACCAAAGGATCAACCTCAGGTAGAACAATGGGGGACGATCCCCATAAGATTCAGACTGCAATAGGAATTGATCTGAAGTCCAAATGTCAAAGTTCAATCCCGCTAAAGTGGGATGAGATGAATGACCAAGTTCAAATCTCAAGAAGGATGGGCGGTTTGATATTCGAGTTTTAGCTCAGCGGAAAGGTAAGTAGCGTGAAGTGAAGAGAAAGCGTTTTCTCCTCTTGATTCTTGTCTCTTTTCTGATTCTGGGATTCCTCACCTTCTTTGGGGAAAAGGGGATTCTCCACCTTCTTCACCTTCAAAAGGAGCTGGCCCGGATCAAAGAGGCGAACATAAAGGTCGAAGAAGAGAATCAGAGGTTGAGAGAAGAGGTCAGACGGCTACAGCATGAGAAGCGCTACATCGAAGAGATCGCACGGAAGGAGTTGGGGATGGTTAAAGAAGGAGAGATCATCTATCTATTTGACTTCCCCGCCAAGGGAAGGGAGAATTCGAAATGAGATATGAAGGGATGATCTTCAGACCCCCCAGTGAGGCGGAGAGCCTCATCTTCCAGGCGACGGTAGGTTGCTCCTACAATCGATGCACCTTTTGTGGAGCCTACCGAGGGAAATCCTTCCGGATAAAGAGTCTTGAGGAAGTGAAGGCGGACATCGATGACGTGAGTTCATATCGCCCAGGGATTCGGAGAGCCTTTCTGGCCGATGGGGATGCCTTGACCATTCCTCAGAAACAACTTCTTCGGACTCTAGAATATTTGAAGACGAGATTCAAGGGGCTCGAAAGAGTGGGGATATATGCGAATGCAAAGGATGTCCTTCGGAAGGATGTCGAGGAGCTAAGAAGACTCAAAGACCTGGGTTTGGGCATAATCTACCTGGGAGTCGAGTCAGGAGATCGAGAGGTATTGAGGCGGATCAAGAAGAATGCGACTGTGGATCAACTGGTCGGCGCTGGCAGAAGGGTGAAGGAGTCAGGGATCCTGCTCTCCGTGACCGTCATCTTGGGCATCGGCGGTGTAGACCGCAGTCAGGTCCATGCTGAGGAGACGGGAAAGGTTCTCTCGGAAATGGACCCTGACTATGCGGGTGCTCTTTCGCTCATGGTTGTCCCAGGGACGGCCATCGAAAGGGAGATCGAGGCGGGGAGATTGGAACTGCCCACTCCCTTTGGCCTGATCCAAGAGCTGGAAAGGATGATTGAGAATTGTCAATTCACGCGAGGTTTTTTTGCCTCAAACCATGCCTCCAATTATCTCCCGTTGAGAGTACGGATACCAGAAGAAAAAGAGGAAGCCCTTCGACGCATCCGAGAAGTCCTCCGGAGAAAAGACCCAGCTTTGCTCCGGCCAGAGTATCTAAGAGCTTTGTAAATGGATAGATAAAGTTCAAGGGGGCCTGGGTTCAAATGGCCGACCGAAATGAATGATGATAGATGTTTGAGGTGAACCCATGAGCCCCCACTGCCGGCAGGCAGGCGCGAATCGTTGAACTCTCTGCTACCACCATGCGTGGGAAACATCCGAGGATAGTGATCCAGAGGCCAGAAGGAGTTATTGGCGATGACGGGTTCCGTCGACTTAGAGATACGAGTGAGGTATGCAGAAACAGACCAGATGGGGGTGGCTTATTATGCAAACTACCTCGTCTGGTTCGAAGTAGGGCGGTCAGAATTTTGCCGGAGGAGAGGCTTCTGTTATGCGGATTTGGAGACTTTGGGATATCGACTCGTTGTGACCGATGTACACTGTCGGTACCGCTACTCGGCCCGATATGATGAAGAAATCACAGTGCGAACTCGGTTGAAAGGAATGAATAGGCGGATGGTCACATTTGGGTATCAGATCCTGCGCAGAGACAGAAATGAGGAGGAGGTAATCGCCGAAGGAGAAACTCGGCACCTCTGCCTCGATTTGAGTGGCAAACCAAAGAGCCTTCCTAAGGAATTCCTGCTTCGCCTCGCGGGGTAGTCCTCTATGATCTAAGAAGTCTGGCAGTTACTACTGAAAAAGAGGAGGGTATCCTCAATTTCCTAGCTGTACGCTGCATCCGATTTCAGTCTCAAGACAAGGCAGGGCCTGACAAGTATCTTTGATGCCGAACAAAGATGATCATATCTGCGTGCTGTAACACCTCCCTGTTGGGAGTCCGGTCTTGCGGGGTGGATGAGGTACGTACGGGATCTAGCCGAGGGTGAAAAGATCCTCCTGTTTGGGATGTCCGACTCCCGAGAGACGTGTCTTGAGAATCCCCCTCAAGGCGGGGCATTTTTTGTGTGACTCCGCGCCTGGAAAACGTTTTTCCGATTTTGTAGGAAAGAAATTGGGAGTTTTGTGAAAAGATCTTCCACTTTTGACTTTTCTGGAAATGCCGGATTCTCGCAGAATTTCCGTGATATTAGCCGGTTATAATAGATCCAAAACTTAGGCATCAAAATTGCTCTCGTATATCGCGATGGTCCCAAGATCAAAGACGGTTTTTGAAAGGAGGAAACATAATGCCATTAATTCATAAGCGTAGAGTTTGGTGGGAACCTGTTCCTGAGGCCACCAGCTATATGGTCTATGCAAGCAAGGACAGCACCATTTTCGATTCCGGCAGATTCCTGTGGGAGGCTACTCCAGGAATTATCTGCAGGAAGGTCATTGGAAAAACGGAGTTGACCGTCCCAGATGAATGGCCTGAATTCCCTTTTGAAGAAGGAACTTACTATATCGGTATTACCTCCAGAGACGATGCGGGGAATCAAAGCGACCCTTTCGTATCTTCGGGATTATTCAAGTTTTCTGCCCCGCCACCTCCATCGAAAGGCGGGATAGAGAGTCTCTAGTGGAACGATCCTTGTTCATTGAATTGATCCGTCGCACCCAAAGTGCCTTTGACTCTATCAAAAACTTTTCACAACTTTCTCGAGGAAAGTTTAGTGACAAAGAGTTTGGGGAGTTCTTCAATAAGGTGATCACCAAGGATGTTGAGAAACAGAATCTCTTACTCAATACTTTTCTCAGATATATCGAATCGACTACGCCAATCATAAAAAGAGACACCGTGAGCAGGCTTATCGAAGAGGCGTTGAAGAGACATTACCTTCGATTGGAAGAAAAGAAGGCAAGGATATTCAAGAAATTTGAGAAAGATCTTCCCGAGGCGATTGTGCCTGATGAGCAATTAAGATTCATCTTGGATTCTGTTCTCCAATATGCAATCGCCTTGATGCCTTCTCATGGGAGTGTTGAATTCTTGGCCAGATCTATCGTTCTTCCAAGGGAAGGCGTTGGGGATCAGGAATTCTTCAAGAGGAATGAGAAGTCTGTCGAGATCATGGTGGTTTTTACAGGGTATGGCGAGTCGAAGGAGGAATCCGAGAAGGGACTAGGAGTCCCAATCGCCAAGGAAGAAGTCGTGTCCGATCTTGTGTTACGACTGGTTGACATGGTTGTTAAGATGAACCAAGGAACGATGCAATTCGAAGTTGACGAAACTGAGTCAAAGCACAGAATTGTCTTGAAGTTCCCCCAGGAGCGGAGAAAGGTAGTTCATTATCAACTAGCGCATGGATAGATCAAAGGCAATCTGATCCTCCTGATTCGTCACTACGTCCGGACTCCCCAGATATTGCCAGGCACGCCGAAGAAAAACCAGATACTCTGTCACTCCAGTTTGAGGGTACCTCCAAAAAGGGGCAGCAAACCCTTTTCTCTAAGGAGATCGATCACTTTAAGGGCCTCATCCTTATTGCCAAACTTCCCGACCACGACTTGATACCACGTCTCTCCGGGTGCCACTCTTCTGTCGAAGATCTCTATATCTTTTCCCTTTAATAATGGTTCATGTCTGTAAAATTTCGCGAAGTCAGGAGTCCAGAAAGTTCCAACATGAATCTTGTAAGTGCGATCGGGTGATTGGATGATTAGCCTTTCTTCCATAATTATTGGTATCTCAATTCTTTGGTCTATGAGAATGAGATGGACGTTAGTAATCTCCGGGTTGAAATCTAAGATTAGGTCAATGAGAGTGGTATTGGCCTTGCGGTAATATCTCTGTGCCAACGAAGAAATGCTCTGCCCTTTTTGGACTAGGATGGCTTCTAACAGCATATCTCCTGAACTTCGCGTCATAGAAGATGCAGATGGTGGCACAACATGCTGAAGGGATTCATTGAGAACCGACTCCCGTCCGACAGGTGGTAAGCGATTGGCTAAATCCGAAGTCTGTTCTGGTGCTGCCTGAGGAGAGGGTGAAATTGAAGAGGCTTCAGTGCGGACTAGTGGATTCATTATGGATTCAATGCTCCGTGTGTCTAAAGGCCTTCGCTGTAAGAATCCATGCATCACAAAAACGAGGCCTCCCAGAAAAAGCAGGGCAAGGAGGATCAAGAAGATTCTCCTTGGAAAGAGGTCTCTACCAAAGGAGGCCAGAAGGAATTCCTTAACCACCATGCCGATTTTAGTGAGAGGAGCCTTCTGAGACTCCGGACCTTCCATATTCTTTTTGACTTCGCGAATGATATCCTCGTCGACCTTTCTTCTGGATAAACCGTAGCCGATCAGAAAGGCATTATCGCAAAGGATGTTGATAACTCGTGGAATTCCCTGCGCATGACGGATAATCATGGACATGGCCTTCGGGGTGAACAACTCTGCACTGCTCCTTCCGACTAATCTGAGTCGGTGCTCAACATACTCTCTAGACTCTTCTTCGGTTAGGGCCTTTATTTCACGTCTGATCCCAATCCTTTGATTGAGCTTCCTTAGACCTGGCGAATTCAGTTTACCTTCAAACTCTGGTTGTCCCACAAAAACCATCTGAAGCCGCACCGATATCCGGGGCTCCAGCTCGGATAACCTTCCCAGTTCTTCGATCACTTGTTCTGAAAGATTCTGCGCTTCATCGATGATCACCGCCAGGGTTTCATCGCCGCAGAGTCCATGCGATAGATATTCAACGAGGTGATTCAAAAGGGCCTCTTTGCTCTTCCCCGTAACCTCCTGGTCTAACTCCATGAGGATGTTTCCCAGTAATTCTTTGAAGGTAATTAGAGTGTGGAAGATGAAGACCGTCTTCACTTTCTCATCGCGTCTATTGAGCAACGAGTGAATAAGGGTCGTTTTCCCCGTTCCGACTTCTCCCGTGATGCAAATAAAACCCCATCGATTTCTTATGCCCTTGATCATAGTATCCAGTGCTTCTCGGTGGCTAGAAGTAAAATAGAGGAATTTCGGGTCCGGTGTGACTTCAAAAGGCTTTTCTGAAAAACCATAAAATTCATTATACATTTGTCACCTCATTAACCCACCAAATCAGTGTCTCTAATTTCAGGGCATAATATAAAGCTCACAGGGAGCCGGCTTCATTGACGATCCGGTAGAGCCACCTTGATAGGTAGACTGCCCCCCTTCTTTTATTCCTTATCCTCCGTCAATGTCTGAACCTTGTTCCTCTCTTAACCTGCACGCCGGGCAGCAACTGCCTTGCCGACCAGGGCTGTACCCAGGCCCATGCATACCGCGTGAAATGCAAACGCGCCCCACAACCCGCTAAGACTACTGAATCCTTCTGAACGGGAGAAGACCGCTCCCGTAACGTACACAATTCATATCAGCCCCACCACCAGTAGCAAGAGGCCGGCCACATACCAGAGCGTGTTCTTCATCATGCACCTCCATCAGAGTTTGGTAAGGAGACGCCGCGTTTTGCGTCTCTTCGGGGTTTGTTGTGCCCTGGCAGCTCTCACGCACTCAGGGCTTTTATCAGTAGCCACAAAGCCAAAACCGCAAACACGCCGTGGAACAAATAACCCGGTAACGGCTTGGGACTGAACCATGAGGTTTTACCGCGGAGCACGTCCGCCATGATAAAAACAATTCAGACGGCTCCGATCAACCAGGCAACGACTGCACCGATCCACCACCACATGATTTTTCACCTCCTCTCAATCTCTTGGCCTAGATCCTCCAAACCAAGAGTAGCATAGCAAAATGGATAGCTACAAGAAGAGAGCAGAACGGAGTCTTGTTATCTAGTCGCGTTAATCACCTGCCTCCGTCATGCCTTTCATTTTACATATCACTCCCGCCAGCCAGGTTGATAATGCAGCAAAGTTCTCAATTCAGTACGACCACCGAACATAATAGCTCAGCCACGGGGAGTAGTCGTGCGGCGGCTACTCGGAGTTAGCTGTGGCCTCTGGTTTAGCTTCATTTTTTTCATCAGAACCATCGGGAACGTGTTACCAGAAGGATAGGTGATAGACTTCCGACAGACTTCATCAAATCCAAGCCGCTTGTAGAAGGAGGGCAAAAACCCTCGCTCGTCGACGCAATCGACGAACACTTCTGTTGCCCCTTTGCCGCGTAACCAATTCTCGGCTTCTAATACCATCTGTTCGGCAATCTTCTCACCTCGGAATTCTGTCGCGACCGCTAACGTGCTCAGCCACCAATATGCATCTGCGCCGACTTCCTTTTGCCAATATGGACTCACCTCCCAGGCGAGTGACACAATGGCGCCGACTCTAGCGCCTATGAAAAGACCGAAGTTCTCTCCTCTTTGCTGCCGGTCGAGGTACTTGTCCTTGGATAGTGGCACAAGCCACTGCCGTACGCCTTTGGCCTTTAGCCAATCAAAAGCCTCTATATAGATGCGATACGCCTCATCCACCTCAGCGCTTTGGATCTCACGAAAGAGTGATATCATGGCTGTCATTTCATCTTCTGGTGAACGCAAAGGTCACCGGGAGCCGGATTTATAAGAAATACCTGTTGAATACCGCCCAGCTCTGCTGGGCGGATGAAAACAGGTTCGCGAAGCGACAAAACGTGGTATAAGCACTGCATGAGCTCGATAAAAAGAACAAGCCAT
>JBEKDJ010000014.1:0-29002 GCA_050014415.1 Thermodesulfobacteriota bacterium | reverse complement strand
TAATACTGCCTTAACGAGACTGAACTCTAATGTTTGAATCCAAGACTAAACTATTCAAGGTCGTACCAACAATGGGGATCTTCTTCAAGATAGTCTCCAGTCAAACAGAATGTTAGGCTCCGACAACCTCGACAATACTTTATCGGACATCTTCCGCATTTCCCTTTGAGGTTTTCTTTTCTTCTAACCTTCTCCAATATCTCCGATTTTTCCCATATTGTTTTCAAAGAGTCCTTCAGGAGGTTTCCTATTGTGATGGGAAATCTTCGGCAGGGATAAACACTCCCCTCTGGCATGATGCAAAGACCATCCACCCCGATGACACAGGGCGCACCTGAGAGGTCTTGCTCTCCTCTATCGAAACTGACTTGAAATGCCTGGTAGGAAAGAACATCATTGTTTTCCCTTTCCATAGAAAAAAAATCACACAGTGTACCCACCATTTCCTTCCATTGATCCTGATCTAAGACCTCTTCCTTGAACTCTCTACCTCTGCCCCATGGTATGAACCGTTCGATGATCAATCCATCGACCTCCAAATCCTCGCAGAGCTTAAGGAAGGACAAGAGACCCCTATAATTTCTCTTCATCACGGTGAACATTAGGATAACCTCAAATCTTTCCTCCTCTTTGAATAGGGAAAGATGCTTCATCACCTTCCCAAAACTCCCCCGGGAACGGATGGAATCGTTAATCTCCGCACTGGCTCCATCTAAGGAGATTTTGATCTTCCTTAGTTTCGAAAAAGCAGACAACCTCTTGACGACCCCTCGATCGATAAGAAGTCCGTTGGTGATGATCCCTAACTCTTCAACAAAGGGTTTCTGATCGAGATGACTCAGAAGGGGGAAAAGCTCTTCCTTCAACAGTGGTTCTCCACCGGTGAAATGGATACAGGCTTTCTTACGCCATTCCTCCAGAGTGTAGAGGATGTTATCAGATATCTTCTTAAGACCTGACTCATCCAAATCGTCGCGATTTGAGAAATCTTCCTGATAGCAGTGACCGCATCGCAGATTACAGAGATTGGTGATGTGCCATTGGATATAGAATGAGTCTTTCATCTGGATCTATTTTATAGCATAGGTACTATCATTTAGCGAGCATCTGGGACTTCTGGAGGCTTCTGTCCTCCCTTTTCATTAGTGGATTTCACCGGTTTCTCCATTTGAAGTAAGGAATATCGCAATCGGTGCCAAGAGATTTGCAAGGATCCCCACTGTGCCATTTTTCAAACGAGAGATGTCTCTTATTCTGATTTATCTTTGATAGCAAAAAGAAGAGGAAGTGACTCTCTCTCAGGGTAGCCCATGGCCGAAGGAACAAGGGAATTGACCAGATTCTGCTGACCGCATTTTCATTGTATCTTTTGAACAAGAATTAAGAGCTGAGTATGATGCGTACGTGATCAAGAAACCCCCAACTCCTACTGGAAACTAGCAGCTTCTGTTTGATGAATTCATTACTGCTATTCTAGATCTTGAACGGGTATTGCAAGGAATGATTTTTATGAAAAAGACGGCTTTCTTCTTTGCCCATGACATTTTCTTTATCAACCTTTCTCTGCTTCTTTCTTTAGGGAATCGAAGCCTTCCTTTGGGTGAAGGCCAGCCTGTTTACACTGATATTCTTCTATCGCCAGCTTCAAAGCATGAGTGGCCAGGTTGAAGCAGGGGATTTTTTCCTTGGGTAACTCCGATAGGATTTCTTTTGAGATTCCTTCCGATATTTTCAGGGCCTCATCAATCGTACACCCTTTAATCCTCTCTGTAAGAATGGAACTGGTTGCAATAGCTGCCCCACAGCCGAAAGTCCTAAACGTGGCTTGTGAGATTCTATTCCCATTAACTCTGATAAACATCTGCATGATATCGCCGCAGGAGGCGTTGCCCACAGTCCCTACTCCATCGGGATCTGAAATCTCACCTGCATTCTTGGGGTTTTGGAAATGCTCGATGAAGAATTTTGGGTACTTTGCCATCCAGTATTCCTCAAAGGGATGTTTTTCCCATTCTGGTTATCTTGAAGGGTTGATCTCGCTCTTCCGTCGTTCATTCAACCTGTTGAGGACCTCTTCGTGCGATGGACAGAATTCGTAACAGCCATTTATCTGGCAACGAAGAATCTCTTCCTGCCAATGACTATTGAAGAGACGGCAATCCCGGTCTTCACAGAAAGGGTCTCCCGTGACATGGAAAAGAAGGGCCTGTACAGCATATCCCTTTAGGACTTCCGTTATCCTCGAGTCATCATGGTCGAGAAACCGATCTTGATACTCCTCTTTTAACAACTCCTCAGGCCATCCCATTTGTTTCCTTAGGTAGAATTCTTTAGGTTTTGCTGGTGCTTCCACTAAACCTACAATAGAGATGAGACTAGGAAAACCGTAGAGGCTGACTCTTGCATGATATCGCCAATTATCCCGGTCCCAGGTCGCAAAAAGTTGATTGGTGAAAAGGATGGAGCAGTGGTCTAAGGCTAGCCCATCTTCGAAAATCAAATCTGAAACGATCTTTTGATACAAGACCGCCTCGTAAACGATCCCAAAAACTCTCCAGGCAGTACTCCTGACTCTCCTCCTCTCATAATCAATTTCAGCCTGAAGCGGTATTCCTAGAGCAAACCTTTTCCCGGGATCTTTCACCTTGATCCTGGCCAACTCTTGAGCTACGGCCTCGAGCCTTTCTTCAGAAAGTCTTTTATAGATATTCCCCTGGTTACGGAAACGGAGCCCAGTTTTTTCTGCAAGATACTGCCCAAGATTCTGAAGGTTCAAGCCTCTAAGATCCCCTTCTTCATATAAGTCGATGCAAGCCGGAATGTGATGGATGAAATCCTTCAATTCTTCTTCATCTCTTCAAGAATGACTTGAGCCCCTCTGCGACCTGAAAGCAGCATGGCTCCAAAAGTGGGTCCCATCCTCGGCAAACCATAAGTGGTCGCTACGGCCATCCCTGTCACGATGAGACCGGGATGAGCCTGTCCGGTATGTTCAACCACCAAATCCTCAGATTGCTCTACCCACATTGCACCGAAACCGGAGGTCCTCAGAATACCTCTCTCCTCGAGTTTCTTTACCACGCACGCGTCATGACCAGTGGAATCTACCACAAATTTGGCCTCTAACGCGATCGGGTCAACGCAGGTAATTTCACGAGGAAGAGCGTGAACGGGGGTCCAGTTCACCACTGCACCACAGACCCGGTTCCCCTCTCTCATCACCACATCGTCGAAGATCGTCATATTGGCAAACTTTACTCCGGCGTCGCAGGCCGCTGCAATCAGCTTCGAACAGGCATGAGGTCCGTCGGCGACATAGAGCCCTTTGACCGCCTTTTCAAAAGGGATTCCTAACTCTTCCAAGATCTCTTGCCCCGGCTCCCTGACGGTCACCTTATTCATCAGATAGCCACCAATCCAGAAACCACCCCCGATGTAGTTGTTCCGCTCCACGATCAGGGTTTTCACCCCTTTTGAGGCAACATCCCTTCCAACCATCAGTCCACTTGGTCCTCCTCCAATAATGAGGCAGTCACTTTCCACATATTCAATAAACTGTTTTGCAAACCCGGCCACAATGGCTCTTGTCACTTCTTTTTCACTTACTGGAGTGAAAATTGGTTTCTTCTCGGTCATCTCGGTCCTCCTTTGACCTTTAGATAAATCTTATCAAACGTGTAAGAAGTCACTATTATTTAAGAAATTTTGGGATCACATGAATCGGGCCAATTTACTCAGCAGCTCCGCCATTATTTCCACTTCTTCTTCATTGTTATAGATATAAAATGAAATCCTGGCAGTTGGACCTGTCCCAAGCCTGTCATGCAAGGGTTGGGCACAGTGAAAACCTGAGCGAATCATAATGTTTTCCCTTAAGTTGAGGACTTTCGCCACTGCATGACATCCCATCCCATTTACGTTAAAGGTGATTACGGATAATCTCTCTTTTTGATCCAAACTGCCATAAATTTCTAAGTTATTCATATTCTTCATCCTTTCAATTGCCAGTTCCGTAAGCGCCTTATCATGGGTATAAACATTTTCCATCTGAATATTTTCCAAGTAATCAATTGCATTGCCAAGACCAATCGCACCTTCAATATTTGGCGTACCGGCTTCGTAGCAAAGAGGCGGATCCTCCGGAACGTATCCGTCAAGATGAACCTCTCTTATAGTACTCCCCCCCACAAGATAAGGTTCCATCCTCTCGTATAAATCTTCCTTAATGAAGAGTACCCCTATTCCCGATGGTCCAAGCATTTTATGCCCGCTAAAAACCAAAAAATCGCAACCCAGTTCTTTAACATCAATCCCCATATGTGGAACCGATTGTGCACCATCGACTAAGCATATCACCCCCTTTCTTTTAGCTTCCTCAATAACTATCTGTACTGGGTTGATTAGGCCAAGTACATTTGAGATGTGGCCTACAGTGACAAGAAGGGTTGAACGATCTAACCTATTTCTTAAATCGTCGATATTAATTCTCCCTTGGCTGTCGATATCAACATATTCAACATCTCTCTTACGGCTCCAAGGAAGAAGATTGGAGTGGTGTTCCATCACAGTGGTCAGTATTTTCCCCTCTCCCTTCAGGCAATGGCTCACCAAATTGATCGCTTCTGTAGTGTTTCGAACAAAAATGATTTCCCTTTCGTCTGCATTAATGAACCGTGCCACTTTTCTTCGTGATTCCTCGTAGAGTTGAGATGATTCCTGGGATAATGTGTGGATTCCTCTATGGATATTGGCGCAATAATTCTCATAATAATTCGAGATCGTTTGAATAACCTGCCTTGGCTTTTGAGTGGTCGCAGCATTGTCAAAGTATATGATGGGTTTATTATTAATCAGCCTTTTTAAAAAAGGAAAGTCGTTACGAATTTCTAAAGTATTCAATTCTAAGTTCACCCTTCCATTCTAAAGCATCAAGCCGCGATATTGGTACTGAATCGAGTGCGAAGTGAACCTCTCGGCTCCCTGGTCTAAAGGCCGGGGTTTACTCAAGGTTCACCCTGAGCCCCGCTTCTTTACTCCACCTTGAAAGGTAGGGCTTCGCGCGGTCAAATGGGGAAAATATTCGGATGGCTTGAAGAATCGGTCCTGATCTGTGTTCGGAAAGCTTAGCAAATGCAATATCTCATATCTCCTTGAAACTTTTTGACTTTATAAACCTAAATTTCCCCCCATCCTCAGCTTTAATCGTTTTTACTATATATAGTTTAACAAGAACATCCGGTGAGAAAAAATTTTTGAATTCCTGTATCATTTTCTCTTTATTGATATCTGCCCCATTATTTGGGACGCAAAGCAGATCAAGATTACCCTTCGATTTCTCAATAAGCTGAAAATGATCAATCTCTTTGAAGCCGTGAAAAAAATCAAATACTTGGTCGCTTGTAAAAAGGCCACCCTTTGAATTGGAAAGGGTGTCCTCAACCCTTCCTTCCACCTGAAGTCTTATTGATCTTCTTCCACAGCCATGGTCTTCGATAAAATACCTACCCACATCTCCCACATCGTATCTAATCCATGGCATCGCCCTGTTTTCCAAATCGGTTATGTAAATTTTCCCAAGCTCTCCAGGAGAAACAGACTTCCCGTCGCGAAAGATGTCAATATAATAAAGATCCATGAAAAGATGAAGTCCCTCATGTTTTTCGCAATCACAGGCGACAAATCCCATCTCACTGCAGCCATAGGTGTCATATACCTCACAAGCAAAGGCACTTTCGATTGTCTCCTTCATGACCGACGTCATGGACCCACCAAATGGTTTGATCACCCCAACCTTTGGTGGAGGAATTTCTTTTTTGATAAGGTATTTTGCAAATGTATAGAGATAGAGAGGCAGTCCTTCAAGGATGTAGGGTTGGTATTTTCTTATAGCATCAATATAGGCTTCAATATCTTTTTCAGGTATATTTGTCCCTTCTGACCCAAAAGAGGGGAGTGTGATTCTTCGATAGATATTTTGTCTCTGCCTATAAAAATATTGGTAGATATGATGACGCAGGCCCTCGTAATTCCCTCTCAAAAGGAAAGCAAGCATTCTTCTTGAAAAAAATTTCTCTCCTTTACCACTATCATCTATTCCACAAATATTCGTACACATATGGGGAGGAATCTCCATCCACCTTTTGCCAATAGTATGGTTTCCAGCAAGTTTATGGGCTCTGAGTCCAGCCGCCCAATTAGTATTTGCTTTTTTGAAATCATGTATTCCTATGATCTGTCGTGTTGTTCCAGAACTTGCCACATATTTCCATTGCGCTCTATCCATCCCTTGTGCAGTAATCCCTTCGGGGAAGCTTGACATAATATCTTCTTTGGTGGTGGGTGGGATGGGGATAATATCCTCACTATTTCGAATATCCTCTGGGCATAGGCCAATTGCACTGAATCTCTCTCTATAAAAAGGCACGTTTTCGTAAGCATGATGTATCATGTTTTTAAGCTTTGAAAATTGATGTTGCTTTAGCTCATCAAGGCTAAGCGCCTCCGTCCTCATCATCTTTTTATACTCTTGCCAAATTTTGACCTCCGTAAATTGGGCGATGCTTGGCAAAACAAGTCTTTCCATTAAAAATGAATACAAATTCATACACTTTAACTCCATTTTGATAATAATTTTCGCACTATTTTGCCAAACTGATAAAGATCTCCCATATTAAACTCTCCTCTTTTGTGTGATTGATGATTAAATCAATCTCCACTCTATAGTTTTGTACTTAAAAAAGAAGCAACCTGGATCGGAATAGCCTGCAAACGAATCAAATATAATACATGAATCTTGGACCCAACTCTTTTCTAATTCCCATTTCCTGAGCCTATTCACATAAATCCTTAATGCTCACAGAGTCAAGATATGCGTTCAACCTGTTTCGGCTTCAATCCAGATAGTTCGAGTTACACATTCTATTGATCTACTGCAGGGTTGGTCTAGATCCTCACGATCCATACAGAGGACCGGATCAATGCCTCCCTCGGTGATTCGAATGATTTCACCAGCTTTTGTCTCCTCGGGCCTGTTAGCCGAAAGGTACCCTTCTGTTGGACCTCTCTTGCTATCAATAATCCCTGCTCTCGTCAGTTTCTGAAATATCTGTTCTGTACGAAGCGGAGATATTTCTTGTCTTCTCGAAATATTCTTGGCATTAGTTTATAACCCATCGGAATTATATGCAATATCAAGAATATCCCTGACTACTTGTCGACTTTTTGTTGATGATCCAATATTCCTACAAGAGTGGTTTTAAATCACTATATATTTCTTTATAGAATTTGTCAAGATAGATGGATTTCGGAGCCCGGCATGGGAACGTCAAAGTCAGCCTTGTCTTGTTAAGTTCGTTGTGGGGTAGATTGGTCGGTAAATCCCCGTTCATCTCCCCCTTTCCAAAGGTGGGGAACTGAAGGTCTCTCTTTCATCATAGGGGGATTAGAGGGATCTCTACACTCGTGCCTAATGTCATTTTGACGAAGCCGTGGGGAGCTCACTCGCCTTCATTTTGTTGCTTCAACCATCCTGTCCAGTGCTTTTCTTGCCTTCAGCCGTATCTCCTCCGGTACCGTGATGATCGGGGCTTCGTTTTCCAATGACTCAAGCACAAGCCTCAGATTGGTTTTCTTCATGTTCACGCAAGTGCTTCCTGGAGGGGCTGTATAAAATGTTTTCCCCGGAACCTGCAGCCTCAGCATTTCGATCATCCCCATTTCTGTTGCTATAATGAACTCTTTTGCATCCGACTGTTTTGCGTATCCAACCATTCCGGAGGTGCTGCAGACGTGGTCTGCTAACGCTCTTACCCCTGCCGGGCATTCGGGATGCGCAATGACTTTTGCATTCCTCAGCAGTTTCTTCGACTTAGCCAGTTCCTCGGGGGAGAACTTGGTGTGAACATAGCAGAAGCCATTCCACGGGATGATTTCTTTGTCTGTATGCCCGGCAGCGTAGTCCGCAAGGTTCTTGTCAGGAATGAAGATGATCCGTTTGTGAGGAAGGGAGTTTATGATTCTGACTGCATTGCTTGAGGTACATACAATGTCTGACTCCGCTTTCACTTCGGCAGAAGTATTGATGTAGCATACGACAGCTGCATCCGGGTGCTGTTCTTTCAGCCTCCTCAGCTCCTCTGCTTGAACCATGTCCGCCATGGGACACCCGGCTTCAATCGCGGGAAGGATCACCTTCTTGTCCGGGTTTAGGATCGAAGCAGACTCTGCCATGAAGTGGACACCGCAGAAGATGATCATGCGTGCCTTTGTCTCCGAAGCCTCGTGGCTTAACCCGTATGAGTCGCCGATGAAGTCTCCTATCTTGAAGATTTCAGGCCGTTGGTAATTATGCACGAGGATGACAGCACTCTTCTCTTTCTTCAGTTTGTTAATCTCATCAATGAGATACTGGTCCGTTTCGTCTCGCATTATGCTTCCTCATTTACCTCTATGATATTTCTCTGAATAACTTATGGTTAGATCTTTCTTAATTATAACTGAAGAAATATTCTTAGTACACCCGTAAGGCCCTATAAAGTCAATCCAAACGAAGAAAGGTCTTTATCCAGCTGTGAAATCTATCTCTCTTCTCGGGAGTTTTTTCGGTGGTCAAGATATCCATTGAGGTCCGTGGATTCCTATTTTTCTTTTAAAATCAATAGATGTTAAAGGCTTTTCCATTTGAAATAAGAAATACTCCTGTCAGTGCAAACAGGTTTGGAAATATCACCGCCCTTCTGTTTTTTCCAATAAAGAAGGACTTTCTTATTTTGATGTTTCTCCTACGGCAGTATTCGATAAAGTCTGAAATACTCAAAAAATGGAGATTGGGTGTGTTATGCCATTCATGTGGCAGGGAAGGCGTAATCGGGGTCTTCCCTTTAAAAAAGATCCGTAAGCGTGCGAGGTAATGAGCAAAATTAGGGAAGCCAACGATGACTTGTCTGCCCACTCTCAAGGCTTCCTTCAATACAATGTCAGGGTTTTTCACCTGCTGGAAACTCTGATTGAGTATCACATAATCAAAAGACTGATCTGAGTAATCGGATAACCCGTGATCGATGTCCTCATGAAATACGCTCAGCCCCCTGGCGACACACTGATAGATGGCCTGTTCGTCAATTTCAATGCCCTGGGCCTTGATATTCCTCTCACGGACAAGCAAAGTTAATAACTCCCCGTCACCACAACCAAGGTCCAGAACGGATGAATCTGGAGGAATCCACTGAAGGATGGCCCTGTGTTCTAATGGAGGAGGCTCAGATCGCATAATCCCTTACCTCATATTCATCTGTGACCCCATTTTCAAAAGATACCTTTTGTAGAAAATGGCCAATGAGGTGTGTCTCCTCCCTAACCTCGAGGAGAAAGGCATCGTGGCCGTAAGTTGAATCGATCTCACAATAGGTCGTATCAACCCCGGCCAATTTGCAGCCCCTTACAATCTCCCGGGATTGGGAGGCCGGGTAGAGCCAGTCCGATTTAAAGGCCAGAACAAGGACTCTGGCTTTTATCTCCCTAAATACTTCATAAAGGTTCTTCCCTCTCGAAGCATCAAAAGAATCAATCGCTCTCGTAATATAGAGATAGGAATTGGCATCGAATCTTTTTACAAAATGATTCCCTCTGTTATGAAGGTAGTCCTCTACCTCAGAACCAACACTGAATTTGTGCAGTTTTTCATCTCCAAGGTGTCTTCCAAATTTCTCGGCCATTGAGGTGTCGCTCATATAGGTGATATGACCGATCATACGGGCCACCGAAAGCCCCTTCGCTGGAGGAAGCCCACCATAGTAATGACCATCTTTCCAGTGAGGATCGGCCATAATCGCTTGTCGCCCAACCTCATGAAATGCGATTTGTTGAGGTGAATGCTTTGCCGAAGTTGCAATAACGATGGCGCTCTTGAGACGATCCGGATGAACCGTCAGCCACTCCAAAGCCTGCATTCCACCCATCGAACCGCCTGCTACTGAAAGCAGTTGATCGATGTTCAGATAATCAATCAAGTGCTTCTGCACATTGACCATATCCGAGATGCTGATGATGGGAAAATCCAGACCGTATTTCTTGCCAGTCTGAGGATTGATTGAAGATGGACCAGTCGTGCCCTTGCACCCTCCCAGCACATTTGAACAGATAACGAAATACTTGTTTGTATCAAACGCCTTGCCCGGCCCAATCATGTCGTCCCACCAACCCGGTTTGTCGTCTCCTTTGTGGAAGCCTGCAGCATGGGCATCGCCGGTTAGGGCATGAAGAATCAGAACGGCATTAGATCTCTGATCGTTCAGCGTGCCATAGGTCTCATAGGCAACGGTAATGGAACCAAGCTTTTCACCGTTCTCAAGGATGAGCTCGTCGGGAGGAAGTGCAAATTGAAAATAGTTTGTTTTTAGGACCCCCAAGCCATTATCTTTATTTGAAGCCAAACGGTTTTCAAGAATACCGGCATTTTCGCTATCTGCCTGCGTGAGATCTAATTTCTTGCTCATTGGATTTATTCCTAACATTCCTATCTTAATTTCAGCAAAATCCTAGATTGTTGGGAGGCCTGATTCATCGAAAAGTCCTTGGAAAAGCGGCCCACTCAGATAACGTTCCCCTGAATCAGGGAAGATCGTTACGATGGTCTTCCCTTTGAATTCCTCCATCCTGGCAAGCCTCAAAGCAACTGCGATCGCTGCGCCACAACTGACGCCCGAAAGAATCCCTTCCTCACGAGAAAGGCGCCTTGCATGCTCGATCGCCTCATCGCTGGTCACTTGTTCCACCCTGTCAACCATCGACAGATCCAGAGTGTCCGGAATGAATCCAGCACCAATCCCCTGAATCTTATGAGGCCCCGGTATGAGCTCCTGCCCGGCAAGGCGCTGCGTAATCACAGGGCTTTCCACCGGTTCCACGGCAACACTCATCATCTTTTTCCTCTTTTCTCCTTTAATATATCGCGACACACCCGTGATGGTGCCTCCTGTACCCACTCCGGATACGAGAACATCGATCCCCCCATTCGTCTGTTCCCAGATCTCAGGTCCTGTGGTCTTGAAATGTATCTCCGGGTTGGCAGGATTCTCAAACTGCTGGGGCATATAGTAATTGGGACTCGAGGTCGCAATTCGTTCGGCCTCTTCGATCGCCCCTTTCATTCCTTTGGCTCCGGGTGTGAGGATAATATTTGCACCGAGAATGGCAAGCACTTTTCGTCGTTCGATGGACATCGTCTCAGGCATGGTGACATTCAGCTTATATCCTTTTGCAGCGGCCACATAAGCCAACGCAATCCCGGTATTCCCGCTGGTCGGTTCAATGATCTCCATTCCGGCCTTAAGTAGTCCTTGCTGTTCTGCAGCCCAGATCATACTCGACCCTATCCGACACTTCACCGAATACGAGGGGTTTCGACCTTCGATCTTTGCAAGAATCGTGGCCTTGAGTCCTTGAGCCATTCTATTGATTCGAACCAGTGGGGTATTGCCGATTGACAATGAGTTATCATCAAAATACTTGGCCATGTTATTCTCCTTTCTTATCTTAATGGATGGTTTTATCAAGAAATTATCCTGCTGCCTTCTTTAAGGCCTGGTCAATATCTTCCTTGATGTCCTCGATATCCTCCAGGCCAATGGAGAGCCGGATAAAATCTTCTGTTACTCCTGTCTCCTCTTGCTCTTTTCGGGCTAATTGCTGATGCGTGGTGGAAGCAGGATGGATGACAAGGCTTTTGGCATCCCCGATGTTTGCAAGATGGGAAAGAAGTTTCACCGAGTTAATGAACCTTTTCCCAGCCTCTAATCCGCCTTTTATCCCGAAGCCCACCAGACCTCCAAAGTTGCCCTTTAGATATTTGACTGCCAACTTATGATTTGGATGCTCTTCCAAACCGGGATAGTTGACCCAGTTAACCAGACGATGCCCCTTCAGGAATTGAGCAACTTTGAGTGCGTTCTCGGAATGTCTCTTTACTCTCAAGGGTAACGTTTCTAACCCTTGAAGGAAGAGAAAAGCGTTGAAAGGGCTCAAAGTGGCTCCGAGATCACGGAGAAGTTGCACCCTAACCTTGATGATAAAGGCAACATTTCCCAAACCCGGAAAATTTCCAAAGGTTTCCCAGAATTTCAATCCGTGATAACTTGGGTCCGGTTCAATGAATTCAGGAAATTTGCCATTGCCCCACTCGAACTTCCCGGAATCGACGATGACCCCACCGATCGATGTACCGTGCCCGCCGATGTATTTAGTGGCCGAGAGAACGGTTATATCCACTCCATGGTCGATGGGCTTAACCAGCCCGACGCCGACTGTATTATCAACAATGAAAGGAATACCCGCCCCATGTGCGATTTGGGCGATGACTTCAAAATCCGGAACATCCAGCTTGGGATTACCAATGGTTTCAGCAAAGACTGCTCTCGTCTTATCCGTTATTGCCTTCTTGAATTCGGCTGGCTTTGTTGAGTCAACAAACTTCACCTTTCTTCCCAATTTGGGAAACGTGTAATGAAATAATTGGTATGTTCCACCATAAAGATTATTGGCTGACACAATCTCATCACCCACCTGCGTTATGGCTAATAGCGCAAGGGCCTCGGCAGCCTGGCCTGAAGCCACTGCCAAAGCGCCCGTACCTCCTTCGATCGCAGCAACCCTTCTTTCAAAAACGTCATTTGTAGGATTCATCATCCGGGTGTAGATATTTCCAAATTCCTTGAGAGCAAAGAGATTTGCGGCATGGTCTGTGCTTTTGAATACGTACGACGTTGTCTGATAGATCGGGACTGCTCTTGCCCCTGTGGTTGGATCAGGGGTTTCCTGCCCGGCGTGAAGCGCTAATGTGTCTAATCTCCTTTCTGACATTTTGTTTTTCCTCCTTCGGCCTGTAGTATTGTTAAAAAATAAAAAACCCACTAACCATTCATCTTGGTAGTGGGTTATCCGGCAATTCAAGAAGTTCTGTGATGATGTTTACATGGGTGGACCTCCCATACCAAGCAGACAACACATGGCCATGCAAGACATCATCATAGATCGATCAAACCGTTCTTGGTGATTATCAACATTTGTTGATGTTTTCATCCCGGTCGAAGTCCCTTTCATAGACGATTTTCTCAAATAGTTTTATTAAAATTTAGTTTAACATCTTTATAAAATTTGTCAAGTAATTTTTCAATGTTCTTAAAATACTCTGTAATCATTTAATATAATTAATAAATTACAAACGTATTCCATTTCCTTTTATAATGAGTGTCATCTTTTTCCCCAAAAAAACATTATTCTTAAAGTTTACTTATTCTCTCTGGATTGACAATCGCTTAGTTCTATATTAACTTTGCATTAAATCCCTTTGTTTCGGGTAATATGCTTCCCTTGCGGCTTCCGCACTCGCCGGTAGGTGGTTGAAAAGGTCCGATCAGCCCATGAAGGAAAATCTTGATATGATTGATAGGTATTCGAGGCAGATTCTTTTTTCTGGTATAGGTGAAGAGGGACAAAGGAAATTGAACAATGGTTGTGCCGTGATCATTGGCTGTGGAGCCTTGGGGGCAATTATTGCCAGTATTTTGGTTCGTGCTGGTGTGGGCAAGGTCAGGATTATAGACAGAGATTTCATTGAGTATCACAACCTGGCCCGACAAGTACTGTTTGATGAGGAGGATGTTAGGAACCAACTGCCAAAGGCCATAGCTGCTGAGCGACATTTGAAGAAAATAAACTCCTCGATTGAGATTGAAGGAATAGTTGCAGACGTAAATTATGCGAATATTGAGAGGTTCATCAGTAACACAGATGTTATTCTCGACGGACTGGATAATTTTGAGACCCGGGGTCTTATAAATGATGTTTCTTTGAAACATAAAATCCCATGGGTTTATGGCGGAGCTCTTTCCTCATCAGGGATGACTATGAACATCATTCCGGGAGAAACGGCTTGCTTGCGGTGTGTCCATCCTGATCTGCATATGGGGGCAGGGATGCTCACTTGTGAAACGGCAGGGGTCATCAGTCCGGCTCCTTTCATCATCGGTTCACTCCAATCTGCTGAGGCAATAAAGATCCTGGTCGGGTCGAAAGATATAAATCGAAGTCTCATCATCGTTAATGTTTGGCAAAGCGAATTTAAGCATTTGGATATCGGCCATCATCCAGACTGTCCAAGCTGCCAAGGCAAATACGATTTCTTAGAGGCAAGGTTTGGAACAAAAACCATCTCCCTTTGCGGGCAAAATGCAGTTCAGGTCCTAAATCCCGACGCAAAGGAAATCTCCTTTGAGAAGCTCGCAACCTACCTCAGTCCGATAGGACCAGTGAGTTACAACGAATTCATGCTTCGCTTTGAAGTCGATAATCATGAAATGGTCGTCTTCCCTGATGGACGAGCGATCATAAAAAATACCGATGACGAATCAGTGGCAAGAGGGCTTTATGCAAAGTACATCGGTATGTAGGAGAGTTTTGTGATCTATCTGGACAATGCTGCTACATCCTGGCCTAAGCCAGAGAGTGTCTATCAGACCATGAGCGAGTTCCTCAGAACCAAGGGGGGGAACCCCGGACGTGGGAGCCACAGCCTGGCCCTTGCTGCTAGGGAGGCGGTTGAAGAAACAAGGATGCTCGTCGCACGCCTTATTAACTCACCCCAAAAGGAACGCGTAATATTCACTCTCAACTGTACGGATGCCCTGAACTTGGGGTTGAAGGGGTTGCTCAGACAGGGAGACCACGTCATTACGAGTTGCTTTGAACACAATTCTATTGTTCGCCCTCTTAGTAAACTTGCGCGTCATGCTGTCAAAATCACTAGAGTGCCTCCTTCAAAAGAAACTGGGGTAGTATATGGCCGAGACATTGAGGAGGCGATCACCAAAGATACCAAACTTCTCGTGGTGACCCATGCCTCTAACGTGACGGGAAGCATTCACCCCATCGAAGTATATGGATCGATTGCTAGGAAACATGGATTGATTTTTATGGTCGATGCAGCGCAAACTGCTGGTAACTATCCTATCGACGTTCAGGCCGGAAATATAGACCTACTCGCATTTTCCGGGCATAAGGGGCTGTTGGGACCTCCAGGCACCGGTGTGCTTTATATCGGGGACCGAGTTGACCTTGATTCATTACGTGAGGGTGGCACCGGCTCCCAATCGGAACTCGAGGAGCAACCGTCTACTCTGCCTGATAGATACGAAAGCGGGACATCAAACAGCGTCGGAATCAGTGGGCTTGGGGCAGGGCTGAAATATATCTTTGCTGAAGGTCTGGATGGAATTCGTGCCCGCGAGCAATACTTGACGAAGAGGCTGATCCAGGGCTTGTTGCACATCCCGGGAGTTACTCTCTATATAGCTAAAGACGGAACTAGGCAAGCACCCGCCGTCTCATTTAATATCAAAAGATACGAACCAGGAGAGGTGGGCGCTATTCTTGATCAAAGATTTGATATCAAAGTCAGAACAGGACTTCACTGCGCGGCGGTGGCTCATAGGACATTGGGCACGTATCCCTTGGGCACTATTCGCTTAAGTCCGGGATACTTCAACACTGCGGAGGAGATTGATACGACGCTTCAGGCTTTAGAGCGGATTGCGAGGACAGCCGCGCTTGAAGTCAGCGGTTCACGTGAAAAGTCAGAAGTGTAAAGGTAACAGGCGGTACGGGTTATTTGAAATCTTTCATTTAAAGAGTGTTTGTGAGGACAAAGAGAACCTGTTGCCTATTGACTCACAGCTTATGCGCTTAGCAAAAACTCATATTGTGGCCTTTGTGGATCTTTGGTGAGAAAGGAGCAAGTCATGTCGGTTAATGTCCACATCCATACGACTCATCGGCAATTAACAAACGGCCTAAAGGTGGTCGCTGTGGAAGGCGGGACAGTGGGTGAATGTCTGAGCCAGCTCATCAAGCAATTCCCTGGAATGGAGAAAGCGCTGTTTGCCAATAAAGATAAGCTACTCAACAACGTTGAGATTCTATTAAATAATATTAGCGCTTACCCAAATGAACTTGTTAAACCCGTTAAAGATGGCGACGAAATTTACCTTATCGTTATGCTTGCTGGGGGATAGTCAGAGAAGTAATTGAGCAGCGTATAGAAATGTTTACATTCACCGCGACTCTAATTCTGTTTAAACGAGTTGGTGTAATCCCGTAATCCTGAAGATGGTTTTTATAGTCGACATTCGCTTGACGACTTGGGACGATTGATTTTTATAGCTCCTTGGTTGTTGTCGATTCTTAGAAGGAGGCATCCACTTGAAAGAGTTAATCCAGGAAGTACAGAGGGAGGATGAGGATAGATGGATACCCAGTTTCTGCATGATGTGTATGCAGGCGGATGACGGCACACTCGTTCACGTTGAAGACGGAATCGTCACCAATATAGTGGGCAACCCTGATTGCCCCACCAATCAAGGAAAGATCTGCATTCGCTCTATCTCCTCGATAATGGGCCTCTATAACCCCTACCGTGTCAAAGGTCCGCTGAAGAGAACGAATCCGGAGAAGGGACCGGACATAGACCCTGGCTGGGTTGAAATTACTTGGGATGAGGCCCTTAACACGGTTGCAGAAAAACTCAAAAAGATTCGCGAAGAAGATCCCCGCAAGCTTTTGATTTGGGAAGGGTGGGGGTGCGCTGAAAGTCTCTTCATTACGCCGAAAGAAGTGGAGAAGGCAACCAATTACGAGGTGCCGGGACAGATCTTCGCCGACGCTTTTGGGACGCCGAATATGGTAGGCTCTCACGGTCCCCTCTGCTCTATCCACTACGCCTCCAACCTTGTCCATGGTCAGCATCCGGAATACATTTCAGACCTTCAGTATTGTCATTATCTCATTGCTCCCGGTAGAACCGTCGGTCCCAATGTCGCGACTCCAGGATCGACCCGGCGGTTCCTCGAAGCCATCGAGAGGGGAATGAAACTGGTGACCCTTGATCCACGCTGTTCTGTGGAGGCCTCGAAAGGATACCGATGGATCCCCATTCGTCCGGGGACAGAACTGGCCTTTGCGTTATCGATGATTCACACCATCCTTTATGAGATCGGCAAGTTTGATGAGTGGTTTGTCAAGAACCGGACAAATGGCCCTTATCTCATCGGACCGGACGGCTACTACATGAGAGACCCGAAGTCAAAGAGGCCCCTTCTCTGGGATTCAATAGATGGGAAGGCAAAAACCTTTGACGACCCTTCAATCAGGGACTATGCCCTGGAAGGAGAATATATCGTGGAAGGTGTACAGGCAAAGCCTGCATTTCGGTTGATCAAAGAGCGAGTGAAAGAATACACTCCGGAATGGGCTGAAAGAATCAGCTCTGTTCCCGCGGAAACCATTCGCATTACAACAAGAGAGTTCATCGACCACGCCATGATCGGTTCTACCATTGTCATCGATGGTTTCACTTTTCCATACAGACCCGTACAGATTGCAGGATCAGGACGGGGCGCTGTCTCCCATAAGGGGGGCATGTACTTCGACCTGGCGACGAAGATCATCAACATGCTGGTGGGAGCCATGGAAGTTCCGGGAGGTGCCACCGGAAATCGAAATCCGGGTCCTTCTGCTGAAACTCTCAGGCCCAACGAAGACGGGATCGTGACGCCGATCCTTGAGGCCATTGGTGTTCCATGGAAGTTCCCGCCTGACCATGTCGATATGGCTGAGTTCTATCCCACAAAACACACGGCACCCCATTTGGCAGTAAGGGCTATCGTCAATCCGAAGGAGTACTACCTCACCTTCCCCATAGAAGCCTTTTTAGTCTGCGGTGGAAACCCCATCCGGGCAATCACCGACCGAGAGATCTTCATCGAGGCCTTCAGAAAGGTTCCGTTCATTGTTACCGTCTCCACACAATTTGATGAGACGACGATGATGGCTGACATTGTTCTTCCGGAATCCTACTTCCTCGAAAGGAAGTTCTGTAGGTTCTATCTGGTCGTCCATCAATCCATTGCAGACGACGTGCGGGGCCTGGAGATGGCCCTCTGTCGAAATCCCGTGAAGCCTATGTTCAATACGATGCAGATCGATGAGATGATGCTCGAACTGGCTGACCGGGCAGGATTCCTGAAAGGGAAGAGAGGGTTGACTGATGTCATCAACCGGACCTTCATGCTGACAGATCATCGAAAGCTCGATCTCGACAAGCGATATACCTTGGATGAGATCATCGACCGAAGGATCAAGCAGATATTCGGGGAGGAACACAGCTTTGAGGAAGGTCTCCAAAAAGGCCTTATCTATAAATACTCCAAGACGGGGAAAGAAGGCTACAACTACTACTATTGGCCTGACAATAAGACGCGGCATCCGATCTATTTTGAACATACAAAAGAAACCGGGGATGCCCTTCGGGAGAACTTGAAGAGAGATAATGTGAAGGTTCCAGGATGGAGGGAAGAAGAGATGGAAGACTTCTTTGCCTACTTCGAACCCATCCCCCACTGGATTCCAAACAATGAGCTTGGTGCTCCTCCTGAATTCGATCTCTGGGTGGCCAACTGGAAGACCTCCTTCATGCCTTTTGCCACCGGAGGAACTCAAGAGAACCCCTGGCTAGCAGAAATTCGAGAGAATGATCCTTACGAGATGTTCATCCATCTCAACAAGGAGACCGCGAAAAAGAAAGGAATCAAAGACGGAGACTGGGTGGAGGTGGAATCACGGTATGGGAAATCGAGGGGAAAAGTGAAATTGACCGAGCTCATTCACCCGGAGGTGGTCGGCATTCCGGCGTGCTACGGAAAAGGCACGATACACATGAACCCCGTTTCAAAAACGGGCACAAACTATAACGCATTGATTACTGCAAAGGACAACGTGGGCCTGGATCCCTTGAGCGGCACGATTGAGTTAAGCCCAAAGGTAAAGATCAGGAGACTCAAAGAGAAGCATAGCTGAGCAAGTATGGGATCTTATCCTGAGGGATCTCGAGAGATCTCATTCCAATCTTGTGTCAATACCTACCTAAGAAGAATCGCAGACTTTCAATTTACGATTCAAGGTATAGATGAGGGGCATAGCAATTCCATCTAATGCAGAAGCGGAGGTGACCTTCAGCGAATCTAGAGTCAACAAAAACCCGAATTGTGATCATGTGGATCTCTCGTGGGAAAGGGGTAAGACATGCCTGGCAAGATAACCATTCACAAAACCCACCGGCAATTTACCAATGGCTTGGAGGTGGTATCATTAGAGGGCGAGGCCGTATTGTGGGTGAATGTCTGAACCAGCCCATCAAGCAATTCCCTGGAATGGAGAAGGCGCTATTTGCCAAAAAAGATAAACTGCTCAACAACGTCGAAATCTATTTGAATCATGCCAGCGCTTACCCGAATGAGCTCCTTGAGTCCGTCAAGGATGGCGACGAAATTCACCTTACCGTTATGCTTACTGGAGGATCATAGGAAAAATAGTTATCTTAAGCCTAAAACAAAGGGCTGCAAATTTTGTTGCCTATCCAAAATTCCTTCCATGGTCATATCTAAAGCTCATAAGGATTTTTGATATTCAAGGGAAATACTATTGAGAATTCCAATTTGACATACAAAGTTTTTTGATTTAGTTAAAGTTTGTTTATTGATGGAGGGAGGTGAGAGCCAATGAATCGTGTTTGGATTTTTCGATGCCGCCCATGAAATGATTCTCTGGATGCCCATAGGTTTGGGCTGACACGGCTAAGAGGGCAGGGAGAAGAGTGGGTTGGTTGGACAGGAGGCTCTCATCTTCTGAAAGATGCATCTCAAAACTTCGTTTGTAACCTGAATTAACTCCTCTGTCTAACCCAAGTTCAATCTTTCCCTTTCCTCCATAAACCGTCATCCAAGTCTGACAGCATGCTCGCCTGCCCGCAGGTTGGCCGGAAGCCAATCCCTCGAGTTTAAAAGAACAAAACGCCTTTGTGCGGTGAGGAAAGGAGAAACTATGGAAAAGAAAGATTATCGACCAATGTGGAAGGATTTGGGCTTGAATTTAGAGGGTCATGATCAACTCTTAGCTGTTCTTGGAAAGGCTTACAAAGACATCTATATGTCTCAGGAAAATCGACCCAAGGCAATGCAATATCTCGACTTCGTGATCTCCGAGGTCCACGGGCTAAGGGTTGAAGAGTTGATGGAAGCGAAGAAGAAAGGGAACAAAGTGGTCGGGACGTTTTGTGTCTATGTGCCCGAGGAATTGATCTTAGCCGTTGGAGGAACATGTGTGGGCCTCTGTGCCGGGGCTGAAATTGGAATTGACGAGGCAGAAAAGGTCCTCCCCCGCAATACCTGCGCGTTGATCAAATCCTTTATGGGATTCAAGCTGGCCGGTCTCTGTCCGTACATTCAGGCGAGTGACCTCGTTGTGGGAGAAACCACCTGTGACGGTAAGAAAAAAGCTTATGAGATCCTGAATGACTATAAAGAGACCTATGTCATGGAAATCCCCCAGATGAAGACCGAAAGGGACCGGACCCTGTGGAGGGGAGAGGTGATTCAGTTTAAAGAAAAGGTCGAAGAGATCACGGGGAGGAAGATCACGCCAGAGAATCTGAGAGAAGGAATCAAGATTGCAAACAATAAACGGAAAGCCCTTCAGCGCCTGAGCGCCCTCAGAAAAGCCAATCCTTCTCCTATCTCCGGACTGGACGCCCTGCTGGTTAACCAGATTGCTTTTTACGATGACCCTCTTCGATTTACCAAGAACATCAATGCCCTCTGTGATGAACTTGAAGAGCGCGTTAAAGGGAGAATCGGTGTCAGCCGAAACGGGACTGCACGCATCCTTGTCTCAGGCTCCCCGATGGCGGTGCCTAACTGGAAAATTCCTTTCATCATTGAAACAAGCGGTGCTGTCGTCGTGGCAGAGGAGTCCTGCGTGGGAAAAAGAAGCACAAGGGATCTGGTAAGCGATTATGGAGACACGTTGGACAAGATGATCGATGCCATCGTCGATCGTTATTTCAAGATCGATTGCGCCTGTTTCACACCGAATGAGGAGCGGACTGACCATATCCTTGATCTTGCCAAGGAATTCAAGGCGGACGGAGTGATTCACTACAGCATTCAGTTCTGCACGCCTTACACCGTGGAGGCGTATAAGGTCGAGAAGGCTCTTCAGGAGAAAGGGGTCCCTTTTCTGAAGATCGAGACCGATTATGGAATGGAGGATATGGGTCAATTAAAGACTCGAATCGAGGCTTTCCTTGAGGTGGTAAAAGGTTGAACCATGAACCTTGCGAGATTTGCTAAATTACAACAAATCTCGGAACAGAACCTTCTTGATATAGATCAAGCAAAGCGGGAGGGCAGAAAAGTCATTGGATTCTATTGCCTTTATTCCCCGGTGGAATTGGCCATCGCTGCCGGGGCGATTCCCGTCTCCCTTTGCGGTACCAAAAACGATCCCATTGAGGCGGCTGAAAAAGTATTGCCAAGAAACTTATGTCCTCTGATCAAAAGCAGTTACGGGTATGCTGCCACCGACACGTGTCCTTATTTTCGTTTCTCCGATCTGGTGGTAGGGGAGACCACATGTGACGGCAAGAAAAAGATGTTTGAACTTTTAGCAGAATTCCGACCCATTTACATCCTTCAGTTGCCTCAGAATCAGGACTCAGAAACAGCATTATCCTTTTGGTATCAAGAGGTTAAAAGGTTCAAAGAGAGAGTGGAAAAAGAAGCCGGGGTACAAATTACGGATGAAAGACTGTCCGGTGCTATCTGTCTGACGAACAAAGAACGCAAGGCCAAGAAAGCCTTGATGGACCTGGCGAAGATAAAACCTTCTCCAATCAGCGGCATGGAGCTTCTAAACATCAAGTTTAAGACAGGATTTTTTATGGATAAGAAACTGGGAATTACCCTGATGAACGAGTTCGTTGAAGAAATTCAAAAGAAAGCGCTTCAGAAGGAAAGCCTTTTCACCCAGAATACACCCAGGATTCTACTCACAGGTGTTCCTGTAGGAATTGGTTCCGACAAGGTGGTTCGATTAATCGAAAAAGCGGGGGCTAATGTGGTGTGCTTTGAAACCTGCGGGGGGTATCGATCTGTTTTCACCGTTGATGAAGAGAAAGAACCTCTTCAGGCCATTGCCGAGAAGTATCTGGCAACACCCTGTTCCGTCATGTCACCCAACCCTGGTAGATACGAGTTGCTTGCTGAATTAATCAAAGACTTTCTGGTAGATGGTGTGGTAGACCTGACATGGCAGGCTTGCCACACCTACAATGTGGAATCTTACGGCATTGGGAAGTTTGTGGAAAAAAATTTCCATCTGCCCTTCTTGCATCTTGAAACCGATTATTCTGAATCCGATACGGAGCAGTTAAGGGTTCGAATTGAAGCTTTTTGGGAGATGGTGAAAGGTTAAATGAGGACAGCAGGAATCGATATTGGTTCGAGGACCGTTAAGCTGGTCACAGTCGAGGGAGGAGAGATCATCAATTTTTTCCTGGCCGACACAACCCATGATCCTCTTGAGCAATGCAAGAAACTTATGGAGCAGACCTCCTTTGACAAGATTCTTGCCACTGGTTACGGAAGACATTTTTTTGAGACTGAATTTGATGTACCTACGGTTACTGAAATCAAGGCATTTGCCCGGGGAGCAAAAGCGCTTTTCCCCAGTTGCCGTGCTATTCTGGATATAGGTGGCCAGGATACGAAAGCAATTGCTTTAGATGAAAGGGGTAAAGTCTCCAAATTTGAGATGAATGACCGTTGTGCGGCCGGTACGGGCATGTTTCTGGAGATCATCGCTAAGACACTTGGCTACGATTTGGAAGAGTTCGGAAGAGAAGCATTAAGTGCAGATGGCAACATCCAGATCAACAGCATGTGCACGGTATTCGCTCAATCAGAAGTGACATCCCTCCTGGCCAAAAGACAAAAAAGGGAGGACATCGCCCGCGGTATTCACATGGCAATTCTAAACCGAACCCTTTCTCTGATGAAACGGGTTTCGACGACACCTGATATTGTCTTTGCAGGGGGTGTTGCCAAGAACCCTTGTCTTATATATCTGCTGGGTGATGCACTTGGCTGCGAAGTAAAGATTCCTGAAGATCCTCAAATGGTGGGAGCGTATGGAGCTGCAATCATCGCCCAAGAATTAAAACGATAGGATTGGTATATGGCTCGTTTTGATCGTTTTCAAAGGTTAGGCCTACTAGGATTTATCGTGATCATTGGAGGCCTCTTCAGTATCTCTTCTCCTTATTTTCTGACTTGGGAGAACCTTACCAATATCTTAGTTCAATCGGCAGTGCCTATCATCGCTGCTGTGGGAATGACCCTGGTCATCGGCACAGCAGGGATAGATCTATCGATTGGTTCTATTCTTGCCCTCAGTGGCATTATCATGGCTTGGACCATGAAATATGGAATAGGAGTCGCTGAATGTATTGCTTTAGGAATCTTTTCAGGAGCTTTCATGGGCTCGTTAAACGGTTTTGGTATTGCAACCCTTGGCCTGTCCCCTTTCATCGTCACTCTTGGGACCGCTGGCATTTTCAGGGCCCTGGCTCTGATCTTTACGGAAGCCAGGCCTATCTACGGGATGCCTATAGGTTTCCGTATAATCGGGATGGACCGATGGGGGGCTGTCCCCCTTTCCGCGATTTTGGCATTGATGGTCGCTGGGGTAGGCTACCTTATTATCATGTGGACCCGATTCGGTGCCAATGCCCGGGCAGTGGGTGACAATCGCGAAGGAGCCTATCGAATGGGTGTGCCGGTTGCCGGAACCCTCATTGCCACCTATGCCTTTTCGGGATCAACGGCTGCTCTCGCAGGAGTCATTGTAACGGCACGACTCAATACAGCCGAAGCCATAGCCGGGCTGGGGATAGAACTTGAGGCCATCGCCGCGGTCGTCATGGGGGGAACGAGCTTCTTTGGCGGCGAAGCCAATATTGGCGGGACATTACTCGGAGCCTTGATCATTGGAATCTTGGGAAACGGACTCACGATAATTAATGTTCCTTCTTATTATCAGCAGCTCGTCATCGGACTGGTCTTCATCCTGGCGGTGCTGGCTGACAGAATCCGACGGAAGGGAATAATCAATCACCATTAAACAAAATGGAGAGGAGAAAAAAGATGAGAAAGAAACTAAATGCGGTAATTAGTACTTTGGTGATCACAATCATGGCAATTACTTTAATCCATAGTGTGGGCGTGGGGAGATCGCAGGCTGAACCCACGCTTTTTCAAAAATCCCGGATGGAGACCTTTTCAAGGTTAGGGGATATACCCAAACCTAAGCAACCTTTACGAATCGGGGTCGTCCTGATCACTTTAGCCAACCCTTTCTGGGTTTCAATGAAAGAAGGGTACGAAAGCGCTGCTAAGGAATTCGGGATTCAAATCGATGTGCAGGCTGCCCCCCAGGAAAACAGCCTTACTGCCCAACTGAATATCCTGGAGAACATGGTGGCTAAGGATTATGATGTGATCGTTGCTCATACGATCACTGCTCAGAACCTCATTCCTGGATTGGTTAAGGCGACGAAGAAAGGAATCATCACCATCACAGAAAAACGAGTCGACGTGAAAGCAGCCAGGGAGGCCGGGGCCGATCCGATTGCGATTGAACTGGTTAACTTTTATGCTCAGGGAAAGATCGGAGCCGAATACATCGCCCAACGGCTTAAGAAAGGGGGAGGCGGGAAGGTGGCTGTCATCGAGGGGCTGCCTGGGGCCCCCCAATCCGAGGCGCGGCGAGATGGAGCAAAAGACGTATTCAATGGTGAGCCCTCCCTCAAACTTGTGTCGGTTCAACCGGGAGATTGGGACCGTATGAAGGCCTATAATGTAACGACCAATTTGCTCCAGGCGCATCCCGACTTAAAAGGGATCATGTGTGCAAACGATGTCATGGCATTAGCAGCCGTTGAAGCCATTGAGGCAGCCGGTAAAAAGGGTCAGGTGGTGGTTGTCGGAATCGACCTGATCCCTCAGGGCAAGGAAGCCATTGCCCAGGGGAGACTTGCGGGTTCAGTTGCTTTCAGCCCCTTTGTTATCGGTGAGCTGTGCACCAGGGCGGCCATCGCCGCCGCCATGGGAAAAAGGATTCCCGATGATCTCTATGTCGCTAGTGTCCTGGCGACTAAAGATAATATCCACTTACTATCCGACTGGAAATGATTGGTATTACTTGGATGGGGGATCTACCCCCCCCATCCAGGCCAAGGTCTACACAGAAATCATTTATGAACAACTATCTGGTCAGAATGGAAAATATCTCCAAGCACTTTGGAGGAAAGGTCGCTTTAGAACAAGCCCATTTGGAGTTATCCCAAGGTGAGGTGCTTGGCCTGGTTGGAGATAATGGGGCTGGCAAATCGACCATGTTGAAAATCCTTGCGGGTGTTGCAGCCAGAGATGGTGGAGATATCTTCATCGGAGGTCAGAAGGTTTCTATCAACTCTCCCCGGCAATCCAGAAGCCTTGGTATTGAAATGGTATATCAGGATTTATCCCTTTGCGGGAGTCTGACCGTCTGGGAGAACATTTACTTAGGACGATACATCGTTCGCCCTCTTCGGATCTTGGATAAGAACCGCATGTCCCAAAAGGCCCTTCAATTCCTTCAAAATCTTGGCATCGATCTATACAACATAAACGAACCAGTTCGAAACCTTTCGGGCGGTCAACAGCAGGCCATTGCGATTTGTCGCTGTCTCCTTTTTCAGCCAGAGGTCATTCTGCTTGACGAACCCACTGCGAGCATGGCCTTAGTGGAGCAGGAAAGGGTTTTGAAATTGATCATTGACCTCAAAGACCAGGGGCGCTCTCTTGTGATGGTAACCCACAATCTTCAGGAGTTGTTTCGTGTGGCAGATCGCGCCCTGGTTCTCAAGGGGGGACGAAACGTCTGGTGTGGTCCTTTAAAGAGGTTAAAACCTGATGACTTGGCTCAGATGATGTTTGTTGGAAGGGGAGGACCAGATGTGGGAGGACCATTAAGTTATGAAAGTTGATGTATTGGGATTGGGAGCTGTAGCCATGGACATTGTCTTGCAATGTGAGGATCTACCCCGTGAAGACGGGTTTGCCTTTGTTCATGAAGAGAAGTTATTGCCCGGTGGTAGCTGTGCCAACGTACTTGTGACCCTCGCAAACATGGGTGCTTGTTGCAGTATTTTGGCCAAAGTTGGAGATGATCAGTACGGAAACATCTTAATTAAGGATCTCAAAGGGGCTGGAGTGTCCACTCATTATCTGCTGACTAAGAAAGGCGGCACCACGCTCCACACTTTTATTACAGTTGCCCCCAATGGCTCCAAGGCGATCTTTGCAAATCTTGGGGATAGCTTTTTATCCCTTTCTGAAGATGAAGTCAACTTAGAGATGCTAAAAAGCGTGAGAATTTTTTATACGGATATGTTCGCAGGAAGACCAGCTCTTAAGCTTGCCAGATTATGCAGAGAAAAGGGGATACCAGTCTTCTTTAACCTCGAATGCACTCCCTCTTTTATGGAACTCTGCCGTGTCTCCAGAGGGGAGCTTGAAGAGATGATCTCTCTTTGCGACCTCTTTTGTTCGAGCAGGGAAGGGCTACTGGAGCTTTCAGCCAAGGCTGATGGCATGGAGGCAGGGTTGGCCGTTTACAAGAAGTACCTTCCTGAAGCGGGGGTAATTGCCACGCTGGGTGACAAAGGGGCAATTTGGATCAACAAAGAAGAGACCCTTGTTGCCCCGGCATTTCGTGTAAAGGTATCGGATACAACCGGAGCCGGCGATGCATTTGCCGGAGGACTCATCTACTCGCACTTTATCAGAGGTTGTGACATGAAACCGTCGATTGAATTTGCGAGCGCTTGCGCTGCTATCAAGTGCATGCAGCCAGGTCCTAGGTTGAAAGCGAACGAAGCGGATGTCAGGCGGTTTCTTGAGCATCATCAAAATGAATCCATTTTGGAAAATCAAGGAGCACGGAATGAACAAAGACGATAAGGATAACTGTGAGGCGAATGATAGCAATAAGCCAAGGAAGCCTTATCGGATAGGGATATTACTGGGCGATAAGTCGAATCCTTTCTGGACTGAAATGAAGAGTCAGTATGAACTTTTTGCTTCTAAAATAGGGGTTGAAGTAGACCATTTCTGGGCCTTTCCGGAAAACGATGCTGATGCACAGTTGAGAGAATTTATGAATATGCAGGGCTTGGGGTATGACGTCATTGTCATAAACCCTATTTTTAACCGCAACCTTGTCCCTGGAATATTTCACGCAGCAAACAGAGGGATTCACATATTGGATGTTGGGGCAAAGACAGACCAGGAATCAGTCAAGGATGCGAAGCCTTATTATTGCCCAGTTAGAACGGTTAATTTCTATCAGCAGGGCCTGCTCGGAGCAACCTATATCGCACAAAGACTTCGGTCACTGGGCGGGGGAAAAGTGGCCATTATCGAAGGGCGTAGAGAGTCAGCCCAATCCATCGGAAGATCCCAAGGAGCAGCAGATATCTTCTCAAAAGAACCATCGATTCAATGTGTAAACCGGGAGCCAGCAGATTTTGACCGGGAAAAGGCTAAGGATATCGCTTTGAAGATGATGAGACGTGAGACCGGGATAAAGGCCTTTTTCTGCGCAAATGATTTAATGGCCTTGGGCGTAGCCGATACTGTCAATGTTCTGAAGAAACACAGCCAGACGATTATTGTTGGTGTGGACCTTATTAAAGAAGCGCGCGATGCGATTCGTAAAGGTTTAATGGATGCAAGCGTGGCTTTCTCACCGGCCTCTGTCGCCAGGATTGTTTTGGGGGATGCTCTTAAGGTTCTAAGAGGAGAAGAGATACCAGATGAATTCAGTGTGCCCAGCGTTTTGATAAGCAGGGAGAATATCGGTTCTTACAACGTGGAATAGGCAAAAAGGAAATTGGGCTGATCATGGTCAATTTTTCAGAAAAAGATAGGATGACATCCAAAGAGAGACTCACGGAATTGATTTTGGGGAAACCGATTGACAGGGTTCCTTTTAACCCCTTTTCATTGGGATTTAATGCGAGGATATATGGGATTGACCGGGGAGAGTTTTATAGGAACCCTGAAAAAGCCTTCGCTGCGGGATTACATCTCATGGAGACCTATCCCTGGATGGATACACGACCGAGTTATGGATGGGCGGATCGAGGGGCATGGGAGTTCGGCGGGAAGATATTGTGGCCAGATAATAACCGCTTTGCTGCTCCACAATCTTTTGAACCAGTTATTACAGACCCAAAGGAGGTCGACTCTCTTCCAGATCCCGACCCTCAAACAGCAGGGATGAATCCTTTGATTGACCGTTTTAACACGATCAGCCGTAAACATGGGTTTCCAGCGTCACTGCCAGGAGGAACGCCTACAAACTTATCGGCAGGAATTGTTGGAAAGACAAATTTTCTTAAATGGCTGATACGTTTCCCTGAAACCATTCACAAACTGCAACGCAAGGCTACCAATTTCATCATCCGGTCTGCAGAGATTACAATAGGCAAGTTTGGAGCTGAGAACTGTAGAATCCAATGCTCGGTCCCTTTGGAATCTAACCGGTTAATTTCTCCTACGACTTTCGAAGCATTCGCAAAGCCGTATATCAAAGAAATACTCGGATATTACATCTCAAAAGGAGTTCGAAATATCATGGTTCATCTGTGTGGGGACCACACCTCCAATCTGGTTCACTGGGTTGATATGCAACTTCCGCCAAGAACGATATTCTCGATAGGACTTGAAATGGATTTAGAAAAAACAGGGCAACTCTTAGGTAAGGATTATGTCCTTGCCGGTAATATAAGCACCGGTCTATTGCAGGTGGGGTCATTTCAGGAGGTATTCGAAGATGTGAAACGCTGCCTAAACAAGGGTATGAAACATACGGGCGGCTATATTCTGATGCCTGCCTGTGAACTTCCCCCTGATACGCCATTGGAGAATATAGAAGCCGTTGCTCAAGCTTTATATGAATATGGCTATTACTAACAACCATCATTTGTATGATCATGTTGGCAAAGTGTAACCTT
>JBEKDJ010000013.1:0-29057 GCA_050014415.1 Thermodesulfobacteriota bacterium | reverse complement strand
ATCCGTCAGACATTCTTCGAACCTCCCCGCCCCTCAACCTCCTGAATCAACTTCTCCCTTAAATTCTTGATACGGGGGACCATGCCCTTGATTTCCCAGTTCACGATGGTCATTTCGTTCACCCCGATTTTCCCGGCAAGCTCCACCTGTGAAATCCCTTGTTGCATCCTCCATTTTCGGACTTACTCTACCAGAGTATTGTGGTTCCTGAGGTATGAGGGGTCAAAACCCAGCCAGTCCAAGGGGCCTGGAGAAGGCGTATGCGGGAGTTGGGTCGGGCAGGAATTGTCCAGAAATCAATCCCATCTGGTATAAGAAGTGTCTTGCAAGGTTGTCCCTGCGGGTATTATGCTGATCCCAACAACGAATGCACGTGCACCATCCCTCAGATACAACGCTACCGGTCGAAGATTTCCGGTCCCTCGATGGACCGAATCGACATCCATATTGAGGTTCCCGCTGTGAAGTATCGGGATCTGGCGAATCGCGATTTGGGGGTTGAAGTTTTACCCGATTGATGAGGCCAGCCAAAAACTATTGGAGATGGCCATCGATCGGTTTGGACTGAGTGCCAGGGCTTACACGCGGATATTGAAGGTGGCCCGAACCATTGCCGATCTGGAGGGTCAAGTCGATATTCAGCCGGCTCATATCTCCGAAGCGATTCAGTACCGCAGCCTAGATCGGAATCTGATTGCCTAGCATGTGATGGATGAAGGGGTGTCTTTAAACCTTTTCCGTTTCTTACATCAATCCAGCAATCGATCGCTGAGCCAAGGAGAGCACATTGGAAGGAAAGATCCCCATGTAAAGGGTCCCAATCACAGCTAAAATTAATGCGATTACAGAGGCGGGTGAAAATTCGAGGCCCGTGATCTCTCGCTCGGATTCCCTGAAATACATCAGGATAGTAACCCGAAGGTAGTAATAGACAGACACCGCGCTATTCAGAACGCCCAGGATGGCCAACCAATAAAATTTCGATTTAACCGCTGCACTGAACACATAGAACTTGGCCATGAATCCACCAAGAGGTGGAATGCCTGCCATGGAAAGAAGGAAGATAGTCATCGAAGCTGCGAGCAGCGGGTACTTGAATCCAATCCCGGCATAATCATTGATCAGGGTATTATCTTCTCCTTTCTTCCCAAGCAGGATAACGCAAGTAAAAGCGCCGATGTTCATGAAGGCATAGGCCATGAGATAGAAGAGGATCCCGGAAGTCCCCAAATCGTTTCCTGCGACAAAGGCAACAAGAATATACCCGGCATGGGCGATGCTCGAATAGGCGAGCATCCTTTTAATATTGGTCTGGGAGATGGCAACGATGTTTCCAACCGTCATGGTCGCCACTGCAATGAGCCACATGATTGAGGTCCAATCGGGACGGAAGCCGGGCAGCGCAGAAAAGAAAACCCTGACCAGAGCTGAGAAAGCAGCTGCCTTCACACCTGTAGCCATGAATGCAGTGATCGAAGTCGGAGCACCCTCATAGACATCTGGCGTCCACATATGAAACGGGACAGACGCAATTTTGAAGCCAAAACCGATGGTCAGGAAAACGAGGCTCATGAGAAGCATCGGGCTTCTCAAGAGATTTTTGGAAGCGATATAAGAAGCAATGTCCTTTAGGTAAAACGATCCTGTCGCCCCATAGATGAGGGCAATGCCATAGAGGAGGAATCCCGTCGCAAAAGCACCCAAAAGAAAATATTTTAATGCTGCCTCCACTGACCTCTTATCCTCTCGCATCATTCCAGCCAGGACATAGATGGAAATGGACATCGTCTCCAACCCGAGGAAGATGGTGATCAAATGAGTCCCCGCCGCCATTAACATCATTCCAAGGGTAGCAAAAAGGATCAGGGCATAATATTCCCCGAAGGCAATCCCTTCCCTCCGTGTGTACCCAATGGAGATCAGAACAGTTAAAAAGGCAATAATTAAGAAAGTAAGCTTGAAGAAGAGGGCATATCCATCTGAAATGAACATCCCCTCAAAACCGGATTTGACCGATCCCATCTGAAGCACCGTATAAAGACCGGCGAAAAAGACTCCGATGAGGCTTATCACTCCCAGGTAACCTTTTCTCAATCCTTTGGGTAAAAAGACGTCCAACAGAAGCACTAGAAACCCAAAAACGGTAATGATGATCTCCGGCGCTATGAGTAAGAGATCAATCTCTGGTATCTTCATCAACTAAGTCCTCCGATGAAAGGGTTCAAGGATTCGAGGGTTCATGGGTTCAAGTGTAATTCTTAAACCATTTCTCTTTTTCAACTCCCTTGGTCACTTGAATCCTTGACCCCTGGAATCCTTTACTTCTTTATCTCTGCTATCTTTACAGGTGAGGGAAGGTCTGCTTTCATCTCGACTCTTCCCTTGAAATCCTTCAGAAACTTATCAACGGTGACGTCCATCTTGCTGAAGAAAAGTTTGGGGTAGATTCCCATCAAAAAGATCATGATCACCATCGGGACAAGAATCGTGATCTCTCTTGCGTTAAGGTCTTTCAGCTTTTCATTTTCAGGGCGGGTGATCTTCCCAAACATCACCCGTTGGAACATCCACAACATATAGGCCGCACCCAAAACGACGCCTGTGGCAGCCAGCACCCCGTAAACGATGTTGGATTGAAAAGCACCCAGTAAGATCAGAAACTCTCCGACAAATCCGTTCGTCCCTGGGAGCCCAATCGAGGAGAGGGTAACGATCATAAAGAAGATGGCATAGACCGGCATCACCTTCGAGAGCCCTCCAAACTCGCCGATCATCCTTGTGTGGCGTCGCTCATAGATCATTCCAACGATCAAGAAGAGAGACCCGGTGCTGATCCCGTGATTGAGCATTTGATAGATCGACCCTTGCACCCCTTGCATATTTAGCGCAAACATCCCAAGCATCACATATCCCAGGTGGCTTACACTCGAAAAAGCCACCAGTCGTTTCAGGTCGGGTTGCATCATGGAGACCAATGCACCATAAATAATCCCAATGATTGCAAGGATTGAGACAAGGGGCACAAGGTCATAGGCCGCATTTGGGAAAAGAGGAATAGCAAACCGGATGAATCCGTAGGTCCCCATCTTCAGCAGAACCCCTGCCAGGATCACACTTCCTGCAGTCGGCGCCTCGGTGTGAGCATCGGGCAACCAAGTATGAAATGGGAACATCGGAACCTTGATGGCAAAAGCAAGAGCAAAAGCTCCAAAGAGCCAGTACTGTGTTCCCACTGGTAATCCTGTCTTATAGAGTTCGAGCACGTCAAAGGTGGAGACACCGGTTGCCTTCTGATTGAGGAAATAGAGGGCTAGAATTGCCACAAGCATCAGCACACTTCCGGCCATGGTAAAAAGGAAAAACTTGATCGCGGCATAGATGCGTCTCTTGGGATCTCCCCACACACCGATGAGAAAGTACATTGGGATGAGCATGACCTCCCAGAAGACATAGAAGAGGATAAGATCCAAAGCGACCAAAGCACCGACCATTCCTGTCTCCAGGAAAAGGAAGGAGATCATGAATTCCTTTACCCTGAAGGTGATCGCCCTCCAGGAGCAGAGGATACAGAGGACCGTCAGAAACGTTGTGAGCAGGACCAGGAGCAGGCTGATTCCATCAATGCCCAATTTGTAACTGATCCCGTAGCTCTGAACCCACCAATAGTCCTCCACGAATTGCATCGCCGCTGTTTTGGCATCGAAGGCAAAGAAGAGAGGCAATGAGATAACGAATTCAATAAGGGAGAAGACCAAGGTGACTACCCTGAGAACTCCCGCTTTCTCTTTGTTGATGAAGAGAAGGATGACGGCGCCCAATATTGGGAAGAAGATTAATAGCGACAGAATGGGAATACCAAAGATAGCCATGAAACCAACTCCTTTTTCTTAAATCCCTCCCCACCTCCCTTTACAAAAGGGAGGAGTAACCTCCCCCTTTGAAAAAGGGGGACTGAGGGGGATTTTAATAGAAAATAGCGCGCAGGACATAATATCCTGCAAGAATCACTCCGCCGATCACCATCGAAAAGGCGTAGTTTTGAACCAGGCCTGTTTGCATCCTTCTCATCACACCGGAAACCCACCCAATGAGATAAGCAATTCCATTGACCGTACCATCGATGATGAACTCATCAAATCCTCTCCAGAGGCCGGTGCCCAAACCCTTAAGAGATTTGATGAAGAGAACTTCGTAAAGTTCATCAACATAATACTTATGCGAGACAAGTCTGTACAGTCCTTTGAGTTTCTCCGATGCCAATTTCGGCAGCGCCGGATTCTTCACATAGAAGATATAGGCGATCCCGATCCCGATGAGGGCGATGACCACGGAGACCGCCATCATGAAGTATTCTAGTTGAGTCGAATGACCGCCTGCCTCTGCCCCTGATGCCCAGGCTTGAGAGAGGATTGAAATCCCGGCATGGGCCTTTGCCGGCTCAGCTCCACTTCCCAATACGGGAGCTAGAAATTCTTGAATATGATTCGCCCCTCCCAAAACATGGGGAACACCCACATAACCGCCAATGACGGAGAGCAAAGCAAGAACCACCAGAGGAATCGTCATGATCTTGGGCGATTCATGGATATGATGTGCCGCATGCTCATCGACCCTAGATGCACCAAAGAAGGTCATGAAGAGAGCCCTGAACATATAGAAGGCAGTCATCCCGGCAGCAATGGCTGCCACGGCCCATAGCAACCAATGGCCGTGGGAACTTGAGAAAGCCTGCCAGAGGATTTCGTCCTTGCTGAAAAATCCGGAGAGTCCAGGAACGCCGGCGATCGCCAGTGTGGCGACAAAGAAGGTCCAGAAAGTGTAAGGGATTTTCTTCCTGAGAGCTCCCATCTTCCTCATATCCAATTCCCCGCTCAGGGCGTGCATCACGCTTCCTGCGCCGAGGAAGAGAAGCCCTTTGAAGAAGGCATGGGTCATCAGATGGAAAATTCCGGCACTGAATGCGCCCACTCCTACACCTAAGAACATATAGCCCAATTGACTGATGGTGGAATAGGCCAAAACCTTCTTGATATCGTTTTGACAGAATCCAATGGAAGCGGTATAGATGGCTGTAGCCACGCCAACGATTGCCACAATCATCATGGAGACAGGAGCCAAGCTGTAGAGCACATTACATCGGGCAATCATATAAACCCCTGCGGTCACCATGGTGGCCGCATGGATGAGGGAACTGACCGGCGTGGGACCTTCCATGGCATCAGGAAGCCAAACGTATAACGGGATCTGCGCTGATTTTCCGCAGGCTCCAATGAAGAGAAGAATCGTGATGGCAGTTACGGTTCCAGTGTCCAGTAATTGAGCGTTTTTAAATACCTCGGTGAAGTTCATTGTCCAGATGCCATGCTTCCCCAAACTTGTGAAGAGGAGGAACATCCCAAGAAGGAAACCAAAGTCACCCACTCTGTTGACCACAAAGGCCTTCTTTCCTGCATTAGCAGCCGAATCCTTTTCAAACCAGAAGCCGATGAGGAGATACGAACAAAGGCCGACACCCTCCCACCCCACAAACATCAACAGGAAGTTATTCGCCAATACAAGGTTGAGCATCATGAAGACGAAAAGATTGAGATAGGTGAAATATCGAGGATAACCCGGGTCGTCGTGCATGTATCCTACGGAGTAGATGTGGATAAAGAAACTGACTCCACTGACGACCAGGGCCATCAAGATGGAGAGAGGATCGATCTGGTACCCAATCACTGTCTGGAAAGAGCCCGAAACCACCCAGTCAAATATCACCTTCTCGAAGTGGCGCTCAGTCGGTGGCATTCCAATGAGCTCGAAGAAGATGAGAATTGAGGTGAGAAAGGAGAGTCCCAACGCTGAACAGGCCACCCACCCCACTATCTTCTTATCATAACGCCTGCCAAAGAATCCGTTGAGTAAAAACCCGATGGCCGGAAACACGGGGATCAGCCAGACATAATCAAACATGAAAAACTCCTCTCATCATTGCGGATTTTGGAATTCTTCTCCGCGTTCCGCATTCTGCATACCGCAATTGGGTCACCATTTCAGTATATTGATCTCATCCACATTGATCGTTTCTCTCGAACGATAGATCATCACAAAGATAGCCAACCCGACGGCTGCCTCGGCAGCTGCAACGGCAATGACAAAGAACGCAAAGATTACCCCATCCAGGGATTGGAGAAACCAGGACAGGGTGATGAAGGTGAGGTTGACGGAATTGAGCATCATCTCAATACACATGAAGACCACAATTGCATTTCGTCGGGTTAAAGCTCCAATGACTCCAATAGTAAAGAGTATCCCGCTCAAGACCAAATAACATTCAGGGGGAATGGATGGAATTGTCATAAATACTCCTCATTGCAAAATTCAAATTAAAAATTACAAAGTATAAAATCCTTCAAACTTTTTTCAAATTTTCCATTTTGTATTTTGCAATTTTTAATTATCTTTACCTAGTGCCTTTTCTTGCTCAATATGACCGCTCCAACGACAGCAGCCATGAGAAGGACGGACACAATCTCAAAAGGGAAGAGATATTGTGTAAAAAGCACCTCGCCGACGGCCTTTACATTAGCATTCACATTCGCTGATGTATAAGAGGAACCTATCTTTCCTGTTGGGGATTTCGCTACTACCGCATAAACGATCCCGAAGAGAAAGAGAACGGCCAGCAGGCCTCCAATCACTTTTGAATAAAAAAGTTTCAGACCGGACCGAAGTTCCTCCTCCAAATCCAGAAGCATAATGACAAAGACGATCAGCATCACGATGCCACCAGCGTAAACCACCGCCTGGATGATGGCCATGAACTGACTATAGAGCAATAGGTAAAGCACTGCCACACAGAGAAGGGTCAACACCAAAAAAAGAGCGCTGTGAATAGTGTTCTTTCGAGTGATGACTAATAAGGAAGCGATGATGGAGGTAAAGGCCATCCCCAAAAAAACCAACCATTGAAATATTGTTCCTATATTTTCAGCCATTGTTTTACTCCAATATTAAAACCCCCTCCCCCTTGATGGAAGAGGGTTGAGCCCCGAACCACATGAGTTTCAGGGTATGGCCTCTGCACCCTAAGTGTTGCAGAGGTGGGGGTGCAAATGAAATGGTCCCCCTCACCACCCCCCTCTCCCGACAGGGGAGAAGGAGATAATCGGATTATTTTCGAACTAATTTACGGATTAAACTTTTTTTCTTCCAAAAGCCTCTCAGTATCCATGAGCAATGGTTTTCGCTGTGGTTCAACCCATTCATATGTCTTTCCCATAAAGATCGCTTTGACAGGGCATGCCTCTTCACAAAAACCGCAAAAAATACATCGTGCAACATCCAATTCATAGGTGAGGGGATAACGCCTTCCTTCTTCATCCTCAGCCGTCTCAATGTAGATGCACTGAGAGGGACAGACCACCATACAGAGGCCACAGGCTACGCACTTGGTCCTTCCTCGCTCATCCTTTTCAAAATATTGAATACCTCTCCAGCGTTTTGCCGGAGGTCTTTTTTCCTCCGGATATTGAATCGTAATGGGTTTAGAGAAAAAATATTTTATTGTTACTTTTAAACCCTTCAATAATGGAATGATCATGTCTGACCTCTTTTCTTCATCCTTTCAATGAAATGATCAAACCAGTGATCAGAAGGTTGATCAGCGCCAAGGGGAGTAGGATTTTCCATCCAAATTTCATAATCTGATCATATCGAAGCCTTGGATAAGTCCATTGTTCCCACATGAAAAAGAAGATGACAATGAAAAGTTTGATGCAGAACCAGATGACCCCAGGAATGAAATCCAAACAAGGGATGAGTGGCTGCCATCCTCCAAGAAAGAGCGTCACCGCAACCGCTCCTACGGCAGTCATGTGGAAAAATTCAGACAGGTACAGAAGGGCGAATTTCATGCTACTGTATTCAATGTTGAACCCACATGCCAACTCCGCCTCTGCTTCAGGCATATCAAAAGGAACCTTGTTCATCTCAGCTAGACCACAAATGATGTAAAGGACAAAACCAACGGGCTGATACCAGATATTCCAATTCCAGAATCCTCCTGCCTGATGATTGATGATCTCAGTCAGCCTCAGACTCTGTGATAGAATGAGGACCCCGACAATCGAAATACCCAGAGCCGTTTCATAGCTTATCATTTGAGCCGCTGCCCGAAGGGACCCCATTAAACCATACTTGTTTCCAGAGGACCATCCCCCCAGGACAATCCCATACTCCCCTAAGGAGGCTATACCAAAAATATAGAGGAGCCCAACATCTATATCAGCAATTCGTAATTTGACGACATAATCCGTCCAAGGAATGGTGAACTGATTTCCAAAAGGGATCACTGCAAATAAGCTGAGGGATGCAGTGATAGTAATCATCGGTGCAATAGTAAAGACCGCCTTATCCGATCTGCCTGGAATGAGGTCCTCCTTGAAAAGGGCTTTGAAAAGGTCGGCAAAAGGCTGAAGCAATCCATAAGGGCCACAGCGGTTTGGTCCATATCGAAGCTGGATGCGCCCTGCCATCTTCCGCATGAACCAGGTCTCATAAGCTATCACAATCCACAAGCAAGCAAACACCACTACGCATTTAACAATGATTTCAATGAGAAGATATAACAGTTGCATCCTGCTTCTCCTCTACCCCGTTAGAAACCTCGTCCTTTGAGGGGAGGATGAAAAAAAAGAATGTTAGTACCTTTTTGAAGGCGGGATTTATAGCCCCACCTTTTCTAACGGGGTCTATCGTTTCTCTATCCTTCCGATAAAGACTTTGTATTCAGGGTGCTGGTTCTTAGTATCATATCCAGAAATTAAAAGGTTATTTACAAAAGTGGGGAAAAATGTGGTGGCAAAATAGGCCATCCCTTTGGGAACAGCTCCGGAAACCTTGCAGATCGTCTCCACCTCACCTCTGGGTGAAATGACCTTCACTTTTCCTCCTTCGTCCAATCCTGCTTTCTTAGCATCTTCAGGGTGAACTTCGATGCAGGAATCAGGAAAAACCTTGGCCAATCCCATGGCTCTCTTGGTTGTGGTTCCGATTCCGTAATGGTAATGAAACCCTCTGGGGATGATCCATAAAGGATATTTATCATCAGGCTTCTCTACTGGTCCCTTGTATTCAATGGGAAGGAATTTCCGTTTCCATCCATTCCTTGAAGACCACTGGATTCCACCCTTTTCAAGATTGGAATAATTAATTCCTTCATAGATGGGAACTAAAGAGGCGATTTCTTCCATGATCTCAGCAGGGCTTTGGTATCCCATTGGATAGCCCATCTTTGTCGAAAGATCGCAGAGTATCTTCCAGTCCGGCCTGGCATCACCAACCGGTGAGATGGCCTTACGGACTCTTTGCACCCTTCTCTCCATATTGGTAAAGGTCCCATCCTTCTCAGCGAAACTCACCCCTGGTAAAATCACATGCGCATAACTCCCAATGTGAGTCATAAAGAGATCCTGGACGACTAAGAATTCCAAGTGATGGAGTCCGTTTTTTAGACGTTCTAAGTTAGGGAGGGTGATGAAAGGATCTTCACAAGAAACATAGAGGGCCTTAATCTTCCCTTCCGATACCTTATCGAACATCTCCATATAGCTGAAGCCTGGTTTTTCCGGGATCTCCTTCTCCCATATCTCTTCAAACCTCCGTCGGGCCTTTTCATCATCAATTCTCTGGTAACCTGGTAGAAATTCGGAAAGACTGCCCATGTCGAAAGCGCCCTGGGCATTGTTTTGGGTGAGCATAGGGTAGACACCCCCTCCTCCCGCTTCTGTCTCTCCGGTCAGCAGGGCCAGGTTGCAGAGAGCTTCAACTATCTCAGTTCCGTTGACATGCTGAGTCACGCCAGAGCCAAAGACGATCGCCCTCTTTTTTGCCGAGAGATAGAGATTGGCAACTCTCTCCAAATCTGCCGGAAAAATTCCTGTACTATTTTTGACAGACTCAGGCGAAAATTTTTCTACAGAGGAGCGCAGAGTTTCAAACCCCTCTGTCTTGGATTGGGTACCTTTCCCAATGAGGAGGCGAACCAAACCATTGATCCAGGCGACATCCGTCCCTGGGAGAGGTCTCAACCAGAGGTTGGCCCATTTCTCCCACTGGGTCTTTCGAGGATCGACAAGGATAATCTTTGCGTTGTTCTCACGGATGGCTTCCCTCATCTTATTGCTGAAGATGAGGTTGTCATCATACGCATCCGCACCGACGATAAGAATGAGATCAGCCTTGGTCACATCGTCCATCGAATGGGTCATCGCCCCATATCCGACAGAGGCCATCATTCCGTAGAGAGAGGAACCGCTTGCCAATCGGGCCCCATTGTCGATATGATTTGTCCCGATGCAGGCCCTCATCCATTTCTGAAAAAGGAAATTCTCTTCATTAGTCGCTCTGGAGGAAGAGATTCCTCCGATGCTCTGGGCCCCATACTTCTCTTTTATTTCTTGAAGTTTTGTGGCGACCAATGCCAGGGCTTCTTCCCAGGAGACCTCTACAAAAACTCCGGATTTTTTCACAAGAGGTCTTTGAACCCTGTCGGGATGGTGAATAAAATCGAAACCGAATCTTCCCTTGGCGCAGAGACTACTTTGATTAACCCCGGCTTCACTTTTAGTAGTCACCTTGACCACTCTTCTATCGGCGAGAGTGTTGAGCTCAAGCTGGCAACCGCATGCACAGAAAGTGCAGGTGGTCTGGGTTCTGTCCAGTTGCCATGTCCTTCCTTTAATAGGACTGAGATTCTCTGTTAACGCACCCACTGGACATACGTGGAGGCATTCTCCGCAGGAGATACAATTCTCCTTCCGGGCTGCTTTTACGTAAGAAGAAAAACCATGCTCTGCCACTTCGAGGACATCGGCACCCGGAACATCGACACAGGCCTGAATGCAACGAAGACACATAATACAACGATCAAACCATTGCTGAATGAGTGGAGTTCCATACGGAGTGGGTGGAATCTCCCTCTTTTCAGGTGGAAACTCATTCTTTTCGATTCCAAATTCATAGGTACGGTTCTGAAGCTGACATTCTCCTCCCGCATCACAGACAGGACAGTCCAGAGGATGATTAACCAGCAATAATTTCAGAGCCTCAAGCCTCATCTTCTCCACACGCTCCGTGCGGGTTTGAACCACCATCCCATCGACTACAGGTGTCGCACAAGAGGCCATAGGCATTTCCGCACCCTCGACATCGACCAAACAAATGCGGCAGGATTTGAGCAGACTCAATCTAGGGTGGTAACACAGGGTGGGAATATAGATACCATTCTCTTTGGCGACCTCATAAATCGTTTGATCCGGCCTTCCCGTAATCTCTTTCCCATCAATGGTTAGCTTCATCATTCTCTGTCAGATCCTCCATTCACCCCCACCCTTCCCCTCCCCCGTCAAGGGGGAGGGTTTCCATATTATCATCTCACCTAATTAATCCCCTCTCCCCTAGCGGGAGAGGGAACGGGTGAGGGGGAAAATATCACACTGCAAAGAGCCCAATTCTTACACATCGGAGACAGCGTTCTGCTTCTTTCTGAGCCACTGGAATGGAAAATCCTTCTTCCACCTCATCGAAAATCCATTTTCTCGAATCAGGAGGAAGCATGTTCAACGTCGCTCTTTTCTGCCCACCGGATATCCCAATCTTTTCATCCTTGCTATAAACCTTGATCTTCTCAACCATGGTCTCCAGTCGTTCTTCCTCCGATTCCTTCACCTCCATCCCCCTCAGGAAGAGATCAATCTTCTCGGCCGCCCTTTTTCCATGACCTGCGGCACGGACCAGGACATCCGGTCCGGTTACGCAATCTCCAGCAGAGAAGATCCCCGGACGGCTTGTCATGAAAGTTCCTTCCTGGATGGCAATGGTGGATCGTTTCGTCGTCTTTACTCCGTCTTTTTCTTCAAGGAAGGCGAGATCGATCGCCTGCCCAATCGCGGGTATGGCAATATCAGCCTCGATGAAGAATTCTGAACCCTTGATCGGAACAGGTCTTCGCCTTCCGCTTTCATCCGGTTCGCCCAACTCCATCCGGATACACTCCATCCCGACTACCTTTCCCTCCTTCTCAATAATTCGGACCGGATTGCAGAGGTAATGAAATTTCACCCCCTCTTCTTCCGCATCGTGGATCTCCACCCGATCGGCAGGCATCTCTTTTTTCGTTCTTCGATAAACCAAGTTCACATCCGCTTTGCCAATTCGGAAAGAAGATCGGACACAGTCAATGGCCACATTTCCGCCACCGACAACGACCACTCTCTTTCCTTCGGGATAAGGATCTCTTCCAAGATTGATTTCTAAAAGGTAGAAAACACCAGGGATGAATCCCTTATATCCTTTATCTTCTCCCTCGACTCCCATGGGTGTATTGGTCTGAGCGCCCACACCAATAAAGATGGCTTTATAACCTTGTTCAAACATCTGAGAGATGGTGATATCCTTTCCCACTTGGGTGTTGTATCGAATCTCGACACCCAATCGCTTCACAATTTCCGTTTCGTATCCAACAATGTTTCTTGGAAGACGATAGTCGGGGATTCCGACCGCAGCCATCCCACCTGGCTCGCCCAGTCTCTCGAAGACGGTCACTGGGTAACCTTTTAGGGCAAGGTAGTAGGCGCATGAGAGGCCAGCTGGACCTGCGCCGATGATAGCCACTTTTTCTGAACGATCCCCCTCTTTCTTAAGTAGAGGCTCCTTCCTTTTATCTATTTCATAGTCTGCCACGAATCTTTTCAACCATTTAATGGAAATACATTCATCAACAATTCCCCGGCGGCAGTTATCCTCGCAGGGACGAACGCAGATCCTTCCCAAGACTCCAGCCAGACAGGTTGCTCCGCGAATGGCGGCAAGGGATTCTTCAAATCTTCCTTCTTTGATCAACTCGATATAACGAGTGATAGGAAGATGAGAGGGGCAAGCACTTTCGCAGGGTGCAGTTACCTTGACTTTATATTCCTGGCGAGGAATCTTTTTTTGCAATTGGATTGCACCGGAGAGTTGGTCTTCATAATGATCGATGGCATCCAGTACAGGCTTTGGCCCGGTCTGTCCGAGATTGCATTTGGAACTCTTCTGTATCGTCTCCCCTAAATATTTTAATTGTTTTAAGTCCTCTACCTTGCCCTGGCCATCAGCAATCCGATTCATAATAGTAGCCATAATCCGCGTCCCAACACGACAAGGTGTACATTTTCCGCAGGATTCCTTTTGGACCGCCTCGATATAGGCCCGAATCAAATCGACCAGATTGACTTCAGGGTCTCTGATGACAATTCCATCCCATCCGATAAAGGCCTTGATCTTTTTCTCTTTATCTAAATCCAGGGGTAGGTTGAGAGTGGAGACGGGTTGCCTCTCTGCTTCAGTTTTTCCTCGATTATCTGTGACCACTCCACCCCAGCTGCTAAAAAGAATATCCGTCATAAGAACCTCTTTTAATAATGAAAGTCCAAATGTCAAAATCTAAAATCCTAAAAAATTTGAACTTTGGATTTAATTTGTCATTTGAGCTTTGACATTTGACATTCTTTCTTACCGATCTACTTCTCCCAGGACGATATCGATACTTCCGATCGTTGCAATGACATCCGCGATCAGCCCTCCTTTGATCATCTTTGGAAGCGCACTCAGATTAGCAAATGAAGGTGTTCGAATCCTGAATCTGAATGGGTGATTCGATCCATCGCTCACAATATAGAATCCCAGTTCTCCTTTGGAGGCCTCCACGCTTGAATAAACTTCACCCACAGGAGGTTGGAAGCCCTCGGAGACAATCTTGAACTGTCGGATTAATGAAGCAATGTCTTTGGTCACATCATCTTTCGATGGGAGGGTTATCCGTGGGTCGTTTGCAATAATAGGCCCTTTCGGCAATCGTTCCAGAGCCTGCTCCACGATGCCATTGGACCATTCCATTTCCCTCAAGCGGACGGTGTACCGATCGTAGACATCCCCCACTGAGCCTATAGGAATGTCAAAATCGAACTCATCATAACTTGAATAAGGAAAGGCCTTTCTCACATCGTACTTCACGCCTGAACCCCGGAGTGTGGGCCCGGTGACTCCCCAACTGATCGCATCCTCTTTGGAGATAGCCCCGACACCCTTGGTCCGTTTCAGCCAGATAATATTTCTTGTTAGAAGAGTTTCATATTCCTTGATGCGGTCAGGGAAAACCTGGACGAATGCCTTGATCTTCTCTTCTATCCCATCCGGAAGGTCTTTAGAAACTCCGCCGATCCTTAGGTACGTGGGTGTGAGCCTCCCCCCCGCAACCTCTTCAAAAATCCTCAGGATCTGCTCTCTTTCCCTAAAGGTATAGAAGATGAGGGTCATTGCACCCATATCGAGGGCATGACTTCCGAGCCAAATGAGATGAGCAGCAATCCTCTGAAGCTCAGCCATCATCACCCGGATATATTGAGCTCGCTTTGGGACTTCAATGCCAAGAAGTTTCTCCACCGCGAGTACGTAGGCTAAGTTATTGCCCATCGCATTGGTATAATCTAAACGGTCGGTGAATGGAATCGATTGATGGTATGTCTTGCTTTCAGCAAGCTTCTCAATCCCCCTGTGCAGGTAGCCGATATCGGGAGTTGCCTTGACGATCACCTCTCCATCTAATTCCAGCACGATCCTCAAAACCCCATGGGTCGCCGGGTGTTGAGGTCCCATATTAATAGTCATGAACCGCGTCTCTGCCATTTCAGACCTCTGGGATAAAGGGCATGTCAAAATCAGGGCCCTCGACCGGGTAGTCTTTTCTCAACGGGTAGCCCTCAAATCCATCCCACAGCAGGATTCTTCTCAAGTCTGGGTGATTCTCAAAAAAAATTCCGAAAAGGTCATAAACCTCCCGTTCATACCAATTGGCCACCCTCCAGATCGATGCCACGCTTGGAATCGATTCGTTCTCTCCAATTCTTACCTTGAGCCTCAGCCTCTGATTATGCTTTAATGAACAAAGGAGGTAGACGATTCCAAAACGCGGAGTTTGCGGTAAAAAGTCCAGACCAGTGAGATCAGTGAGCAAATGATATTGCAGATCCGGATCAGAATAAAGGAATTCACAGATCTGCAGAATCTCTCGTTTGGCTGTGACAGTAACCTCACCACGAAAAGTTGTCACATCTAAAATGGAACTCGGGAATTTTTCTTTTAATTTCTTGACAACAACATTGGCTTCACCCATTTCCTTTTCCTCTTATCCTTCCATTTCAAGGCTGCTGAGAACATTCTTTCGGTCCACAAGTTTCTCCCCCTCAATCTTCTTCTGGAGTTTCACCCAGGCTGCAAGTAAGGCTTCAGGCTTGGGCGGACAACCCGGTATATAGAAGTCCACTGGAAGGATCTGATCCACTCCCTGCACGACACTATAGGTCTTAAAAACCCCACCTGAACAGGCACAGGCTCCAAAGGCAACGACCCATTTGGGTTCCGGCATCTGGTCATAGATGCGCTTGATCATAGGTGCCATCTTCTTGGTTACTGTCCCCGCAACAATCATCATGTCTGCTTGCCTGGGGGTTGGCCTGAAAGCCTCGGAGCCAAAACGGCCAATGTCCAAAACAATATGAGTTACCATCATTTCAAGGGCACAGCAGGCTAAACCAAAAGTGACCGGCCAGACTGAATACTTTCGACCCCAGTTGACGACCCAATCGAGGGCAGGCATAAAGGGTGTTTTTTCAAGATAAGTTTCTATTCCCATTCCAAAGCTCCTTTTTTCCAGATGTAGATATAAGCAATGAGTAGAATTCCAATGAAGACAACCATTGAGACGAAGGCAAAGACCTTAAACTCTTTGAAGACCACTGCCCAGGGATAAAGGAAGACCAATTCAATATCAAAGAGGAGGAAAAGCATTGCGATGATATAAAATTTGATGGGTATTCTCCGAAAGCTCGAACCGATGGTGGTCATTCCACATTCATAAGGTGCCTGTTTTATGGCCGTGGGTTTTTTCTGACCTAAAAGGGCAGATAAAACGATAATAATGAGAGCAAAAGCAACAGAGATAGCAATAAAAATGAGGATGGCAAGATATTCAATCAGCATGAAGCCCCCCTTCATTCCAATATAGAAAAAATGCTTCCGTCGAGATTGGGATATCGTCCGACGGCAGCCCTAATTAGTATATCAGAGGCTTACTTGTGAGGCTTTATTTGTGAAATGTTTCTTGTTCCGCACCAAACTACAAAATTGCCTGTTTTTTGTCAAGCAAAATCTTGCATGTAATTCCGTATCTCAATTATCTCACTTTTCAGAATCTGAATTGTCTTGGTTGTATGAACAATGATAAGTCTTTCTTGCGCCTTATACCTCATGTTCATGGAACCGAAACCAGAAAGAAGCTGAGTTCTTGGCATCGAAAGACCTCAAAGGACCCATTGCTTAGGTATGGGCCATTAAAAGACCATATTGAGACAACTGAGATACGGAATCATGAGACAATTGAAATTCTGGATCACACTTGCAGAAGAATCTTATGGGATTTCGATCGCATATGATTTCTCCATTTGCATGATAATATATTGTTATTATTAAGTATTTCTTATTCTCATTAAGGTCGAACAAATAAAGCCCCTCAGAATACAACGTTTCAATCACAAAATATCACTATCACCTAGAAACATTCTCCAATCTGTCCTCGAAAGCCCCATTAGAAACACTAATCAAATCAGGCATATTTGTTATAGAGCGCTCGCCGATAACGCGTTTCTAAAGCCAACTATTCTTCTCGGCGAAAAAAAATGCTTCCCCTACTTGAAATGAAATTCAGTATGAAGTATATTTACACTGTTCACTGCTTGTGAACATATTAACAAAGTTGGTTTTTAACAAAACATTGAGAGGAGGTCATTGAAAGTGAAAGCAAAAGAATCTATGTCGGAAGAGAAATTGGTTTATGAACCTTCGGATGCGGTTAAGATGAAAGCTTCCATCAAGCGCATGGAGGAGTATAGAGATTTGTATGAGAGGTCTCTCACCGATCCGGAGAAATTTTGGGGCGAGCTCGCGGAACAACTCGACTGGAGCAAGAAGTGGGACAAAGTATTAGAGTGGGATTTTAATAAACCGGAAGTGAAATGGTTTGCCGGCGGAAAACTCAATGCAAGTTATAATTGCCTCGACAGGCACCTCAATACTTGGAGAAGCAACAAGGTTGCTTTGATCTGGCAGGGGGAACCTCTGGAAGAGAACAGGTTCTTCACGTATCAGCAACTTCATTACCATGTTTGCAAATTTGCAAATGTCCTGAAGAAGTTTGGAGTGAAGAAGGGCGATCGAGTGTCCATCTACTTACCGATGATTCCTGAGCTTCCCATTGCCATGCTTGCTTGTGCAAGAATTGGGGCCATCCACAGTGTGGTCTTCGGGGGCTTCAGCTCTGAGGCACTTCGGGATAGGATAAACGATTGTGAGTCGCGGGTCCTAATCACTGCAGACGGATATTACAGAAGCGGCAGGATCGTTCAAAACAAGATCAATGCCGATGAAGCGTTGAAAGATTGCCCAGGCGTTGAGAAGGTCATCGTCGTCAAGAGACTTGGGATCGATGTGCCTTTTGTAAAAGAGAGGGATGTATGGTGGAATGAGGAGATGGCAAAAGAGGATATAAAGCCTTCCTGCGAACCCGTGTTAATGGATGCAGAAGACATTCTTTTCATCCTCTACACCAGTGGGAGCACAGGCAAACCTAAGGGTGTTATTCATACGACAGGAGGATATCTCCTCTTCGTACAACAGACGCTGAAGTGGGTCTTTGATATTAAAGAAGAAGATGTTTTCTTTTGTACAGCAGACATTGGATGGGTGACCGGCCACAGCTATGTGGTATATGGCCCCTTGGCTCTGGGGGCGACGACTCTCATGTTCGAAGGTGTTCCAACGTATCCCAAACCTGACCGATTCTGGGAGATCGTGGAGAGATATAAGGTGAGTATCTTCTACACTGCACCCACAGCCATCAGGGCACTCATGCGAGAAGGCGAGGCATGGGTGAAGCGAAGGGGTGTTTCCAGCCTGAGGCTTCTTGGTTCGGTGGGTGAGCCCATTAATCCGGAAGCATGGAAGTGGTATTACACAAATGTAGGTCAGGAGCGGTGTCCAATTATGGATACCTGGTGGCAGACAGAAACGGGCGGCTTTCTGATCAGTCCTCTACCGATCACTCCATTGAAGCCGGGATCAGCCACTTTTCCTTTCCCCGGCGTCGTTCCGAAGATCTTCAGAGAGGACGGAAGCGAGTGCGATGTTGAAGAAGGAGGATCTCTCGTTATTGCAAAACCCTGGCCGGGTATGTTACGAGGGTTCTGGAACGATCCAGGGCGGAAGAGGTTTAAAGAAACATATTTCACTATTTTTCCCGGTCACTACTTTACGGGCGATGGGGCAAAGAAGGATGAAGACGGCTATTACTGGCTCATGGGTAGGATCGACGATGTCATCAACGTTTCAGGTCACCGGATTGGAACAGCGGAAGTGGAAAGTGCCCTTGTGTCTCACCGTTCAGTAGCGGAGGCAGCCGTGATTGGTATCTCTCATGAGGTGAAGGGGCAGGGAATATATGCTTTTGTCACTCTGAAGGCGGGCTTGAAGGGCAGCGAAGACTTGCGGAAGGAGCTTCTGGCCCATGTGAGAAAGGTCATTGGCCCGATCGCAACACCGGATAAGCTCCAGTTTGCTGATGCTCTTCCCAAGACGAGGAGTGGGAAGATCATGAGGAGGATATTGAGGAAGATCGCAGAGGGCAGGATTGAAGAACTGGGCGACACGTCCACCCTTACCGATCCCAGTGTTGTAATACAACTTGCTGGAGAAAGATTGTAACTCCTGTACCCCGTACCAAAAAACACGGGGCTTTCCTTGAGATAGAACCTGCACCCTATCAAACGTGCGGGGTAGATATTTCGGCGTGCCCACAGACCCCTGTTCCGAAGAATGGAGATGAACAGGAGCGCGGGGAAAACAAGCAATTGCTTGTGCGACCAAATGACTCAATGGCCTGCCCTCGACAAAAAAAGCTGAGGGCAGGCTACCCTTCCATACCATTCCAAACAAATAGACGATGACTTTCTCGATAGCGAAGCTCAACCGACTTCCTAAAGAGGAGCGGAATTCGATCTACCTCCGCCTTGTTCCTGCCGCAATATTCGAGATGTTCCAGATTGACCGTCAAACGCTAACGAATCCATTCGGAGAAAGAGTCGTCACAGGGATATTCCCCGCTGATGAGAATTTTGCGTGCATCGAGGTGAAAAACAGAGCGGAGGACAGAGACTGTATCTTCTCGTGTCAGGTTTCTTTGGAGGCCTTCATGCAGAGTCTTTATCTTGACTTTCTCATCATCAACGATCCATGTTCAGAGAGATTCAGCGTAGATGTCGACGAATTTGGAAAGGATACCTTACTCGGCACACGGTCGAGGAATATTCCGGAAGAGGTTCGGGCTATGGAGGCTGGTGTGGCCCCTGGAATGGTCAGGCATGGGTTACACCTACTGAAAGCATTTGTAAAGTCTCTTGAAGCATTTACGGCATCGCTCGAGTTGAAAACTGTCACCATGGGGGCTTTTTTCTATCACAACGCCATATTGTGGGAGAGGCATGGATTTACCTACTTCAGAGGCGGCAAGATGATGGAAAGGATCCACAAGGAGTTTCAACCGGGAGGATTGCTTTACCAGAGACTGGATGATTCAAGCCCTTTTCGCAGAAAGGGAATGGAAAAAACGGTCCGGGGAAGGAGTTGGGCCATCTATGACGGCATTTTCGTGGAAGCCTTTGATGAGGAATGGGAAAGTCCCAAGATATATAAGATGCTGGGGAAAGATTCTAAGGTCAATACATTCCCAGGTCAGGTCTATTAATTCGGCGGAACCATAAGTCCAAAGGTTGATCCTGCCAAGGCAGGACCAAACAAATTCGAATTATGAACATCTTAAGGTTGTGACCATTCTGTGCAAGATTTCATTCAATAAGTGCATAATGAAAAGTCCTATCAGATCTTGCGGAAAATCTCTAGCCTTTGATAACTAAATGATTTTGATGAGTTATGGTATCCTATCTTCTCAATGATTGCGATGTCTTCTTGTCATCTTCTTTCTAAGATGTTAATTTTATGATGTTCCCGTCAACAAAAGAATGCGGAAACGAAAGCGTTTTCTGCCCTGCCCTGTCGAGATCTCCTTTGCGAAGGAACACGGTCTCTCTTGTGAACTTTTGTACCAGGCGAAAAGGGAGAAAAGAGACGGGGAATGAACGCGTCTGACGGGGCAGCTAGTTCAGGAGAATGACATGGCCAACAAGGAGATAACAACAGACGATTTGAGGGCCATCAAGAACCGAATCGGGAAGGCAAGAGAACTGCGCAAGGGCGGTTGTACGGGAAGGATAACTGTTCACATGGGTAGCTGCGGGCTTTCTTCAGGTGCCCAGAGAGTGATGAATCGGCTGGTCCAAGAAATATCGGAATGTAACCGTTCGGATATCGCTATCAGTAGCTCCGGGTGTATTGGGTTGTGCAGCCAGGAGCCGTTGATGACCGTGGAGCTGCTGGGTCAGGAGCCAATCATCTATCAGCGAATTGACGAGCAGAAGGCGCGACAGATCTTTCAGCACCACATTCTGGGTGGTAAGGTTCAAGTCAACTTTGCCCTGGCGCGAGGCGAAGCAGTGAATGAAGAACCAATGCCAATCAAGTCGGATTTCGAAGGAATCATCCCCCACATCTCCCAGCTTAAGTTTTTTGCTCTTCAGAAATCCTGCGTTCTTCGCAATAAGGGTCTGATCGATCCTGACAAGATCGATGACTATATTTGGCGGGACGGCTATCTCGCGGCGGCCAAGGCCCTGCTTAAGATGACTTACTCAGAGGTCATTTCCGAAATCAAGATCTCAGGCCTTCGGGGGCGGGGAAACGTTGGCTTTCCCACGGGGATTATGCTGGAATTGTGTGCCAACTCCAAAGAGGATGTTAGGGTTGTTCTCTGTACCGCAGAGGAAGCTGATTCAGGCGCTTTTGTGGGTAGCGGCGTAATGGAAGCGGACCCTCACGCGGTGATCGAGGGGATGATCATTGCGGCAAAAGCGATCGGGGCACACCAGGGCTATATCTATTGTAACGCCGAATCTTCTCTGGCGGTGAAAAGAATCAATCTCGCGATCCACCAAGCCCGAGCATATGGACTTCTTGGTAAAAACATTCTCAAGTCGGGGTCCAATTTCGACATAGAGGTGCATCAGGGATCGGGTGCGTTCGTATGTGGAGAAGAAACAGCGTCGATGGGTGAAATTGAAGGACGACACCCTATGCTTCAGCCCCACCCTCCTCTTCCAACCGTGTCAGAATTGTGGAAAAAACCAAACGTCCTCAACAATGTTGAGACCTATGTTAACATGCCTCGGATTATTTCACTGGGCGGGGAGGCATATGCCGACATTGGAACAGAGTCGTCCAAAGGTACCAAACTTCTTTCCCTGGCCGGCAAGGTCAATAACGCCGGCTTAGTTGAAGTACCTATGGGCACCACCGTGGGCGAAATTGTCTTCGACATAGGCGGTGGCATTCCAGGTGGCAAGAAGTTCAAAGCCGTTCAGTTAGGGGGGCCATCCGGTGGTTACATGTCTCTAGAGCACTTAAACACGCGCATCGACTATGACGCTCTCATCAAGGTCGGCGCGATGATGGGTTCCGGTAGCATGATTGTGATGGACGATGATACGTGTATGGTGGACAAGACCCGCCACTTTATGGATTTCTGCCAGAACGAGGTTTGTGGTAAGTGCACCTCCTGTCAGGTGGAGACCAAACGGATGCTAGAGATCCTCCAGAGGATCTGCCGGGGCGAAGGCCGCGAGGGGGATATTGAACTTCTGGAAGACTTGTCACAGAGGACCAAAGACACAGCTCTTTGTCGTCTGGGACAAAACGTGCCTAATCCCGTACTGACCACCATCCGCTACTTCCGGGATGAGTATGAAGCCCACATCCTTGACAGGCGCTGCCCTGCCGCAGTTTGCGCAGGACTTTTCAAAAGCCCCTGTCAGCACATCTGTCCCGTAAGCATGGACGTCCCGGCTTACGTTGCATTGATTCAGGCCGGCCGCATCGATGACGCTTACAAAGTACTGAAAAGGACAAATCCCTTTCCAAGTGTCTGCGGTCGAGTCTGTGGGCATGACTGCCAGATGAAATGCCGACGGGGTCAACTCGATGAGCCAGTGGGAATCATGCATCTTGAGCGGTTTATCACCGACCATGCGAAACGGCCCAAAGCAGAACCCTTGCCGATTATTCGGAAGGAGAAGGTGGCGATTGTCGGTGCAGGACCTTCAGGGTTAACCGCTGCCCTGGAGCTTAGAAAACGGGGGTACGGGGTCACCATCTTTGAAGAGTTGCCTAAAGCAGGCGGCATGCTTTACTGGGGGATTCCTGCCTTCAGACTCCCGCGAAACGAGCTTGATCGTGAGATCGAAGATATCCTTCAAACCAACATGCAGCTTCTGACCAACACCCGCGTAGGACGCAATGTTACTTTTGAAGCGTTAGATAAGGACTTTGATTTCATTTACCTAGCCACGGGTGCACAAGAAAGTTCTCTTTTAAACATCCCTGGAGAAGACGCCGAAGGCGTCTTCAGCGCCGTTGAGTTTCTGCGGGCGCACAACCTAGGCAAAGGAATCAAGGTAGGCAGACATGTCGCTGTGATCGGAGGGGGAATCTCAGCCTTAGATACTGCTCGAACAGCCATTCGTTTGGGGGCGAAAAAGGTCACCCTCTACTACCGCCGAGAGCGTAATGACATGACAGCACAGGCGTGGATGATCAAAGCAGCAGAGGAAGAAGGAGTACGAATCATGTTTCTGGTGGCCCCGGTGAGGGTGATTACCCAATACGGGAAGGCGACAGGACTTGAACTGACACAGATGAGGCCCGATAAATTTGACCATAGCGGCCGTAGGCAACCAAGGCCAATATTGGGTTCGGAATTCATTGAAAAGGCGGAGATGGTGATATCCGCCATAGGCCGGACGGCTGCTCTTGATTTCTTGCCCGCCGTGGGTATAGAGAGAAACCAGGCCACAGTCAAAGTGGACAAGAACCTCCGTACAACCAATGCTAAGGTGTGGGCTGGCGGAGAGGCGGTTACAGGCCCTGCGATGGTTGTGGATGCAATCAAAGCCGGCCAGACTGCAGCCCAGGCAATAGACGTTGCAATCCGGATGACCAATGGGGAGAGGCCGTGGATTGCTCCGGCTGAAGAAATGGTAGATATGCCCTTAAGAACAGACGGGGAGCCCGTCGAGCAGCCTCAAATCCAGATGCCAAAGGCTTCGTCCAAGGTGCGACGGACCGATTTCCGCGAGGTGGAACTGGGCTACACCTCGGAGATGGCCTTCGTCGAGGCCCGCCGATGCCTGCAATGCGACGCAACCTGGGCAGCTGATCACCCGGCTCATCTGATCGCAAAAGGAGACCCTATGGCGACCAAGGGCGAAATTCTTCTCGTGGACGACGACCCTGACTTTCGCGACTCTCTTCAAATCATCTTGGAGAGTCATGGCTATGCGGTCCGGACTGCAACCAACGGTGCCGAGGCTATTGAAGCCCTAAGAATCAAGAAGCCCGACCTCATGGTTCTTGATATCATGATGACGACTGAAACCGAAGGGTTCGATTTGGCTTACGAACTTAAAAAGAAACCTGGGTTCAAAGATCTTCCCATCATTCTCTTGACCAGTTTCCTTGAAAGGGTCCGAAAGGAGGGACCCGACAAATTTCAGCACATCACGGGAGAAGAATGGCCTGCCAGGTGGATGTTCGAAAAGCCAGTAGATACAAAGAAGCTCATTGCTAAGATCGAAGGCATCCTGGCCGGAGGCTGATCTCAGCCCCGGGACCGGAGGAAAGGCATGGCCCATCCGGCAAAGGGAGGAGGCCTCCTCAACCTGCCTGATGAACTCCGCAAGCGGAAAAGGATTCTTCTGGGTGAATTGGAGGAAAGGACACTCTGGTTCATCAAATTACGCTGGTGGGTTCCCGCCGGCATTGGGGTTGGTACGATCCTGGCCCGTTGGATTGGCGTCGGATGTAAGACGAATGCCCTCCTGCTGCTGGCCTGTTTCATCCTAGCCTACAATATCGTTTTCTTTTTCTTGAGCCAACGGGTTAAGAGTGAACCCTATCAGAAGGAATATGTCGAACGTTTCACTTACTGGCAGGTAGGCTTTGACTATGGCACGATGTTTCTCCTCATACATTACACAGGCGGCCTGGCGAGCCCGTTCATCTTCTTTTTCATCTTCCATATCACTTTTTCTGCCATTTTTCTGCCCCGTCGTTCCACATACAGTTTTGCCGCCGTCGCAGTTGCAGGCATGGGCCTGATCGCGGCAAGTGAGTACCTGGGTTGGATTCCCCACCACGATTTGCTCTTCGAGGGCAAAGCGATCGATCTGGGACAACGGCCTTTCCGCCTGATAGTAATCTTAGGTTTTTTTTCTGGCTTTGTCTTCATCACCGCCATCTCTATCACAGCCGTGATGCGAATGCTCGAGAGACGAATCCTTGACCTGGCCGAACTCACCGAGGCGGTCACAACGCTGAATGACAAACTCAATACCCTTTACACCATGACCCAAACCGTTGGGTCCAAACAGCACCTCGAACGAGTCCTTAGTATCGTAAGCTCGGAACTGGCTCGGGGGATGGATGTTCAGGCGATCTCGGTCAAACTCCTTAGCGAGGACGGAAAATTCCTGGAGTTTGCCGCGGCTCACGGACTGCCAGCGGAGTTCCTAAGAAACAGGGTAGTGGAGGTGGCGAAAAGCCCCCTCAACCGCAGGGTCATCGAGGGCGAGCCCTTTGTCACCGGCCATGTGACCCAACGGGAGTCTTTCCAATTTGGGGAAGATCTGGAAGCCGCCCAACTTCAATCGGTTCAGTTTGTGCCCTTGATCGTGGAAGATCGGGTCATCGGCATCCTGGGAGCCTATTCCACTCAGCCGGAGCAGTTTGGCCCGGATGAATTGAATTTCTTCCGTCAGGCAGCCGGGCTGGTGGCCATTGCCATCGAGAACGCCCGGGCTTATGAGGCCATCGAGAACCTGATTCAGGAACGATCCCGCTTCATAAATCGAGTCGCGCATAACCTTCGGGCGCCGCTGGCCGCCTTGGCCAGTATGCTCGAGGTGGTTCAAGACGGCTACCTGGGTAACATGAATGATAGACTACGGAAACATCTGGGACGGATTGATCAACGGGTTCAGAACATGCTGCTGATGATCAATGAACTCATGACTTTGGCAAAGAGTCAAAGCAGACAATGGCGAGTGGAACATAGACCGGTTGATCTTAGAATTGTTACGGATCGGATCCACCAGACATTCCAAGAAAAAGCAGCCCAGAAGAGGCTCTCCTTCGAGCTGACTATTCCGGAGAATCTTCCCAGAATCAAGGGCGATCAGGAGATGGTCGAACAGATGCTAGAGAATCTTGTTTCGAACGCCATCAAATACACTCCTGAGGGAGGACGCATCGGGATGACCTTTTGGCCTGGCGTCGATGAAGGTGTCCGCATTGTTCTCAGCGATAGCGGCATTGGAATACCCAAGGACGAAATGCCCCGTTTGTTTACCGAGTTCTTTCGGGCCTCAAATGTCAAGAACGTCATTGGCACAGGCCTAGGGTTGACCATTGTCAAAGAAATCGTGGACCAACATGGTGGCCAGATCCAGGTGGAAAGTGAAGAAGGCCTCGGAACCACCTTTGTTATCTATCTCCCTTCTGCCTCTGAGGAGATGGTACAATCTTAGACGACACTGAGATGATTCGGCGACGGATCGTTTTGAAACGATAGGGATTAACAGTTATAATAGCGTGGTGGGTGGAAACAAGAAGGAAGGCGCGCGGTGTTTTACTCCACTCGGTCTAAGCTCATCTTCAGTTTTCTTGGCGTCTCTATCTTGGTAAGTGGCGTCGCCTTGATCGTGGGCGGGCAACTCCTCTATAAAGCTGTTCTCAATGAGGCAACGACACGAATCCGTTTAGACCTGAATGCGGCACGGGAGATTTACCTTTCCCGGATTAGGGTGATCAAAGTTGCCCTCAATGTCACGACATTGGGGCCCGTATTTCGGTCGTCCCTCGAGAAACATGACGCCCAGAAACTTGTTGGCCTACTGAAGAATGTTGCCCAGCAGACCGAGTTGGATTTTGTAGGCATCATTACGAAAGAGGGGAAAACGCTCTGCCACATCGGACCTCATTCCATACCCAAAGAGCCAACCCTTCCTAATCCCATCGCAAACTTGGCACTGCAGCAAAAGACCGTTGTCTCAGGCACGGTTATTCTAAACAATGATTCTCTCTTTGCTGAAGATCCTGAACTAGCCAATCGAGCAAGAATCAAATTCGTTCCTACCAAGAGAGCAATCCCAAGGCTCCAGACTGAGGAGTCGTCCGGAATGACCCTTGCTGCCGCTGTTCCGGTCTTCGAAGCCGGCAGTTTTCTCGGTGTTCTTTATGGCGGGGTGCTTCTTAACCGGAGCCAGGAGATCGTCGACAGTGTACGAGACACTGTCTTCCAGCAGGAGACTTACAATGGTCGCAGTATAGGAACAGCTACCATCTTCTTGAACGATCTTCGTATCTCTACAAATGTTGTTTCTCCCGATGGCAACCGCGCCGTTGGAACACTGGCCTCTGAAGAGGTGAAAGACCTTGTTCTAAAACAAGGCAAGAAGTGGATCGATCGTGCTTTCGTCGTAAACGATTGGTATATCACAGCTTACGAGCCCATCGAGGACATTTTTGGCCAGAGGGTTGGAATGCTCTATGTTGGGGTATTGGAGGCAAAATATGCTGATGTCCGGAGAAAAGCCCTTTCCATTTTTTTCATCATGACAGTGGCAGGCATGGCTTTAGCGATTGGATTGGGAACTTACACGGCTAACAGAACCAGCCGACCTGTACAGCAGTTGATCGAAGCGAGCATTCAAGTTTCCCAGGGCAACCTCTATCCGGAGATTGGACCGATCTCAAAGAGTAATCTTGGGGTCCTCCAGAAAACATTCAAGGAGATGCTCGCATCACTCCAGGAACAGAACAAACAAAGCGAAATAAAACTACTGCAGTCTGAAAAACAGGCCAGTATTGGCAAACTTGCGGGTGGGGTGGCTCACGAGATCAACAATCCTCTTACCGGGATATTCACATTTACGCACATGCTCCTGCGACAGAAGAACCTCCCTGCTGAAGTCCGCTCAGATCTCGAAACGATCGCCCAAGAGACAGAGCGTGTTCGGAAAATCGTCAAGGGTCTCCTCGATTTCTCCCGTCAGACGGAACTAGACCGTGAGCCGACGGATGTGAATCGGCTCGTTCGTTTCACCATTTCATTGGTAGAAAATCAGAGCCTCATCAAAGGGGTGAGTTTGAACTTCGAGCCGGGTGAAGGACTACCCCAGCTTACTTTGGACCGTAACCAAATGCAAAGTGTCCTATTGAATATTATCATCAATGCTCTTGATGCCACGGAACCTGGTGGTAGTATTACTATAACAACCGGTATGGGGCTGTCGGCCAGCAAGCCCGATCAGAAAGGTGTGCAGATTCTATGCACCGACACGGGCTGTGGTATCCCTCCTGAGAATCTGGACAAATTGTTCGACCCGTTTTTTACAACAAAGGAGATCGGACAGGGCACAGGGCTTGGCTTAGCAGTATCCTATGGAATTGTTGACCGCCACGGAGGGACGATTTGGGTTCAAAGCAAGGTCGGACGTGGAAGTACTTTTACCATCTGGCTGCCCATGGAGGAGGGCACGAAGCATGAAGATATTAGTAGTGGATGACGATGCCATCGTGATCAGAAGTTGCAGGCGCATCCTCGAGGTGGAGGGTTTTGAGGTCTCCACTGTTCCCAGTGCAGATAATGCACTGGAGTCGATGAAGACTTCCGACTTCGACCTTCTGCTCATCGATGTGAAGATGCCAAAACGTGATGGCATGTATCTCATGCGAGAGATTAAGAAGAATTGGCCGGAGATTCCAATCATCATCATGAGCGGTTATCCTACTCCGGAAACGATCACTGAGGTGCTTAGGTTAGGGGCTACCCTTTTTATCCCAAAACCATTCAGACCTGACGAATTGATGAAATCGGTTCGTCAGGTTCTCAAAAACGTGCCTCCAAAAAAATCCTTTCCGACGGGGGCTGGGTAAATAATGAACAGAAAGCTCAAATGTCAAAATCCAAATGCCAAATGAAGCTCAAATGTCAAAATACTTTCCCTTCAACAACAAAATCGAAGATCATACGTTTTCGGGCTTTGGATTTCATTTGAACTTTGAGCTTTGACATTTGACATCAATCTATCTCATGTGCAGGGGGTCACAATGGCTGAGAAGATGCTCATTATTGACGACGAGGAAATTGTTCTGAGGTCCTGCCGAAAAATATTTGAGTCAGAGGGTTTCGATGTGGTGACCACCGCCAGTCCCCAAGAGGGCCTTAAACTTGTTTCAGACTCATCCTTCGATGTGATTCTGGTTGACTGGATGATGCCAGGATTTGATGGGATGGACGTGGTCGAGGAGATCGACCGTCGTTCACCGAATTCCTCCGTGGTGATGATCAGCGGTTACCCCTCGGTCGGCCGGGCCACGGAAGCCATGAAACGGGGGGCAATGGATTACGTCGCCAAACCCTTCAGCCCGGATGAGATCATCCTGGCCGTCAAGAAAGCGGTCAGACGCAAGGTCACAGAAGAGAAAAAGGCCATTGGACGATTCGAAATGATCATGAAGTCCTGGCAATTCCCCGTGCCCAGTTTAGAGGATCAAGCGCCCAGGACAATTGCAGAGACAGTTGCGCAAAAAGTTGGCGTTGCAAAGGCAACCTCTCCCTGGCTCACCGTCTTTGTTTTGGGTATCTTGGCAGGAGCCTACATCGGCTTCGGTGGCTTGCTCTCAACAACGGTGACTTTCGACGCAGCAGCGAAATGGGGGATTGGCTTCTCAAAGATCTTGGGAGGCGCTGCATTCAG
>JBEKDJ010000012.1:0-30160 GCA_050014415.1 Thermodesulfobacteriota bacterium | reverse complement strand
GTGAACCGTCGCCTGGCCCGTTTTGAAGCCATCAAAGCTTACACCATTCTTAAAAATGAACTGTCGAGGGATGGCAGGGAACTGACGGTCAGCCTGAAAGTGAAAAGGAAGATAATAGACGAAACATTCAAGGTGCAAATAGACGCGATGTACGCTGGTGAGCAAGAGAAGAAGCGCTTTGCGGCTGATAACCTTCACTGCCGGAGATTGCCGCCGTTCCTCCGCTAATGCACACCCCATTCTTTTATGTCTTGTTCTCAAAGAATAATGTCCCTATGGGAAAAAAGAAGCCGGCCTTAACCTGAGAATGTCAGGATTTGACCTTTGAATACTAATGAGTCCATAATTGAGAAGACATGTTCTGCTGGAAATCTCCCCTAACCCCTCTTTGCCTGTCCGAAGACAGGAAAAGGATACCAAAGAGGGGAATTCCTCCCTTTTGTAAAGGGAGGGAAGGAGGGATTTGGTCTCTAATGTCCACACAATTATGGACTGACTAGTAACTCCTCATGTCTCAGGTAGTCTCACAAGAAGTCCCACCGAGCTGTTTGCAGAAATGACGCAAAAGTCTTAAGGAGTAGATCAATGATTGAAGAAATCTTGGCAAATCTGTACAAAATCGAAATCCCTCTCCCCGGGAGCCCCCTGAAGGCTCTCAACTCATACGTGCTGAAGAATGCCGAACGAAACTTGATTATCGATACGGGGTGGAATCAAGAAGAGTGCATGAGTTCAATGCGGACTGGTTTGAGGGAACTCGCAATTGATATAAAAAAAACGGACTTCTTCATCACTCATCTACATGCAGATCATTTTGGCCTCGTCTCGAACCTCATTACAGATACCTCGACGATATACTTCAACCGGCCGGATGCCGATCGGTTCAGATCTGGTTTCCGGTTGGATGATTTTGTTAACTTTGCTCGTTTGAATGGGTACCCTGAAAATGAGCTTCAAACAACCCTCCGGAACCATCCCGGCCTTAAATTCAGACCCACAGAGGGCTTGACTTTTCATCTCTTGAAAGAGGGCGACACAATAAGCATCGGAGATTACGTATTCAAGTGCGTTGAGACACCTGGCCATACTTTGGGGCATATGTGTCTTTACGAACCTAGCAAGAAGATCTTCGTGGCCGGAGATCATATTCTCAAAGAGATCACTCCCAACATCCAATTATGGTCGGATGAGTGGAATCCCTTAAAGGAGTATTTGGCAAGTTTAGACAAGGTCTATGAACTCGATATTGAACTTGTGTTGCCTGGCCATAGAGCCATTTTTGAGAACTGCAAAGAAAGAATTCTGGAATTGAAAAATCACCATCAGAAAAGGCTCGACGAAATTATTTCTATCTTGAAAAAAGGTAACAAGAGTGCGTTTGAGGTAGCATCGGAGATGAGCTGGGACATTATTTTTGATTCTTGGGATCTATTTCCTGTTTCTCAAAAATGGTTTGCCATTGGGGAGGCCATTGCCCACCTGAAATACCTTAAGGAAAAGGGAATCATACGAAAGGAAATGCGGGAGCAGAAGATAGTCTTTTCTATGAGCCTATAGCAATCGAAGGGAAATTAGAAACCATTTAAGAACAACGACGAGGCTAGTTTTTTGAAAACTCGAAGCGAGTATGCTTAGCAAGAAATCCGAAAGATATTCTCATATCTTCATCGTTCCAGCCCTTTTGAACTGATTCTTTCACAATTGATCGCGCTGGTCTTCAATTTCCTGACCGAAGGGATCTCCATATTCTTCCTTGCCATATACGACTTTCTTCCTGAAGTCGTGATTTTTAGATTTCATCCCACCCTATAACCTTTCAAGTGGATATCAACAAAACAGGATGACACCTTTATTGGAGAGCGGCCAAAGCCGATGAGCTCACGTCCTGGCTTCCCGGCCCAAGCAATGCTAAGAAGTGGAAATGGGTCATGAGCGAATCGTTTTAACTCTTGACAGTGCAACTTGATATAGGAGACACTGAGGGGGGTTAGTTTCGGCCATTCGGAAGGAAAGATGCAAAAGAGCTCCATTGAAAACGAGACCAAACGAGACGCACGCATCCGCCCGATCGAGCCGCACGATCGGTCCCGAATCGAGGAGATGGTCGTTTCCTCAGGAAAATTCAACCAGGAGGAAATAGCAACTGCGCTGGAACTGGTTGATGAGGCCTTAGAAAAAGGAGAGGAAAGAGGCTACCTTATTGTCGTACTCGAAGAAGGGAAAGAGCATCCAGCAGTGAAGGGATATGTTTGCTATGGCCCGACCCCACTGACTCAGGGAGTATACGATCTGTATTGGATCGTGACCGATCCGGTAGTCCAGGGCAAGGGATTCGGACAGCATCTGCTTGAGTATGTTGAGGGAGATATCATAAAGCGTGGAGGACGCATGCTTCTTATCGAGACCTCTTCGCAGGAGGCTTACGGTCCTACCATCCGTTTCTATAAGAGAGCCGGGTACGAACTGGTGGCGCACATTAAGAATTTTTACCGAATCGGTGATGATAAGCTCGTGTTCTCTAAAGAACTGACTTAACCGCGAGGGAACCAATTTCTGCCCCGGGATGGCCAGGACCCAGCTGTCCTCATAACTATCATTCTCCGTCATATTTTGAACTTGGCTCTGTTTTTAAAAAGCAGGCACCAGGGAGGTTGCATGTCTCTTAGAGGTTGGAAGGCTCTGGCAGAAACTTGCTCCTTTAGAGGAGAAGGACAATATTCGATTCCGGCCTATTCCGAGTTTATGCCGCCAGTCCGTCTAGGGTGCAGACCCTATGGTGGAAAGGGAGATGGTTTTTTCTCCGAAGAGAATCCGCAGGGGTTTCCGGTGACGGAGTTTGAAGAGGCTTTCGAACTGCGCCCGGGTTTTGAGAATATTGCTCACCAGGTACTGGGCTCATTGCTCCATCTGGTCCGTGGGGAACCCGCCGAACGCCTTGCCAAAAACAAACTTGTGAACAACCCATACTGGCCTCCTGAATTGGCCAGAAAGGTGGGAACACTAAGGCATGAACGTTTCGTCGTTATCCTGCCTCTTGCTCTTTCACTCACGCAGGACGACAAGGGGAGGAAGCGCTGGACTTTTTTCGGCGGAAGCGAACAAGGGCCTTTTCGCCCGTTCTGGAAAAGTTTCTTTACCTCTCCCGGCAAAGAAATCCCACCAGAAAGAGCCATGGGTTTCATACGGACTCTCCTGGGCGCAGCCTATGGTGAACCTTCTGAGAAATTGGGTGATCTCCATCGAGTTGGCTTTCGCATTTTTGCTGAAGATGGAGATCCACACAGAACTCTTCGGCCAGCCTGGACATCGCCCTTCATTTGGACTCGAGGGATGCCTCTTCGAAGGGTAAAATACCTCCTGAACTTTGAGCCCTTCGGAAATCTTCCAGAGCCAGTGAAAAAGGCCTTCTTGGCTGGAGAACTTCACTTGGTGCCTTTCCCGGGCAGCCTGCTTTTTTGGGGTGTCCCAGGTTACCTTCAAATGCAGCGTCAATTATCGACGGCCAACCAGATCCCCCTATTACATCTTGTGGAACGTCATGAAGCTCCTTATGGTCTCCGCGTGCCTCAATCCGGCTGGATCCACGTGCCACGGCCCGACCATCCTTCACCCCATGAGGACTTCGGTCCGATAAGGAATACCTTCCGGCGAACTCATCGGTGGGCCAGAGTACATCGTTATGAAGATGAACTTGCGATCCCCGGCCGTCTGGATCACGTCGTCCATGTACTTTTCAGCACGGCTCCAAACGACCTGGACCTGTACGGAAAACCCATGGCCCGTAACAGCCAGATCTGGACTCAGGATCATCACCTCCTGCTCGATGGCCCGAACGCCACTCAAAAGCAAATTCAGGCGGCTATTGAGTCAATCAAACAAGGCGGTTTGTTTGGATACCGCTTCCAATATCCTCCAATGTCCATAGGAGCATACCAGATTTACTGGCACCGTCCCCTCATAGCCTGCTTTTCACCAGATAAGGAAAAATTTTCTGTCTTACCGGATGTCCTCTTGGGGTATCTCACTGCCTATGATGCGAAGGATCTTGATCTCAGTCGTCCTATCGAACTTTGGCCCCGGCTTTACGAACGAAGTATACATCTGGCAGTCATAGAACTTTTTAAAGATAAAAAACACGAGCACAAGACGATTACCAGGGTCCTGAATCTGCGGGCCGCTCAAGAACTTCTCGGCAAGGGAAAACTTCCTCGTTCTTTTGTACGACAGATCTTGATGCTACCAGAGAACAAGACTCTCGATGGATGGCTGGAGTGCCTGCCTGAGTTTGCGAGTCATAAAGAACGGGGTCAGTGGCTCGTCGGTCAATTGAGAGATCTGATTGAGGCAAAAGAGCGAGCACTCCTGCCCTCCAAGAAGAAACGGTTGCCGGCCTCATTAACCTTTGGTCGCAGTGCCCGTCGCTCTTTTGAGCTTCACTACTGGAAGGATATTGCCTACCTATCGGCTGGAAGATATATGAACAAAGCCAATTCTGATTGTATCCTTGACGCTGTGACTCAAAGGAGGCTTAAGCACCATCATCGGGACTTGGAAGCGCTCGGTGATTACCTGCTCGCTTACCACAGACAGGTCGTAGCTATGCGGGGAATGCAAGGAAAGGCCCTGGTCGGTGACCTCCCCTTTCGGTGGAAAACCGATTTTGACTTTGACTGGTGGGAAGGCTGGGTAAGAAACCAGGAAAGGCTTACGGAAGAACGTAACCTCATGGTGGTGATTCCAGGGCGTGACCGGCAACGAGCCGTCATTATGGCGGATCACTATGACACGGCTTATATGGAGGATATCTATTACAAGGATCAAGGTGGTTCCGGTGCCCGCGTTGCCTCCTCAGGGGCTGATGACAACCACTCGGCAACTGCTGCCTTGATGAGGGCCGCACCTATTTTCTGTGACCTGAGCCGGGAGGGGAAGCTGGGTTGTGATATCTGGCTTATTCATCTGACAGGCGAAGAATTTCCCTCCGATTGTCTTGGGGCACGCCATCTCAGCCAACAGCTCATAGAAGGAACATTAAAATTACGACTGGCAGAGGGGAAAGAGCGCGATCTGTCGAAGGTTCAAATTCAGGGTGCCTTTGTATTAGACATGGTAGCGCACAACAACGACAGCGACCGTGATAAATTTCAGATATCGCCGGGAAAGGGGGCGGAAGCGATATGGTTAGCCTATCAGGCGCATATCGCCAATGAAATTTGGAACGCCTGTGCGCACGTTTGGAACCAGCGCCCTTCCCGTCGGGGTCGGCGCCGCGGGAAGCGGAGCTCTGATAAGAAAATCATTCCTGAAATCGCGCTCCACCCGAAGCTCGATGGTCAGGTTCGGTTGCCTCACGATCCCCGGAGTACACTCTACAACACCGATGGTCAGATCTTCTCAGACACAGGCATTCCTGTGGTCCTTTTTATGGAGAATTATGACATCAATCGCAAGGGATATCACGATAGCCATGATACCATGGCGAACATTGACCTTGCCTATGGGGCTGCGGTCGTAGCAATTGCCATTGAAGCTGTAGCCCGAACAGCCACTGAAAACCCCGGCGCATATGACTCGCATTCAAACTATGCACATTTCTACGAGTAATCATTACCTTTCAGGCCTAACCCAGAGTGAATAGGTAGGTGTACTTATTAGCCAGAGGGCATTTGAATCATTAGGCAACGCCTGTCAGATTGGGTACCCTTCAGGCAGTTGTTTGTTCCCTTTTTGTTGATCCTGTCAGTATCCACTCCTTCATCCCAGGGAGATGGCAGCAATTTCTGAAAAGGTTTAATCACACATTCTTTTAAGACCTTTTCAGTGCTTTCACAATCTCAGTTTTGGCTTCCACAATGATCTCGCCATGCATCATGTGAACCATCCTGGCATCCATTCCTTTTGACCGCTCATCCAGATCAACCCCAGCCATTTTGAATCCTTCCGATCCTGTCGCTTTGTTTGACATAATTTGCTCTTCAGTTAAAATATCTTGAGCCAAAAGCACCTGGATAGCGAGATGACCTTCAATCGGAAATTCATTAAGTATTGGATCCCTGTAATTCTTTGGATGTCGTTTATCTTTTGGATGTCCACGGAAACGTTTTCCTCACAAAAAACAGCTTCTGTCATAGAACCAATCCTCCATTTCTTAGCGCCCCAGATTTCGCCTCAGGGAATAGACTTGATACATGCATTCACTAGAAAGATTGGACATATCGCTGAGTATTTTATTCTGAGTATCTTATTGTTTCGGGCCTTTCGTGATGGCTCTCCTGCGTCGTGGAAGTGGCGGTGGTCTATATTTGCAGTAATTGGAGTGGTGCTCTGGGCCGTAAGCGATGAGTGGCATCAATCATTTGTTCCAACACGGACGGCTTCTGTCGCTGATGTGAGTATAGACACGGCAGGCGGAATCCTCGCGCAGTTTGCGAGTGCTTTCTGGCATCGTTGTACGAGGAAGTAAAGTTTAACTCTTCCTTCCTGATAGAGTAACGTATCTTCTTGACATACCACTTGTGTTCTTTTTATATTCGACTTGTCCGCAAGCGAGTGATTATCACTAAACATCCCGCATGAGGCAGAAGGGGGCCATCGCAGGTTTCCGACGCCGCGCCCGCCCCCCAGAGGAATCAGTCATGAAAAGGAATGCCAGCCTGCCTGCACCGCATCCGGCGAGCGAAATCGAGTGGTGGTATTTTAACGGTCTGCTCGATGAGAAGTATCTCTTGTTCGTGTGCTTCTGGCGATACCGGGGCAAGGCCGACCTTCCCGAGGGGCTTACTGTTAGCTATTCCCTGACGGCGATTGACAACACCCACCGCATCCACACTACCATCATCGACGAGCCATTTTTCCGGCAGATTCGTTCGATTGCTTCTGATCTCGTGCGCCGGCAGGCCGATCCCTATCTTGAGGAATTTCTCGACGAGACCGCGAGCGGAGATCTGTTCGAGCCTTTCCGACTCGCTGAGGTTTCAGGGATCGAGGCGACATCTGTTGGTTTGGCGATGCGTGTCGGGCCGTGTACGTTGCGGTGCAATGCTGCGGTTGACTCCATCCGTCTGGAGATTCACGACGTGGATCTTTCACTCACACTTGAGGTTGACAGCAAGGGTCCGGGTTTCGCAATGGGTTCCGGCGGCTCGTTCAAGCTTGCGGGCAAACGCATGCAAGGCTGGACGAAGCCGCGTCTCAACGCGCGCGGCTCAATGGGCGTGGCCGACTCGACGCGACCGATTAGCGGGATTTTCTGGTTCGATCATCAGTGGGGCGAATGGTCTTTCTCCCGTCCGCAGAGAGCTTTCGATCATCCCGAGTGGATCTATTTTGCCGCGTTACTTGATGACGGTCGCTCGCTCGTGATTTGCCAGCGCAAGCAGCCCAGGGGCAGCCGCAGGGAAAGGCAGTTCGCCTACATCAAGCTGCAGGAGCGCGGCGGAGAGTGCCGGCTGCTGCATAAAGCGGCCATTATCGCCCACGACACCTGCGAAAGCCTGCGCACAAACAACGTCTACGAGTATGGCTGGACGGTCGAGCTGCCGGAACTCCGCGCCCAGCTCCACTTCGAGCCGTTCCATCCGAACCATGAGATTTTCATTTTCAACAGACAGCGCGGCATTCTCGAAGTAGGCTGCCGAGTGTTCGGGCAGTTCGGCAGGAGTTCGTGCCGTGGCTGGGGGTTCGTCGAGGTATTCGGCGACACGGTTGACATCAACGAGTTCTTCTGGGGCCAGAAAAAAACCAATCTCGCGCGGCAGCTCGAAAAATTCCTCCCACGTTTTTCGACCCCAACCTTCCTCCAGCGCGTCTGCCAGGTGGACGGACATCTCGATGTCGATCATGCGGCGCTGGACCTCGGCATCTTCTCGCCGCTGTGGTCGATGATGGACCGTGGGGGCAAGGGTTGGCGCAGCACCTGGCTGACCACGTGTTACTATGCGCTCGGGGGCGACGATCTGAGCGAACAGGTGCGCCAACTTCTTCCCCTGACGGAACTGCTGCACACGGGCAGCCTCGTCATCGACGATTTGCAGGACGGGTCGCTCTTGCGCCGCGGGCGTCCGACTCTGCATTGCGAGGTGGGTATCGATGTCGCGATCAACGCAGGCTGTATTTGTTACTTTCTCCCTCTGCTCATTGTCGAGGAGCTGGAGGGCATCGACGAGTCTCAGCGTGCCCGCATTTACGCCATCGTTGCCAATGCCATGCGCCAGGGACATTTCGGTCAGGCTATGGACTTGATGTGGTCGAAAGGGCGCTTCGACGTCGCCTCCAAGCTCGGCGACTTCGAGACTACGCGTGCGCAGCTGATCGAGCAATACCGGCTCAAATCCGGCTGCCAGCTCGAGGCGATTGCCCGGATTGCAGGCGTCATTGCGAGAGCCCCCGCCGAGTGGATCGAGGCCGTGGCCAAGTACTCCCGCACATTCGGCGTCGTGTTCCAGATCATCGACGATGTGATCGGGATTCGCGATGGCTGGCACACACTTGGCAAAGATGAAGGCGAGGATATCCGCAACGGGAAATTGAACATGGTTTTGCTATACGCTCTCGGCGCGGTGGCGGAGGATGAACGGGGTTTGTGGATAAAACGCGTTTTCGAACCAGAAAACGGCGACGGACTTCACGCCGCATGGGAGCTCATCGAAACCACCAATAGTTTCAGGCGGTGTCTGGACTATGCCGAATCGCTGATGAAGTGCGTCGCCGACGCGCTGCAAGCGCTACCACACACTGACGCCAGGATTGTGATGCGTTCCGTGCCGCGCTGGCTGCTGCAACAAGAACGACGCCGCGTTGGCGTGAGTCGGAAATCCGTCTGAAGCGGCCCGGGTCGTCAGAAGGATAGAAAAACCGTGTGCTTTGTGACCCTTCCCCTGCAAACCCCGTGGATGCCCTGAGGGATCGATGACCATGCACGCGTTCGTCATGAATTATAGCTACCTGCTGTCCACCGTGGCCTACATCGCCGTCGTGCTCATGCTCGGTCGCTTCACGCTGCCGCGCGAGCAATTCCGTTTGATGCATCTCACGGGACTGACGAGTGCGCCGGTCGGGGTATTATGCTTTTTTTTGGAGGGCAACTACTGGACTCCACCCCGGCTGGGAGGTCTGAGGATCGGCATCGAGGATATTCTCATCGGCTATGCCGTCGGGATGTTGCCTTGGTATCTGGTGGCGGTGGTGTGGAGACGGCGGTTGCAAGTGCGGTTCCACTGGCCCGCGGTGCTGAGACGCTACGTCGTCGCAGGGGCTGGCTGCGATCTCACCTATCTGGTCACGGTCTGGGTGGGCATGGATCCGATGACGGGCATGCTCATCACCTACGGGCTGGGTGCGGTCGCCCTGTGGCTGTTTCGGCGGGGCAACTGGCCTCTCGCCGCGACGGGTGTGCTTCAGTTCCCGGTTGTCTGGTTTTGCGTCGTAGCGTTTACCTTCTGGTTGTTTCCGGAATTTATTTTCAAGTTCAACCTGGCTGGCAACTGGGGCCGACCTGTGTTCGGGGTTCCAGTGGGCGAAATCGCGTGGGCCTTTACCTTTGGGGTGTTCTGGCCGCTCTTCACCGCCGTCATTTTTAACGTGGAGATCGAACGCCAGCCGGTCGCCGGCCAGGCCTGAGCCTCAGGTCAGCGGTAGAACACAAGGCATTCAATAATTACTGGAAAATAAATTGCGTAAATCCATATTCGGTTGTCAGATAGCAAAGTCAGGGTCAGAAACGGCTCTGCCTTCCATGCGCATTTGAACCAGCCATCGTCTCCTTTCGGAGCGGTCTTGTAGTGGCATTAAGCAGGGTATGCCATGTAAAACGTTTGACTTGTTGGTTAAAGTCCGACCGTGGGAGTTCGGTAGTTCGCCCACGTAGCTTGAGGGAGGTGTAAAGGGTAACCTGAGGCACTGAGTTTCCTGACGAAGGCTCCGTAGGGGAGTTGAGCAAACCTGCGGGTCGCAGCGCGAGCGAACCTGGATGTAGCCTCGAAATTCACAATGGAGTTGTCGACCCTCTCCTACATTGGGGAAGACCGGAGCATCTATCCTAACGAAAACTGCCACAACCGATAGATGGGCTCCCGGGGTAACAGGGGTGACACGCGGGGGAAGCCATACGACAATGAACGCGGGAGGCCCTTGTCGATGCTCATCAGGAGGGCGACCGGTAGATATAAGGAAACGAAATTTTACCGGGTCGGCAAGGGAGTCGGATTTGCCCATAGTACCGCTTGTATCTCAAGGACAGCTTAACCTTGGGAGAGGGAAGGGGCAATACTTTTATCACGTTTCAGAAGAAGTGAAGGAAAGGGATTGCACGGAGCGTGGTGGAAACTCCAGAAAAGATTCGGGAGCTTCAGAGGAACCTATACCGGAAGGCCAAGCACGTTTTAAACGGCGAATGCCTCCAGATGAAGACAATCGGAAAGCCGTATTCGGGAAAACCGAACGTACGATTTGATGAGGGGGAGTTGGAGATAGAGCTTTTAGCCACTACGCCAGTTCTCTACTCTACTGAAGTCGTCAGTCTGGGATTGACCTGACAGTGTCTGCGATGCCAAGTTCAGGCTTTTGCGCGGTCCTACCCTTCCTGCACGCTATGCCACCGTGAGGAATGACCGCTGCATGACTCATTTTTCAACGGGACGGCAGAGGTCGATCACCAACTTTTCCATCAGAAGATCTTTCGGCCCTTGACCTTTTTTGATCGATAGATCGGTTTGGTGACACTTTATCATCCCTTCCCTGAGCGAAGATTCAGAGAAGTTCTTACCCTGGTCCATCAGTTTCTTAACATTCCAAGGTGACATCTTAAGTGCCTTTGCAACCTCTCCGGTGTCCAGCTGACCAGAGGTCATCTTCTTCACCCCTAGGATACCCCAGTATTGCTTGGCTATCATGCTTAAGAGAAGGGGAATCGGATCGTCCATCTTTCTTGAGGTTTCTTCCTCCTTTTTGAACGAGATGGTCTTTGACTCCAGTGCCTTCTGCAAAATTCCAAGGGATTTCTCCAGATTCTGATGACCGATGGCATCGGTTAAGTCGAAAACGGTACTGATCCTGATCTGTGAAGCAATCCCTTCAACATCGGACAGTTCAATCCTTTTTTTCTCACCGACACTTAGAAATACCTTCTCCAGGGTATTCTCGACATCATGAAGGTGATCTCCCACCACTTCCACTAAGTAATCCGCAGCATCGTCCGTGAGCGCTTTTCCTTTTTCCAACATCCTTTTCCTCATCCAGGAAACTAAGGCCATACCCCTTAATCTGTGATATTCTTTCACTTTCCCCATCTTCTCTATCTCTGTTAGGTGCTCCTTCCAAGGTCCCGGAGTCTGAGCGCATAGAACGAGACAGGTGGTTAGAGAAGGATTTTCGATATATCTCAAGAATATCTCCACCTTCTTCTTTTCGATACGATCAGCTTCGCTCACCAGAACGAAACGATATCGAGAGAACATCGGGAGGGTCTGCGCTGTCTGAACAATCTCTTGGCCGCCATGCTCCTCTCCACTGAAGAGGTGGAGGTTCAGCCCTCTTTCCTTTTGCGAAAGGCAGCGGTCCATGAGGCCTTGAACCTCCTCATCAATCAGATAATTCTCAGCCCCATAGAGGAAATAGACGGGGTAAGGCTCTGCTTTTTGCTTTGTCATTAGCTAATTTACCGCCACGTTTTCCAATAGTATCACAATAAGTCAAATTCCAATAACGAAATCTCGATCACGCCAGGGTAAAACTATAACCAATGAATCAATGACCACTGTCCAGAACAGGAAAGTAAATAATCAGTGTGCCGTTTGGAATTTCGGTGATTGTGGTTTGGTCATTATTCGATTATTGGTGCTTGCCCTTCACCCTGTTAGCTGCAAGGCTTAAAGTTGGTTGCTTGTCTTTTTCTACTTCCTTCATACAGATCATATTCTAACAGCCTGCACTCAATGGGACCATTAAAAAGGGGAATCCTTCTTTTTGTCTTTAGTCCCACTTTCTTTGCCAGGTCGAGGTTACCGGTAAATATATAACCCACATACCCTCCGCACTTCTTCTTAAAAAAATCTCCGATCCTCTCATAGGTCTCTTTGAGTTCTTCTATTTTGCCCATTCGTTCACCATATTCAGGGTTAAGGATCACCGCCCCTCCGCCTTCCGGGATAGGTGTTTCTGAGAAATCACATGCTCTGAATTCGATCCACTGCTCCACGCCAGCAGTCGCTGCATTCTTCTTCGCCGCCTCAATCGCCTCCGGGCTGATGTCCGTGGCGATGATCTTCCCATTTAAGTTCTTTTTCGACACTGCCCTTGCCTTCTTCCGCAAATCTTTCCAGGAAGATTCATCAAATCCTTTTAGGTGCATAAAGCCATAGTTATTTCTCAACAGGCCTGGCGCCCTTTCAAGAGCAATCAGTGCAGCTTCGATGGCAAGCGTTCCGCTGCCGCACATGGGATTGATGAAGTTTCGGTCGCCTTTCCAGCCGGTCGCCAGGACAACAGCGGCTGCAAGGGTTTCCTGCATAGGTGCCACAAGCGGAATCCTCCTGTACCCGCGCCTGGAAAGGGGCTCACCGGAAGTGTCGAGATAGACAAGGCAGACCTCATCTTTCCAGTAGAGATGAACGACCGACCGATCTCTTTTCGGACCGGAGTCAGGGCGATGCCCACACTTCCTCTTCACACGGTCAACAATCGCATCCTTACATTTCAGATTGGCGAACCGTGAATCCTGAATCGTCGGGGTGTCAACAGTGGAAGTCACACAGATATAGCCTTCATCAGGAACGTAATTCTCCCACTCGATTTCCGAGATTTCCTTGTAGAGCGCATCAGGATTTCTTGCACGGAATGTCTGAAGAAGAAAAAGAACCCGATGTCCCGTGCGGATAAGGAGGTTGAGCCTCACGGCATCAACCATCGTTCCTTCAGTCTCAACATGCGCAACACCTTCAGAAAGGATAGGAAGACCCAATGAGATAATCTCCTCACTTAAGAGGGGCGTGATGCCCTTGCCGCAGTTGATAACGATTCTACTTCTTATTGTCCACAAAGACATAAGGGATCTTCCCTGCTTGATGTGTCCAAGGATTCCAGAGGTCTAAGATTCTATGATTCAAGGAAATGACGCAAATTTATGTTATTATAAGAAATAAACTTCCTTATAGCGAGTAGCTAACGAAATGGAACGCTGGCAGAGGGCTCTTACCACAAGCATCACGAATCCTAGAGAATTGGCCGGTCGCTACCACATCGATGTTGAACCACTTCAACCGGTGGTCAAGCGTTATCCGATGCAGATCTCTCGCTACTATCTGGGCTTGATCAAAGAACCGGGTGATCCTATTTGGCGCCAGTGCGTACCCGACCCTCTTGAATTGAAGAACGACAGCCTCCCGTCCGACCCTCTCAATGAGGAAGGGTTAAGTCCGGTGCCCATGCTCATCCACCGTTATCCTGACAGGGTGGTCTTGCTTGTGTCTTCAACCTGTGCAACCATCTGTCGTTTCTGTATGCGGAAATGGAGGGTAGGAAATCAACGACTTAATGCCCTTAACCCCCTGCAGTCTGCCCTGAAGTATATCGAAACAACACCGGCAATCCGTGATGTGATTCTCTCGGGTGGTGACCCTTTGCTGCTCTCCGATGAAATAATCGAAGATATTCTCTCGAGGCTTCGTAGGATTACTCATCTCGAGATGATCAGGATCAACACACGGGCGCCGGTGACTCTTCCTGACCGGATAACCCTTCGCCTCTGTCGAATGCTCAAGCGTTATCACCCTCTCTATGTAAATACCCACTTCAATCATCCATCAGAAATTACATCGCAATCTACCGAGGCTTGTAACCGACTGGCCGACGCCGGTATTCCCTTGGGAAACCAGACCGTGCTTTTGAAGGGTGTGAATGATGATCTGACCGTTATGAAGGAATTGATGCAAAAACTCTTGACCATTCGGGTCCGGCCTTACTACATCCACCAGATGGACTTGGCCCGTGGAACCGCTCACTTTCGCACCTCTGTAGAAACGGGCCTCAAAATCATGGCCGGATTGCGGGGCCACACCTCTGGGATGGCGACCCCTTATTATGTCGTTGACCTGCCGGGAGGCAAGGGCAAGATCCCTATTCTTCCGGACGACGTGAAGAGGCAGGGACAGACTTTCTTTCTACGCAATTATCTGGGTGAGGTCGTGGAATATACCGACGGCGGAGAGTAGAACGTGGTTGCACTTTGGCACTTTGAAATGGAATGGATTGGGTTGTCCGGCTCCCGCCAGGGGCGGGACAATTATTTGACAATCCTCATTTTTTAGGGTAGGGTGTATTCTTAAGGAGGAGAGACTTTGAAACGATCCACAATCATTATTCTCATCACTCTTTTTTGCCTTTTTCCCCTTGCCACTGCGATTCACGGGAACTCCGAAGAGAAGCAACCTGTTTTCTTAATTGAAGTAGATGGAATCATCAATCCCGCCACTGCCAAATTCATTACGGATTCGATCGATCAAGCCAGCAAGGAAGGCGGACAATGCCTGATCATCCAGCTCGATACCCCTGGCGGATTGATGGAATCGATGAGGATCATAATCAAAAAGATGCTTTCATCCAGTATCCCGATTATCGTCTATGTTGCCCCAGGAGGTGCCAGGGCGGCCTCTGCGGGTGTGTTCATCACCTTAGCGGCCAACGTCGCTGTAATGGCTCCCAGTACCCACATTGGAGCAGCCCATCCTGTTACGATGGGGGCTGAGGGAAAAGAAGACAAAACGATGACGGAAAAGGTCCTCAATGACGCCGTCTCCTATATCAAGACGATTGCGAAGACCAGGGGAAGAAATGTGGACTGGGCTGAAAAGGCGGTGAGAAAAAGTGTGTCTATCACCGAAGAGGAGGCGCTTAAATTGAATGTGATCGATCTCCTCAGTCCCGATCTTCAGGACCTTCTCACCAAGGTCAACGGCAGGGTCGTGAAGTTCGACGGAATGACACGAACTCTTCTTACGCAGGGATTGAAGCCTCGGTCTATTCAGATGAGCTGGCGTTACAAACTCCTCGATATCATATCTAATCCATCGATTGCTTACATCCTTCTTATGTTAGGGATCTACGGAATCTTCTTCGAGCTTTCAAGCCCTGGGGCCATTCTTCCCGGTGTGGTGGGCGGTATCTTCCTCATCCTCGCCTTTTATGCCTTGCAGATGCTCCCGATCAATTATGCCGGCTTAGCGTTGATCTTTTTCGGCATCATTCTCTTTATCGCGGAGATCAAGGTAGTGAGTCACGGGTTATTAGCGGTTGGAGGTGTGATCTCCCTTCTTCTGGGTTCCATGATGCTGATCGAGACCCCTACGGATTATATGAGGATTTCTTTGAGCGTCATCATCCCTGCGGTTCTGGTCAGCGCAGGATTCTTCATTTTTGCAATAAGCAAGGCCATCAATGCCCGCTTGAAAAAACCGACGACAGGGATGGAAGGCCTTATTGGAGAAGAGGGAATTGCGACGGCACCCATCGCGACAGAAGGGAAAATATCGATTCACGGGGAGTTCTGGAATGTCGTCAGTGACCAAAATATTGATAAAGGCGAGAAGGTTCAAGTCATCGGGGTGAAGAATTTGAGACTAAAGGTGGAAAAAATAGAATAAGGAGGGAATAAAATGGGTACAACAGGTGGTCTATCTACAGGCTTTGTGTTTATTATTATCTTTCTGCTCATTCTTGCTGCATCCGCGATCAAGATCTTAAGGGAGTATGAACGGGGAGTTATCTTCCGCCTGGGAAGGCTGATTGGCGCAAAAGGACCGGGGCTCATCTTCATCATTCCTGGGGTTGATAAATTGCTAAGAATCAGCCTCAGAACAGTGGTGTTGGACATCCCCCCCCAGGATGTGATCACTCGTGACAATATTTCCATTAAGGTGAATGCCGTTGTCTATTTTCGCGTCATGGACCCAAATAAGGCGGTCGTTGAAGTGGAGAATTATCTCTACGCTACTTCCCAATTGGCCCAAACCACACTTCGAAGCGTAGTGGGTCAGGCGGATTTGGACGAATTGCTCTCCCAGCGAGACAAACTCAACCTGAAACTCCAAGATATCTTGGATAAACACACAGAACCATGGGGAATCAAGGTCTCTCTGGTGGAAACCAAACAGGTAGATCTGCCGGAGAATATGCAGAGGGCCATTGCAAAACAGGCAGAAGCAGAAAGGGAGAAGAGAGCCAAAATCATCCATGCCGAGGGTGAATTCCAGGCTGCAGAAAAATTGACTCAGGCTGCAAATGTGATCAGTGTCAATCCCACAGCCCTCCAGCTAAGGTTCCTTCAGACCTTAGCGGAGATTGCCACGGAGAAGAACTCAACCACCATCTTCCCTGTGCCGATTGACATCATCAGCGCTTTTTTGAAAAAGCAGTAAGATCTCTTCGAGAAGATATTTCGATTTTCAATTGAATGACATCGACCCCTTTTCATCGATGGTTCAGGAAAGGGGTTTTTATTTCTTATAACCCACAGGCATAATCAATAATGGTTCGTGTTGGGGTGCCCCACCCATCACTTTTGAAACATCGGCATCATTAAAGGCCCCTACAATCCCAGCACCCAGTCCAAGGGCTTCTGCCTGCAAGAATAAGTTTTGACCAACATGACCTACTTCCATAAGAGCATATCGAATGCCTCTTTCACCATATTTCCCGGTGATCCTTCGGTAGTCAGCTGTAATAATGAAGATTACGGGTGCCCTAGCCATCCACATCTGCCAAAGTGAGGCCGAGGCAATCTCCTCTCGGCGATCCCCTTTGGATAAAAGTGAGATCGAGTGTTTTTCAGGCAAATAATGAAAGATACCTGACTCCATTCCTTCAACTCCATTCCCGCCAACGATCAAGTAGATATCTAAGGGGTACAGCGCGCCCCCGGAGGGTGCAGCCCTCTTCCCTTCTTTCGGATTAGTAATCCCCTGTGCAGCCCATAACAGTTGAGAAAGATGATTAAGAGACAAAGAGCGTTCATTGAAATCTCGAACCGTCCGTCTCCCCTTAATCGCCTTCTCCAAGGAGACTTTACCGTCCAGGGAAGGCTTAGGGAGTAAGATAGAACCCTGATTCATCCTCATTCCTAACAGACCCATCGTCCAAACGGAACATAATACCATCCACGCCCATCTCTCGAACATCTCATTCATCCCCTCTTTGGCTTGTCCGTAAATGACTTTCCCACCTTTCGTGAAGAGGGATTTTACAGGCAATCATCATCCACGGACAAGTTCTTCGTTCTCGATGCGCAAAGCGCTTAGCGCCTTTCCCTTTTTATGTGCCAATCCATTTGACTCCAGATCCCGTGAAGGATCCTGACCTCTCTCTCATTCATCTGGCTCCTTCCAAATAGCCGCCTGAGCACCCTCGTGATCTTTTGGGGATGGAGAGGATCTAAAAACCCTATTCTAATGAGCGTCTCCTCCATATGTTCAAACATCTTCTCCAATTGCCCAGCTTCTGCCAATGGGACGAGAGGTTTTAAAACCGGTATCGATGACTGAAACAATTCATAACAAATCACCATCACGGCTTGTGCCAGGTTGAGCGAAGGGAAAGACGGTGATGAAGGAATCCCGCCCCAAAGATGACATAAGGACAACTCCTCATTGGTCAACCCTTCTCTTTCCGAACCAAAGACCAGGGCGATCGAGTTTCTTGCTGAAACAGGAATCAGTCTCTTCATCAAGGCCTGAGGGGTCAGCAGGGGACTTCTCTCTTTTCCCACTCGCGCAGTCATCCCAACCACACACCCCATGTCAGAGATAGCTTCCAAAAGTGTCGGGAGTTCCTCAGCCCTCTCCAAAATATCCTCAGCACCTGAGGCCAATCTGTAGGCATTCATATGGAGTGGCGAACACCCGTCAACCAATATCAATCGACCCAATCCCATATTCTTCATCGCTCTCGCTACCGCGCCGATGTTCTCATGGAATCTGGGCCTGACCAAAATGATTGAAATGGAATCGAGGTTCATCCTTCCCATTCTATTTCCCATTATATCTTTCAGAAATAGCCTTGACTATCATTTTCTTTTATCTTATTTTGAAACCCGTGACTTTTCCATCTCTCAAAGGAGAGAGTCCTCGAATGAAGATGAAGGTTCCATTCTTTGACCTGCGCGCTCAGTTCTCCTCAATAGATGGGGAGATCAAGTCGGCTCTCGAAGAGGTTTTCAGGACTCAACAATTCATCTTGGGACCGAAAGTGGAGGCGTTGGAGCAAACCATCGCTCACTATTCTCAAACCCGAGATGCCGTGGGCGTGGCTTCCGGGTCAGATGCTCTGCTCTTATCCTTGATGGCCTTGGGAATCGGGGCGGGAGATGAAGTCCTTCTTCCCCCTTTCACTTTCTTCGCCACCGCAGGTACTGTTTCTCGCATCGGGGCTACTCCCATTTTTGTAGATATCGATGAAGAGACTTATAACATAGACCCTTCCAAAATCGAGGAAAAGATCACCTCGAGAACAAAGGCTATCATTCCTGTCCATCTCTTTGGACAATGTGCAGACATGGACCCTCTGCTTCAAATTGCGAAAGCCAAACAACTCTTTGTCATCGAAGATGCTGCACAGGCATTGGGAGCAGAATATAAGCCCAAGGCTGCTTCAGTGGGACGCCGGGCCGGCCAGATGGGGGACCTTGGATGTTTCTCCTTTTACCCGACAAAAAACCTGGGCGCCTTTGGAGATGCAGGGATGGTCGTCACTGACAATCCCCATTTGGCTGGAAGAATTCGACTGCTCAGAGTCCATGGAGGTCAGCCTAAATATATTCATAAATCCATCGGTATTAACAGCCGGCTCGATACCCTCCAGGCCGCTATCCTTTTAGTGAAATTCAAATATCTGGAAAAATGGACCACAGAGAGACAGAAGAAGGCCGAGCGTTATCAATTGTTATCCCGAGATCTTCTTTCCTCCGTGAACGGCCTAAGACTTCCAATGATTCAATATCAAAACCGCCATATCTTCCATCAGTACGTGATCCGTGTTCCGGAAAGGGATCGGCTGAGACAATTCTTGAAAGAGGAAGAGATCGGAACGGATATCTACTATCCCCTTCCTCTTCACTTACAAGAATGTTATTCTTTCTTGAAATACCAACGAGGGGATTTCCCGGTTTCCGAGAAGGCTTCCGGAGAAGCCCTGGCCCTGCCAATCTATCCGGAATTGACGGAGGATCAGCAGGTGTTCGTAGTAGATCGGATCAAAGCCTTCTATAGAAAATGAATAAATCACCAGGATTGGAATAATGGAAGACGGGAATATCGGCTTATTCACCAACTTGTCAAAGAGTTTACATCTTTTCACATGATCCCAACATTCCATTGTTCCGTTGGATTGAAATGAAAGCTAAGACCGTTGATCCATTCATTCAAAAGATTCTTCAGAAAGAGGTGACTGTTGGGGTCATCGGCTTGGGTTATGTTGGCCTTCCTCTGGTTCTAAGATTTTGTGAGGAAGGTTTCAGAATCTTGGGATTCGATGTGGATTCAAAAAAAGTCACCACCCTGAAGAGAGGGAAAAGCTACTTAAAATCCATTCCTGCCCCCCGTATTTCCCAATTTGTCCGGAGTGGCCATTTCGATGTGACGGACGATTTCACCCGCCTCATTGAACCGGACTGTATTCTGATTTGTGTTCCAACTCCGTTGACCGATAAGATGGAACCCGACCTCCAATATATAGAAAAAACGACTGAGGCGATTCGAAGTCATCTTAGGAAAGGACAATTGATCGTCCTTGAAAGCACCTCTTATCCCGGAACCACAGAAGAATTCATTCTTCCTCGCTTGGAGTCCACTGGTTTGAAGGTTGGCAAGGATTTTTTTCTGGCATTCTCTCCTGAAAGGGAGGATCCAGGAAACAAGCGATTCACCACTCATCAGATCCCGAAGGTAGTGGCAGGAGTCACAGAATCCTGCCAACGAGTGGCCACTTCGTTCTATCGTCAGATCATTCAAAAGGTGGTTCCCGTATCATCGCCTAAGGTAGCGGAATTGACAAAACTCCTCGAAAATATCTATCGAAGCGTCAATATCGCCTTAGTGAACGAATTGAAAATGCTGGCCGACCGAATGGGGATCGATATCTGGGAGGTGATAGAAGCGGCAAGTACCAAACCCTTCGGATTTTCACCTTTCTATCCCGGTCCGGGTATGGGGGGACACTGTATTCCAATTGATCCCTATTATCTCTCCTGGAAGGCCCGGGAATACGACTTCACAACAAGATTTATCTTTTTAGCAGGAGAGATCAATGTCCACATTCCTTACTATGTTGTGGCCAAGATTCAGGACGCTCTCAATGGCAGGGGAAAAAGTATTAAGGGAGCAAAAATATTGATCCTGGGTGTAGCCTATAAGAAAGAGGTAGATGATGCGAGGGAGTCCCCTGCCCTGGTCATCATGGATCTCCTCCAAAAAAAGGGGGCAACCATCCTCTACCACGACCCCTATATCCCGTCCCTTCCCCGTTTCAGAAAATACTCTTTCGAGTTGAATTCCTCCCCCCTCACGGATCCGTTGCTTCGCAGGATCGATGCCGCAGTGGTAGTTACAGACCACAGTATTGATTATCGACGGATCGTTAAGCTCGCCCCTCTCGTCATCGACACCCGAAATGTTACAAAGAACATGAAGCAATGGAAGAGAAAAATCGTGAAAGCTTAACCTAAGATGAGTCCGAGCAAAACGAATCGGACGTATGGAAGAAGGCGATGATGGTTTGAGTAGGACGAGTGGGGGGATAGCTTATCCCCCCATCTTTTGATCATCCAGGAAATAAGATCCCTTACTGTGATTCCTTCCGGAGGGGGAATTTCGAATTCCCTCTTCCCCAGAATTCCTTTTAATGCCAAAACGGTCTCAATCTTCACCTGGACCACTTCCAACCACTTCTTACACCTTCAACTGTTCAGCAACATATCCAAGACCGAGCTCGACAAGCTTTGTTTTCGTTGGCTTGCCTGTATTGAGATCCCAGCCTCTTACTGTATAATATTCATCCAGCATTTGCTTGAGGTCCTCCTTGCTGATCAGTTGACCTTTGGAACCTCCTGCCTTCAAAGGCTCCGTCATCAGCCTCTCTGGAAAGGTATCATCCGCACGCGTGAAGCCTTCCCGAACGTTGAAGGCCTTGGCGAGGTTACTTACCCTTTCACCGACCTTCTCAACTTCCTCGGGTGTAAACGCTAGTCCTGTGACCGCCTCCATAAGGGTAGCCGTATTCTGGGTAGCAACACCAGGCAGGGCAGTATCCAGGATAAAGGCGCACATGGTTGGGCAGTCGCAGGTAGCGGATCTCACATCCTGATTCCATTTGGTCAGCTTGCCTTTACCCTCTATGGCAAACCTATCCACTTGCCATGGAATAGGGATTCCGAAGATCTCCTGAAAAGCATAACCCCTGTTGTGGTCCGCCCCTGTATAAGATGTGGCGTAGTTCAAGCCATGGGCCTTGGCGCCCCGCACGTCATATGCAGGCAGCTCAAGACCCTTTATTTGCATGGCATACTTCTCCGCACCTTTCCCTATTCTCTTAGCGGCTGCCTTCGAGCCATCGGCTAGGAGGTCACCAATCCCCTCCCGATACGCCATCTGGCGCAGCACTGTCATCATTGCCTGGTCGTTACCAAACTTCAATTCCAGGCCGCCTGTCTCCCTGAGAGTGAGCATACCCCTTTCAAAGAGTTCCATTGCAAAGGCAATGGTTACTCCTGCCGACATCGTATCTAATCCCAGCTCATCAGAGAGCCGGTCGGCCGCAATAACGGCGTCTAAGTTCGCCACTCCTGTCCCGCTGCCAAAGGCGTAGAGGGTTTCAAACTCAGGACCTTCGGTCAGGATGCCGGCATAGGGCCCGCTCCTTGCGAGTTTCATCTGGCTGCACCCTACCGGGCAGTCATAGCAGTGTGCTTTACCAATCTTTCGGGTGTTTTGGGCATCAAGCCCGAGTGCCTCCACAGGGGCGAACTCTCCGGTTGCTGACCAGTTCTTGGCTGAAAGGATCCCCATGGTCGCGGTGAGGTCAAGGACCATGGGCGTACCTGCGTTGGCAAACTGGGGATAGAGCGCGGGGCTATCTTTCATAGCCTTCAACATCTCGGCTCTGCCAGCCTTGTACTTCTCCTGAGAAGCGATTGGCACGGACCGGTTTCCCCGAACAGCAATGGCCTTCAAATTCTTCGACCCCATGACCGCCCCGAGGCCCTTCCGTCCTGGAGCTCTCCTTTCATTGATGATACATGCAATCTTGCATAAGTGCTCGCCTGCAGGCCCGACACAAAGAACCCGCGTATTCTGATCGCGCAGATCGTCCTTGATGATTTGCTGGCAGTCGCTCGTCATGGTTCCCCAAACACTCCGTGCGTCGTGAAATCGAACCGTATCATCCTTAATGGAAAGGTACGTCGGTTTCGCGGCTTTCCCTTCGATGATAACGACATCCCAGCCTGCAAACTTCAATTCTGCGGGGAACTGCCCACCTGTAAGCGCCATGCCCACCGCACCCGTCAGGGGAGATTTACCGGTAACTGCCATACGGCTAGCACAGGGCAGGGTCGTACCTGTAAATGGCCCCGGAGAAAGAATCAGCTTGTTCTCGGGTCCAAGGGGATCCACGCCCGCCTTCAGCTCATCAAACAGATACTTCACTCCAAACCCCGCTCCGCCAATAAAATCCCTGGCTGTTTCCACAGACAACTTCTCTTCCTTTGTCGTCTTTTGTGCTAAATCGATCCTTAGCACCTTCCCCATATATCCACCAGTATACATAGCTTCTTTCCTCCTTCCCCGCTGACCGATTGGTTCTTCGTGTGACGAAATACAACTCGCCCTCAAAGTATCAGAAGTCTTGGATCTTGTCAAGAAAATCTCTATGAAATATCTTCGGAAGAATCAAAGACATTGCAAGAACGAGAATTCGAACAATTGAAAATCTTCAGAACTTCAAAAAACCATCCCATGGGGCACCGGCGGGAATACTGGAAGGGGTTCAAAGCGGAAGCTTTGGGGTGGCTCAATCGGGTGGTCCAAAGGCATTCCAGCGTCCTGTGAACCTTCGCCACTTAACTGAGTTCGAGCCAAAGGCTCACCCCAAGCCTTGGCGCCATCAAACGCATCAGATAATTCGCTTGCAGATTTCGAATGACTCTGTTAGATTCTAACAGGTTTAAGTCTCAGAAATTGTCTCTCAAAGCTTTTGACAGACTGTTCTTGGCGTTTTTCTCTCCACTTAGGATTCATCAGCCAGCTCCGTCTCGGCGGGACAGAATCCAGAACATTACAAGAGAACGACACTCTTTGCGAATAATGCCGCTGTATAGGCATTCGCTGAATTGACGAAATTCCCAATATCCTTGATGAGTTTTTACTCAATGCTCATCAAACCTCAACCGACGAACATGAGGACTGAAGAATTCGATTATACGCTTCCGCCATCTTTGATCGCCCAACATCCATCTCCCCGGAGAGGAGAATCCCGTTTAATGGTTGTCCATCAGCGTCGGGGGGTAATCGAGCACCGAGACTTTCGAGATCTATCACACTACCTCAACCAGGGAGACCTGCTGGTGATGAACAATACGCGAGTCCTGCCGGCTCGGATCATCGGAAAAAAGGAGACCGGTGGAAAGATCGAGATGCTTCTCATCCCTCCCATAGAGCCCTACAAGCAAAGCCCGGTGTCCCCTTTCCGAGGTCCACATCGGCCGACATCCCGGCCACACGATGACGAATTCCTCTGCGGCCCAAGGCAGTGCCCGCACGCCGAACTGCGTCACGGCATGCAGGCGTGGTCTTTCACCGCCGCGGCGAATGGAACCGCGGTAGAATGGGAAGTCCTGATCAAGGGTTCAAGAAAGGTGAGACCAGGGGCTCGCATCCAATTTGGCCAAGATCTTCATGGAGAAATGAAAGAGGTGAAGGACGGAAAAGGAAGGATCCATTTCTCCGGCCAGGTAGAGGCCATGGATCTCCTTCGAAGGGTCGGCCGGGTACCTCTTCCTCCGTATATCAAGCGCGAGGACGAGCCATTGGACAGAGACCGTTATCAAACTGTCTTTGCTTCAAGGGAGGGATCCATCGCAGCACCCACTGCAGGTCTCCACTTCACCCGCGATCTGCTTCAGTCCCTGAGAGATCAAGGGGTGCGAATTGCGTTGATCACGCTCCATATCGGCCTCGGAACCTTTGTGCCCATTAAGGCCAGAAATGTTGAAGACCATACGATGGAGGCAGAATGGGTTGAAATATCGGAGCAAGCCGGTCTAGAAATTGAGCAAACGAGGGCGCGAGGTGGAAGGGTCATCGCGGTCGGAACCACTACGACACGGGCTCTCGAATCCTTTTCCGACGGAAAGGGTGGTGTGAGATCGGGTAAGGGGATGACTTCCCTATACATCTATCCCCCTTATCGTTTTAAAGTCATTGAAGGACTGATCACCAATTTTCACCTTCCTAAATCAACGCTCATCATGCTGGTGTCCGCCTTTGCAGGGAAAGACCTGTTGGCGAAGGTCTATCAGGAGGCAGTTGATAAGAAATACCGATTCTACAGCTACGGCGACGCAATGCTGATCCTATAGCGAGCCCAAGTTCAAATGTTAGTCCCGCCAAGGCGGAACCAAATGTCAAAACGACCTGAAGACAAAAGATTTCTTTTTCATTGGCAAGAGAATTGACTCGACAGTTCTTCCCTCTGAGACATATGGTTTTCGTTTGAGCTTTGGATTTCATTTAGACTTTGAGCTTTGACATTTGACATTGATTCAAAAAGATATGGCTTTTCGATTTGAGATCATCAAAAAAGACACCTCTTCCGAAGCAAGGCTCGGCAGGATTGAGACAAACCATGGCTTCCTCTCCACCCCTGCGTTCCTTCCTGTGGGAACTCAAGGCACAGTCAAATCCTTAACCCCTGAGGATCTGGTGGAAATCGGAGTAGAGGCGATTCTGGCAAACACTTACCATCTTTATCTCAGACCAGGCCATGAGACCATTCGAAGGCTGGGGGGTCTCCACACCTTCATCCACTGGGAGAGACCGATCTTGACCGATAGTGGTGGCTACCAAATCTTCAGCCTTGCGAAGCTTAGAAAGATCACAGAGGAGGGGGCAACTTTCCAGTCTCACTTGGATGGTTCTCTTCACCTCCTCACACCCGAAAAAGTCATTGAGATTCAACGGGTCCTCGGGTCTGACATCGCCATGGTCTTGGATGAATGCATCCCCTACCCTTCCCCTTATGAATATGTGAAGGAATCCACGTCGCTCACAACCCGTTGGGCAAAGAGATCCTTTGAAGCGAGGCGCACAGATGGCCCCGCCCTCTTTGCCATTGTTCAAGGAGGCATGTATCGCGATTTGCGGGAGGAGAGCGCTCAAGCCCTGGTGCAGATGGGTCTCGAGGGATATGCCATGGGTGGACTCAGTGTCGGTGAGCCTAAATCAATGATGATGGATGTCTTAGAGTGGACGATTCCCTTTCTGCCGGAGGGGGCTCCCCGATATCTCATGGGCGTGGGAACACCTGAGGATATCCTTGACGCGGTGAGACTTGGGATCGATCTTTTTGACTGTGTCCTTCCGACAAGGAATGCGCGAAATGGCATGCTTTTTACCTCCACAGGGAAGATATCGATCAAACAGGCTCAATATGCCGAGGACCGAAGACCCCTCGACGAAACATGTCTTTGCTACACATGCCGCCATTATTCCAGGGCTTATCTCCGCCATCTTTACCTCGCCAACGAAATTCTTTCTTCGAGGTTGAATACGATTCACAATTTGTCTTATTATATTATGTTTTTGACCAAGCTTCGCGAGGCAATCCGAGAAGACCGCCTTGTCGATTTTCGCAGAATCCACTGTTCCTACCCAACGGAATTGGAAACGGGATGTCCTCCGGACAGCCAGACGACCCGTAGGTAGAACAGAAAACAAAAGGAGGATTTATGGGAATAGATATGGCTTATGCAATGGGAACACAGCCGGGAGGGGGAGGAGGTCAGGGGTCTTCATACATGACCTTTCTCCCCATTATTTTCATCTTTGTCATCTTTTATTTCTTGCTCATTCGACCCCAACAGAAGCAGAAGAAGGAACATCAGAATCTATTGGGAAACCTCAAGGTAGGAGATCAAGTTATAACCACTGGAGGAATGTACGGAAAGATCACAGGCATGCGGGAAAGCATTATTACTCTTGAAATATCTGATAAGGTGAGGGTGAAGGTCAACAGAGCAAACATTGCAGGAGTTGTGAAGGCCGATGTGATGAAGACAGAGTGAACCATCAATTTTAGATTGCAGATCGCAGATTGCAGATTGAAAAATCTTAAGTCTGCAATCTAAAATCTGCAATCCAAAATCTGAAATAGGTGTGCCCCTTGCTCTAGACGCTGTTTTAGGGCTATAATCCACGAGGAGGTGAAGAATGAGGAAATATGAAACGATTTTCATCTTGAACCCTGATCTCGATGAAGAGCAGACCCAATCTACCATCGAAAAAGTCAAGGGAATTATCACACAGGCTCATGGAGAAATCCTTAAGGCCGAAGATTGGGGGAAACGAAAACTCGCCTATGAAGTCAAAAAAAAGGACAAAGGTCATTATGTCTTGATCCACTTTTCGGGATCACCCGCCTCACTTTCTGAATTGGAGAGAAATTTCCGGGTCATGGATGCCGTCATCAAGTACCAATCTGTTCGGTTGGACGAGCGGCAAGCCTCCTCTACAGAGAGTCCCTTACCGGAAGAACCTCCGGAAGAGGAACCGGCGGCAGAGGAAAGCGCATGATCTCCTATAACCGTGTGATCCTCACGGGAAAGGTGGTGAACCAACCTCGTCGTCAATATCGCCCAGATGGATCTCCGGTAGTCCAATTCATGTTGGAATTGAACCATTCAGAGGACCCATCAGGTCCGCCCCTGAACCATGATGGTACAGGACAGACAGGTAGAGGATTGATCAATATTGTTGCCTTTGGAAAAGCAGCCCAATGCGAATTCGACCTTCTCCAAAGTGGCCAACGTCTTCTCGTCGTGGGCCGCCTCAACCAAAGACGGTGGCAAACGCCAGAAGGGAGACATCGAACGCTAACAGAGGTGATTGCAACAAGGCTTCGGAAGTTAGAGGGAACAAGCCGAACTATGGATTCAAGAGAGAGAGGAGAAGAGGATGAGGAAACCTGCTGAAAGGCCAGGAACCGACAGGAAGAAGAAACCTTTCATGAGACGAAAGGTCTGTCGATTCTGCACGGATAAAAAGCTGGATATCGACTATAAGAATCCGAGGATCCTTCGGTATTTCATTACGGAACGAGGAAAGATCATTCCTCGAAGGATCTCTGGAAACTGTGCCAAACATCAAAGGCAGGTAACGGTGGCTCTAAAAAGGGCGAGAAATATTGCCATCCTACCTTTTTCGACCGCCGTCCACTAACCCCGAGATAGATAATGCAAATGTCAAATGTCAAAGCTCAATCCCGCCAAGGCGGGATCAAATAAAACCCAAAATCCAAATTGCCCAAAAGAGAAGTCTTTGACATCAACTTACTTGGCATTGATTTGTAGCCCTCAGTATTGGGTGGACCCTATTGTCTCCTTTGCGCAGGAGAAGCTCTGGTCTCTCCGTTCAAGGGCGACTGCAGTCAACCCTAGCTGTTCCCGAAACAAAGAGTTTAGTTCTCCCCTGCGGGATTGGAAATTTGAATTTGGATTTGGAAATTGGGATTTCAGCTCGATGGAATCGGGCGTGAGGAGGTAATTCATGCAGGTCATCTTGTTAGAGGATGTCCCCAATTTAGGGAAGGCCGGAGATCTATTGAAGGTCTCTGACGGGTACGGGAGAAATTATCTCATTCCTCAGAAGAAGGCGATCCTCGCCACAGAGAAGAACCTCAAGGGTCTGGAACATCAAAAGCGCCAGGTCCAGCACCGTATGGGCAAGGTGAAAAAGGATTCGGAGAGAGTTGCCCAGCAGATTGAAGAACTTTCCTGTACCTTTGCCAAACCGGTCGGGGAAAGCGGAAAGCTTTTTGGCTCTGTGACCTCGATGGAGATTGAGAGCTATTTGAAGGAAAACGGGATCGAAGTGGATCGAAAAAAGATCCTCTTGGAGGAGCCCATCAAGAATCTGGGGATGTTCAACGTACCGATCAAGCTCCATCCAGAGCTGATCGCCCATCTTAAGGTTTGGGTGGTTCAGGAGTAACGGTCCATGAATGAGACAGACCTTTCCTCCCATAAGCTTCCCCCTCAGAATATTGAGGCAGAGCAGTCCATATTGGGAGGAATTCTCATCGAAAATGAGGCCATCAATAAGGTGATGGAAATTGTCACCACCGATGACTTTTATCGAGAGGCTCATCGCAAGATCTTTTATGCCTTGATCAATCTCTCGGAACGTGATGAACCCGCTGATCTCATCACCTTGACCAACGAACTTCGAAAAATGAATCAACTCGATACCGTGGGAGGGGCGTCCTACGTCACCTCCCTCATCGATTCGGTTCCCACCGCTGCCAATATCGAATACTATGCCAAGATCGTCAAGGAAAAGGCCATCCTTCGAAATCTGATCCAAACCTCGACCGAAATCATCACACAGAGTTACCAGGATCGAGCCGATGTGGAAGAATTTCTCGACGAAGCAGAACGAGAGATCTTCCAGATCTCTGAAAACAGGGTGAAGCCTTCTTTTTATCCCATTAAGAAGGTTGTCAAGGATAGTTTCGAAATCTTTCAAAGGCTTTATGAGAAAAAAGAACTTGTCACCGGCGTCCCCTCGGGGTTCAAAGAACTGGATCGAATGACCGCAGGCTTCCAACCCTCTGATCTGATTATCGTTGCCGGAAGGCCCAGCATGGGAAAGACCGCCTTTTGCCTCAATCTTGCCCAGCATGCTGCTATCGAAAACAGGACTACCGTGGGTATCTTTTCTCTGGAGATGTCGAAGGAACAATTGGTCATTCGTATGTTCTGTTCTGAAGCCCGTGTAGAGGGGAACCGGCTCAGGACGGGGTTTTTGGCAGAGAGTGACTGGCCAAAGCTGACTATTGCTGCTGGGACCCTCTCTGAAGCACCCATCTTCATTGATGATACGGCTGCCCTCTCAGTCCTTGAATTGAGGGCAAAGGCCCGGCGTTTGAAGAGCGAGCACGGCTTGGGCATGCTCATCATCGACTACCTCCAACTGATGAGAGGGAGGTCGAGAGTGGAAAGTCGCCAGCAGGAGATCTCGGAAATCTCCCGCTCCCTGAAGGCTCTATCCAAGGAGCTCCATATCCCGGTGATCGCAGTTTCTCAGCTGAGCCGGAGAACTGAGGAACGGCAAGGGATGAGGCCCCAGTTGTCAGACCTCCGGGAATCTGGGGCCATTGAGCAAGACGCCGACTTGATCCTCTTTATTTACCGGGATGAAGTCTACAACCGGTCACCAGATAACCCCAATCGAGGAAAGGCCGAGCTTATCATCGGAAAGCAGCGGAACGGACCCATTGGTCAGATCGAGCTGGCCTTCCATGATAAATTCACAAGCTTTAAAGAACTCTATAAGGGGGAGGTTGAAAATAGCTACGAATGAGCCCATTCTGGATTTTAGATTGCAGATTGTAGATTTCAGATTTTTTAATCTAACATCTAACATCTGAAATCTGAAATAAATATGAATCTACCTAATATCCTAACTCTCATCCGGGTCCTGTTGATTCCAGTCTTCGTTATCCTCATCATGAATAAATTCTTTGGCTGGGCCATTATCACTTTTGCGAGCGCGGGGATCACGGATGGAATCGACGGTCTCATCGCACGCATTACTCAGCAGAGAACCGAGTTGGGAGCCTATCTCGATCCGATCGCCGATAAACTCCTCCTCTCTTCCGGGTTCATCACCCTTGCCATCATCGAAATGCTTCCCAGCTGGCTGGCTGTCATTGTCATTACCAGGGATCTCATCATTCTGATAGGGCTTCTTGGCATGATCCTCATCAATTATCATCCAAGAATCCGTCCGAGTCTCGTCAGCAAGGTGACCACCGTTCTTCAGATCGTCACAATCCTTCTCGCTCTTCTGGTCAGATACTACCCCACTTTGGGCCGACTCTCCACGATTGCCATCTATGGAACTGCCCT
>JBEKDJ010000011.1:0-30342 GCA_050014415.1 Thermodesulfobacteriota bacterium | reverse complement strand
TTCCCCGGGAAAGGGGTATCGAGTTAAGGATCGGTTGGTTTTGTCTCTTCTTGCTCGACCTTCTCGCCGTCTGAAGAGCTGCGATCTCCTTTCTGAAACCGTCGCTGTCTTCTCTCTTCCTGTTTTTTCTGGCGGGACAATTCTTTTTGCTTTTTTTCGCCTTTATAAGCTCTAGCATGTTTTGGCAAAATACCCTCCTTATTTCAAAAGGAGTATACCACGAAAAGGAAAAGAATTCCAATTCTATTCATTCTCAATGCCCTGACCCCCCAGATCCTTCCAAGACCTGAAAACATCCATCTTCGTATGCCAATGGGTCCGCATGTTTCATCTGTCCTTTAGAAATGTGGAATGGATTCACTCTGCTCGTTCAATCGATCTACCATTGATTGGCACGTTTATCTTGGAGGAGTGCTTCAATTTCATCGATATGCATCTTCCTATGTATTGACCGATACAACCTGTGTTCATCGCCGAGGCGTTGAATTCCAGCTACCAACTCGGGCGGAGCTTTCTCCAATTCTTTGTCAATAGCTTCTGCAGAAGAGACTGCAAGGTTGGCAGCCATCCTGGGGGGGATCGCCAGAAAAAAAGGTAAAAGAGCGTCATTTATTGTGTCTGTATCCACCGCTGACGGTTCCACCCTGCTTTCTTTCCACTTTCTTATCAGTATCAATGACCGCTGGTCCCAGAAGGCCAGATGCGCCAGTGCAACCGCAATCGTCCATCCTTCGCCATAAAGAGTGAGTGTCAATTCCTTGTCAGTCATTCTATCTACCAGGCGACTTAGTCTTCCTCGCTCCCGTGCGTTTTCAACAACAAACGGCTGATCCATCGAACCCTCCTTCAAAGTGCATCAAATTCAGAAATCTTTTCTATCATATCCCATTCTGTTCCCTCGTTTGCTGCTCGTTTCCATACCTGGTGACATGATACAGAGCCCCCGCATACTCAATCCGAATCGGTCTTCCCTTAGTCCACGAATCCACATTCCCAACATTCTATCAATCTTCCAGGCCTGGCAAGAGTTCACATGGCTGAGGATCTCTATGCGGAGTGGGATTGAAAAGCAGGGAGTAAAACCAAAGGCACAGACGCCGGAGACTGGCTTATGAGGAATATTAACAAAAGAACCCCTTATTCAATTTCAATTAAGAAAGGGAATGACTCCATGTTTCAATTCTGTCAAAGTTCACCTATATGTCCACAGCTCATTTTAGACTGCGTAAATGTCCTTTTTATCGTCAATCTTAAGTTCTATCCGAGCTAAATTGCCCATCTTGTCAAATAGTGAGCTATATTTGTATGCCGTACCATCCTCAATGTTGAAAATGGAAAGATGACATTCACACAATAGTTTGTTGATACTTGCATCCCATACAATCGTTCCGCCCTCATGAGGGCAAACCTTACTGTATGCAACCAGCTTGTCTTGTTTGGTTTTTACTAAAATACCCTCCTTTCCCTTATGAGGAAAATCGACAGATTCTCCCCGCTTCAGATCTTTAGCATTTGCGATCTTTTCCATCTTGGTTCTCCTTTTCTGTTTTTCTTAAGTAATTTCCGTCACCGTGAGTGCCAGCACGTAGCATCCTAATGCTTATCATCATGTTCGTATTTGGTAACTCCTTCGTAATCAGTACTCTTCTTACCTAATGGGCTTATATTTGAAATTCTTGATAAGAACTCGCTTTAGGCCAACCAGACTAAATTGAACAGAATCAATATACGAAAAACAGAGTTGAATGTCAAGAAAAAAACCACACGGGTTCCTAAAGACCTAGACAATCTTGTCATTTCCGTTCCATCATGAAGCGTTTCGTGAACAGGTCCCCATAGGCGTTTGAAGGTTGAAAGCGAAATTAAAAAAATGGGCTGAAAACATTTCCCAGCCCGACAAGGAGGTAAAGATGAAACGTGTACTTACTTTGAGACTATTCCAAGTAGTAAGGGAATATCAATACCGTGAATACCCTATTTTGTGAAAAAGAAGTCTGTATTCTGGGGCCAGCTTATCCCCAAGACTGCAGAGTCGGATGACCTCTGTCCACTTGGCCAAATAGTCAACAGCGCCCCTGGTGTTTGGTCCTTACTTTCACACCTATTCAAGCTCGAACAATCGGGGAAGAAATTGTCAGACCGCCCTCTATCCCTCTTTCGCCAGTTCGATTGCCTTCTTAAAAGCTCTGTCCATGTCGGGTAGATGGGTCATTTCTGGAACCACTTGGATATATCGAACGATTCCCTTTCCATCCACAATGATTACCGATCGAGCAAAAAGCATCAGCCCCTCTGTCAGAAGCCCTGTGGAGCGAGCGAAGTCTCCCTGTTTGTAATCCGATAAGTATTGGAGATCTGTCAGTCTGGCTTCCTTGGCAAAGCGTTCTTGAGCAAAGGGCGTATCACGACTGATGACCATTCTTCTAACGGTCGGCGGCATCGCATTTCCCTTCTCTCGCAAGTAATGCGTCTGTGCGTCGCAAACCGGAGTATCAAGAGAAGGCACAATACTGAGAAAGAGAACAGGACCTTTCTCCTTGGACAAATCCACGTTCTTCATGGTCATGGCATCCACCAACTCGACCGAAGGCAAGGGTTCTCCAACAGAAATCGGTGATCCAAGAAGCTTGACAGGGTTCCCTTTGAAAGCCACCTGTGTGCCGGGTTGAACAGAGGCCGTATCGGTCGGAATTTTTGACAGGGTGGATGCACAACCAGAGACCAGAAACAACAATAGAAACGACATTAGGATCTTGCCGTGCTTGCTCGATGCCATTTTCATCGCCTCGCTTTCGCCATATTGATACCCTTCGCATCCCATTTATAGATAATCATCTCTCACAGGAAAATCAATAAATCTATTATTCTACTTACAGATCCTTCGCATTTTTCTCCTCCGCAGCCTCAGTGAATGGCAGGTCCTGAAATCACGGTCTCCGCGTTGATGACCACCATTTTCTTGTGGACGATGGCCCTGAATTTCTTGAATTGCCAAGATTCATAGTTTTCGTTAAGATTCTCATCCGATCCTGTATTGTTGCACAATGCCGGTTAACTGTCTGGCCAGATCATTCAGGTTTTGCGCCGCCTGGTCCACTTGCTGCATGCCTTTCTGTGTTTGTGTTGCCCCTAGATTGACATTCTCCATCGCGTGCGTGATCTGATCCATTCCAACCAGCTGCTGTCGCGCGCTCGCCAAGATCTTCTCGGCAGCTGCCGCAACCTGCTGCGTATGCTCCCGGATGACACGGATCGAATCGCCGGTAGATTTGGCCAATTCGACACCGCTTTCCGCACTGATTGTGCCTTTCTCTGTGACCATCACGGCCGTATTGGCGGCCTTCTGGATTTCGCTCAGAATGCTGCTTACCTGGGCCGTCGCCTGACGTGACTGCTCTGCGAGGTTGTGCACTTCGCCCGCCACGACGGCAAAACCTCTGCCTGCTTCGCCGGCCCGTGCGGCTTCCATGGCGGCGTTGAGTGCCAGAAGGTTGGATTGGTCGGCGATGTCGTTGACCGTGGCGATGATGTCGCCGATCTGCAAGGTCTGCTCGCTGAGGTTGAGGATGGTTTGGGCGATATGGCGCACTTGGTCCTTGAGGCTTAACATGCCGTCTTCGGTTTTTTTGACGGCCTCCAATCCATTTTCGGCCAAATTGAGGGTATTGGAGGCCATTTCGGAGACGAGCTGTGCGCGCTCAACAGATTGTTGCGCAGTCTGTCGCACTTCTTCCACCGTAGTGGAGGTTTCGGCTACGGCAGCGGCCTGCTCGGTGACGGTGGTCGCTTGCTCAGCGGTCGCGGCACAAATATTACTGTTGGCCCTGCTGATATTGTCCGTGGCCTCCTGCATCTGAACGATGAGCTGGCGCAGATTGGCCAGCATCTCGGCGAGTGCCTTAAACCATTCGTCCTTCTCTGAGGAAGGCGTCACCACGGTGGTTAGATCCCGCTTAGTGATTTTATAGACAACTCGGTTCGTCATGTTTCGAACATCCAGAAAGTGGTTGAGGTTGTTTTTGATTTCATTGAAATCACCATTGTATGAAGCGGCAATCTTGGACACGACGCCTCCTTCACTGAGAAGTTCAATATACTCCGCTAGCACGCGCAGTGGCCCGACTATAGCATCAAGGGTGTCATTGATGCCCTGGGAGATCTTGTGGAACTCACCCCGGTGCCTGGAGATATCTACCCGGCTAGCAAGTTTACCTTCCATAAAGGCCTGGAGCAGCATATTGACGTCCGTAATCAGAGACTTGACGGCTTCGGCTATCTTGGCATAAGCGTTTCCGGTTTCCTTCAATCGGACGATTGTTTGGTTGAGGTCTCGGCACAGATTGCCCAGTTCATCTTTTGAATTGAGGTTCACCGGTTGGGTCTCGATTTCAGCGGTCTTAGATGTGTCGCCGTTTGCCAAGCCGGTAGCCATCTCTGTGAGCTTTGAAAGATCAGTGGCGACGCTGTGAGTTGCTTCCTGCAGCTTTCGCACAGGGACGTTTATCGTACGGTTGATGGCGATCAGGGAGACCACCGCAACGATCGCCGAGAGGAGGACCAGCAGGTCTATGCTGACGTTTTTGTTGAGGCTCAATAGGGATGACATGATGCCAAGGACAACTGCGAGGATGAAGAATGTACCGTACAATGCCCAGAACATTTTTTTTCCTGTCATAACCAACTCCTTCTCGCTGACATGAACTTTACAGTTTTAAGGGGGTGCGAATCATAATGGTAAGAACATGCTTGGGACAGGGTGAATATATTAAGAAAGGAGTTGAATGTCAAGATGGAAAGAACCCAAGACATGAAGAAAGGTCTTTGGCCATGATTGCAGGTAATAGCTACTAAGTGAAATCTCGTATCATGGTCGAAATCTCTCCACCAACGACTTCATAAAGGATAAACCGGCGAGGAAAGAGGGCCAAGGAAAAGGAACCGTGACAGGAAGCGTGACCGATCAGGCCGGACAAGGGTTCCAATCGTGGAAAGATACTCATTGCTGCGAAGGAAGAATCAAGGGACGGATGCTTATCGTTGAATGTACCCGCCAGTTGCAGAAATGAACCCGCACAAATTCCCTCCCGCGGGACTTCGAATGGCGGGTTCTTAGGAGATTTAAGGGCAATGGTAGGAATTCACTCTTGGGGACTTCTGATAATGAAACGGTTTGAAGGTGCCGGTTCGGTAAAAGGTTCGCCTTGAAGACTATCCGACCGGCTTGTCCGGGTCCATGATGCCCCCCTTTTTTGCAACATCAGGGTTATTTCAATACGCAAAGCAGGGACCGCTGCCCAAGCTGGACGAGCTCCCTTCGAACCCGAAATAGATATTTCGTCCAAAGAAGAACGGAAGTCCCCAGTCGAACCCGCCCACCCCCGCATTTCCGCCGATATCGGAGAACACGTTGTTGGGGGAATCGATGAGGCTCATAAAGTTGCCTATTTGGAATGAAACAACGCCGCTTGGTGAACCCGAGGCTCCTCTATTGGTGGCGGAAAGGGTCGTTGTGGACGAGGGGCAGAACCAGACCGAATCGGGAGACGGGCAGTTTGGAATTGGGCTTGTCAGGGGGGGAGTGAAAAACAGCCCGTTCGAGCCACTGTCAATGAAGCTACTGTAGAACTTGCCCTTTAATAAAGTAGTGATTTCTCCAACCTGATTGGCCGCATAAGTCGTCACTCCGGAAGGCACGTTATTGGACTGGGTGTCAATACCGAGCACGAGGTTGCCATTGACCGAGGGCGACCCGTCTCCCGGAATGCTCGGAAGCTGCACTATCACACCGTTGTTGTCCTGAGGGAGAAGCGCCACCGGGTTCTGGACCTGATTGGAGAGGGGGACCGAAGTTCTCATGCAGATCGATCCATTGCAAGAGTAATACATCCCGTTTCTGGCACTGCTTGCGCATACCAAACCGCAGTCCTGGGTGAAGAGGCCGACCCCCAAGATCCCGTTAAATCCGGCAGCGGCCGGAGTTTGGTCCGCGTTTCGGCAAGCTGCGGGAAGGGTTCCGAACGTGGAGTCGATGACTTGAATCGGGACCTGGATAGCGGGCTCATTCCCCAATATGATGCTCGCTATCTGAACCGGCCCCCAATTCGATGAACCATCCCCGAACTGGACGCACTCGGCGAGAGAGCCGGAACCGTCGGTTGCCTGTACAAGGGGAACGGTCAGGACTTGTTTGAAAATCCGCAGGCCGAAACTTCCGGTATCCAGCAGAATGTCATTGATCGCCTGACACGTCGAAGTCCCTGGCGTGCAGACCGTGACGCTGACACACGGCTTGTTTAGGTAGGAGTCCGTCGAACAAAGCGAGCCGCTCACGGTAATGGGAAGCACATTGTTTGCTTCACTGCCTTTAGGGATCACTGTCAGGGTAGTCGAACCCGAGATGTTCCCTGACGCGGCCGTGATCGTTGTTGTGCCGGCAGCACCTGAGGTGGCCTTTCCTTTTGATCCCGCTGCATTGCTAATGGTGGCGACAGATTTGGCCGAGGAACTCCAGGTCACCGACGCCGTCAGGTTCTGAGTGCTACTGTCCGAATAAGTCCCAATGGCTGTGAACTGTTCGGTCGTCCCAAGGACAATAGAAGGATTACTCGATGCTACAGCGATAGAAACGAGCGTTGCAGGAGTAACCGTCAGGGTAGTCGAACCCGAGATGTTCATTGACGTGGCCCTGATCGTTGTTGTGCCGGCAGCTACCGAGGTGGCCTTTCCTTTTGATCCTGCTGTATTGCTAATGGTGGCAACAGATTTGGCCGAGGAACTCCAAATCACCGATGCCGTCAGGTTCCGCGTACTGTTGTCCGAATAAGTCCCAGTGGCTGTGAACTGCTCGGTCGTCCCAAGGACAATACTCGGGCTGGCGGGCTGGACCGCGATGGACACGAGCGTTATGACCGTCAGGGTAGTCGAACCGGAGACCCTCCTTAGTCTGGCTGCGATCGTTGTCGTACCGCCAGCACCTGAGGTGGCCTTTCCTTTTGATCTTCTTGCATTGCTAATGATGGCAACGGATCCGGCCGAAGAACTCCAGGTCACCGATGTCGTCAGGTTCCGAGTGCTGCTGTCCGAGTAAGTCCCGGTGGCTCTGAACTGCTCGGTCGTCCCAAGGACAATAGAAGGATTGCTCGGTGCTACAGCGATAGAAACAAGCTTCTTCGGTGCTGCATCGCCACGACTGACTCCTCCGCAGACAGTCGCCAGGGTGAATATCAGTAAAAGAAAGAATTTGCTAATTGATTTCATCGAGGCTCACTCCGGGAGGAATTAACGCGGGTGCGTAAGCCCTCCCCTGTAAGTTCCGCATGTGCCCCCATTTCTCGACAACGACCTGGTTTGTTTTTACCCGGTGGCGGCTGCGGTCCCATTCACGAGGGGCCTTCGCCAAAGCTCGCTCGTATTCGTCTGCATAGGAGCCCAGAAGCTGCGTGAGATCGGGGTGAACCAGTCCATTCCAGGCGATTGCGAATACCATGCCAGATGGCGAAACGTATTCCCGAACGATGGTCGCATCGAAGTCGATCTCCTGAATCGTGTATTCCTTACGGAACGTGGTGGCACTCCGCGCAGCCGAAAGGGCCTCCCTATCCGACTCGACCGAATCGGCGGATTCACCCAGTGTAGCCTGGACTCGATAGGCGGTCGCAAGCATTGCCGCCAGAAGTCCGAGGCTGAAAAATAGGGAATATATTCTTATCTTCATAGCCGTATTTTCCTCCTCCAGTTCTTGAAAGCCCGCACAAAACTGGGGCCGAAGCAACAGGAAGATCAGCAGCTCACCTTTGTCAGGTGTTGCGCTTGCCTCTTCCTCCACGGACCATGTCCTTTGAAGATTCTCTTAAGATTTCTCGGGATCCCCGTAGAGAGACCCCCCCATTCCAATTTTCCCCAAGATCTTGTGATTAATAGCCACAGATTACTGAATTTAGAAACGGAAATAAATAGGGGAAACACTGTATTGGTGAATCAAAAATACTGTATTTGAATCCAACTTATGACATAGGTTAACCCAGCCACGCATACAGGATGTTTTTATTTGACCCTGCAAAAGAGAATCAAATGAACAATTTGCGCCTGAAATCCTGTATCACAGGAATTGTCAAGACCATTTGAGGTGATCGTTCTTTCCTACCCAATAAGCCCCAATTGACGGGCTGGTCAATCCCATCCGAGCGAAAGGAGAAATTGGCTTTTCTCCAATCTTCTCTCAAGATAGAACCGAAAATACCCCGGTCAGCCTAAAACACTCCTTTGGCTTCTTCATTTTGTTTTTCTCTTCGGTCCCCGGTGTGCCATCTTCATTATTTCCGCATCCCTTCTCGATGATTTTCGAGTCTTCATTTTGGAAACAAGGTCGTAGATTTCCTTATACACATCTAGCCACTCTTTCCTGAATTTGTCATAGAATAGCCTTTCACCCCTGCTCGAAATTAGTTCATCGAGAACTAGATAGCAAGAAGTGAGATTTGAAGAAATAATGGCATTTCTTAATTCTTGTAGTTGTGGTGACAAAGGTTTCAGCTCCATCTTGAACCTCCGCTGCAGTAAATAATCTATGCTCTTTTCTTCCTCTTGGCATCAAGCACTTGCACCATCTGGTATAGCCATATTCTTCTCCCCATATCATGAATCTCCGAATGTTGAGCGTACTCCTGCTAGTCTTTTTTGTATACCAAAGTTTATGAGATTAGGGATAGGGTGTCAAGGGGAATCGGAAGGACGGTTGCGTCTCCACTTTGCCTAGACTATTGAGTGTCTAGGTGGGGAGACATGCGTGTAGGTTCGGCCTGTAAGCTCCGATGGGCTGAAGTTAACCTTTTGGAAGGCGACCCTTGTCGAGGACTGTTCTATTATGCCTTCTGTGCTTTGTTGATTTCACAAATCCTCACTCCAAGTTAATCTTCGAGGTTGACGATTACGGATGGAAAGCAAGCATCAAGTATGAGGAATATCTCCAAAAATAAAGGCAGAGCCATTTCTGACGCTGCCTTTGTCCTTTGACAATTGAATATTTGGGGTCTTGCGTATTGAATTAAGCCCTTCTTCTCTTTCTGATAAAGAATAGGGCACTCCCGACAAGAAGAACACTCAGTATCATCATCCCCCACTCTGTTATCGTAGGGACTGAACCGATTTGCTGAGCCTGGGCCCATGCATTAACGTATACTGTCAGAGACAACAGAACGAGAAACAAGAAAGAACAAATCTTTTTTCTCATCGTATAATCCCTCCTCTATTAGAACCAGTTTTAAAAACCCCCAAAAATTAAATATATAATCATAATAATATTTCTACTACAAAATCAGAAATGTGTCAACATGTTCTTCTTTTTTGTTTAAGCAAAGGCAATATGTCCCCTTCATTGCAACGCGAAAATGTCCCCTTGATTAGGTTTCAATTTGATGCATCTTATAGGAAGCGAACGTTTTCTGAACGTTTGGGTACGAAATCCAGGCGCAACGAATCGCCAGGACGCGCTATAAACGATGATTGTCTTATTCTTCATAGGTTGATATTCCCTCAAAGAACCCAACTCCATGCTGTTCAGGCCCCCTGTGCCGAAGGAACTTCCGTCGACGGAGCAGAAGCCCAATAGACCTATTGTTCAGAGGAGGTGCCTCTGATGCGCCGGTTATGTGTGAGTGCCCGGACCGGGTCCCGAAGTTCCGTCGAAGGATGTTTCACAATGGCTTGATCCTGGTAATAGACCCTCCAGGATTCATTGAGGAGTTGTCGGACTTCGACTTGAGCCTTGGCATAGGAGCGTCGGCGGGGACCGGGAGGCAAACCCAGAATCAGACCCCCAATCCGAACACTGTTATCGTTGCCCACAATCGAGCGATAGATGCGACAGAATTGGGGTCACCCATTTCCCTTCACGATGGTACCTCCCTTTCGCATCCTCTTGTGGGCAACTACTGTGGGTCCCATTCATCCTTGCATTTTGCTATGGACCAAGGTGGTAGATTGGTTTCACCCTCTATTATCAACCGATGGCTGGCTATTAATGGTACAAAGATAGTATCATTTGGCTAACAAAATAACATTACATTGGGCCGGCTAACGTTGTATTAAATCAAGATAACCGGCCCAATTTGTGACTTCCCTATTCTTTCTTATCGGAGTTTATCCCAGCTTATGATGATTTACGTTTCTTCGTCGTTCGAGATATATTTCAGTACCAAGACTCTACGTAAGAATATCTCGCAAATCCCTATTTTTCGATAAATTCAAACTCTATCCTGTCCTTCATGATCCGGGAAAGGGTAAACGGTCTAATGATCACATGATTAATACCAAAAAGGTCCTGCCCCCCCATTCTGCCCCGTCCATAGGGCGTATCGATGCTCTTCATATTCTCCAGGGTAGCAACCACCTTGTCAGTGTCAAAACTCTGTGCTTTCTCGATCCCCTGCAACAGAGGATAAAGTCCTTCAAGAACAAGACCATGATCCAAGTTAAACGGAGTCTTCGTCTGCTGCTCTATCAGCACACGATAGTCCTTCATGATTGGTGTCATCTTGGGACTGAGTACATCTGGAGCTGCATGAAAGATGTCATAGGCATAGTTGGGATTTAACATACTTCGCAATATATTCGTATCTGCATGAATCGTTGCAAATATGGGACCCGTAAAACCCAACTCCCGTGACTGGTTGATGACGCCTGCGCTCCAGGGTGCAATGGAAATGACCATATCAATGGCATCAGGCTTCTTTTCCATTGCTTTGGTGAGTATCGGATAGAAATCCTCGCTGCCGATCTTGAATGCCTCCTGGAACACTATTTCGAGTCCGCGTTTTCGAATCTCTTTCTCGGTGAGATCTCTAATTGTCATGACCCCTGGATCATCAGGAAAGATCATCGCTATCTTCTTAACCTTTGGGTAATTCTTCTTCAAATAATCATAGCAGACGGGAACATTATATAACTGTGCAGAAGCGTAAAAACTGTAACGGAAACTCGGGCCGACTTCTTCTTTGCCCACGCCCAGGCCCTTTATACGCAAGATCTTAGCTTCCTCGGCGACTGGTGCAAGGGCTATATTGCAAAATGTGGCTTGCGGAGCATAGATGAATTTGATCCCGACCTGTATCAGTTTGTTGACAGCAGCGATTGCACCAGGCGGTGATGACTGATCGTCTTCCGTGACAACCTCGATGAGGTATTTTTGACCTTGGACGGTAATTCCACCCCTCTTGTTCATCAAATCTCCTGCCGGTTTCGCTGCATCAATTAAAGATTTAAACGCGGGTGCCATCGGACCGGTCATCGAAGAAATTAAACCGAACTTAAAAGTTTTTGCTTGAGCGAACGCTTCTTGAACAAACAAACTCGGAAGAGAAAATAATGCAAGTATCAACACCAAACAACGAACCATCAATATTAATCTCAGTTTTTTCATATCATTCTCCTTCTAAAAGCTTTGGTGGAAAATAGTCTACATCTCCTCTGGCCTATTTAGGTCAAGAAATGCGGGCCCCATGTGAGACTCCCCTATTCTTTCTTACCGGAGTTTATCCAAGCTTATGATAAGCTACTTTTCTCCCTTGTTCGATATACATTTCAATACCAAAACTCTGCAGTTTCTAAGAATATTCAGTCAGCCCCTATTTTTCGAGCAATTCAAACTCTATCTTGCCATTCATAATTCGGGAAAGCGGGACCGGTCTGAATATCGCATGATTAATACCAAAAATGTCCTGCCCCGCCATTTTGCCTTGTCCAAATATCGTATCGATGCTTTTCATATTCTCCAGAGCAGCTACTACCTTATCAGTATCAAGACTCTGCGCTTTCTCGATACCCTGCAACAGGGGATAGAGTGCTTCGATGACAAGCGTGTGATCCATGTTAAACGGGGTTTTAATCTGCTGTTCCACCAGCACACGAAAATCCTTCACTATCTGCGTCATCTTGGGACTGAATACGTCCGGACTCCCCTGAAAGATGTCATAAGCATATTTTGGATTCAACATACCCACCAACATATTCGCATCAGCCATGATCGTTGCATATATGGGACCGGTAAAGCCCAACTCCCGTGACTGGTTGATTATGCCGGCAGCCCAAGGGGGTATAGAAATGACAACGTCGATGGCATCAGGCTTCTTTTCCAACGCCTTGGTGAGTATCGGATAGAAATCTTCAGTGCCGATCTTGAACGCCTCCTCGAACACTAATTCGAGTCCGCGTTTTTGGATCTCTTTCTCCGTGGCCTCTCTAATCGTCCTACCCCCGGGGTCATCGGGAGTGACTATTGCTATCTTCTTTACCTTTGGGTAATTCTTCTTCAAATAATCATAACAGAAGGGAATAGTATATATGTCCGCAAAAGCATAAAAACTGTAGCGCAGATTCGGGCCGACTTCTTCTTTACCTATACCTAGGCCCTTTATGCGCAGGATTTTAGCTTCTTCAGCGATCGGTGCAATGGCTATATTGCTTCCCGGGAACTGTGGAGCAATAAAGAATTTAATCCCACCCTGTATCAGTTTGCTGGCGGCAGCTACTGCACCAGACGGTGATGACTGATCGTCTTCCGTGACAATTTCAATGAGGTATTTTTGACCTTTGATGGTTATTCCACCCCTCTTGTTCATCAAATCCTCGGCCGGTTTCGCCGCATCAATAATATTTTTAAACCCGGCTGCCATCGGACCTGTCATCGAAGAAATTAAACCAATCTTCAGAGTTTTTGTTTGAGCGGCCGCTTCTTGAACAAGAAAACTCGGAAGAGAAAATAATGCAAGGATCACCAGCAAACAATAAACAATCAATACTGATCTTACTTTTTCCATATTATCCTCCTTCTAAAAGTTTTTGTGGAAAAATAGTCTACATCCCTTCTGGCCTATTTAGGTCAAGAAATAAAGGTCAATCGTAATAAACTGTTTTTTCTTGCCCTCTTGACTTGGTCTTCCCTCAAATTCCCGATTACTTCTCTGAAAAGCTGGTCTTTGCGAAGTTCTATCGACTTCATTTTTCATTTCTTTGCCTCTGTTTCTATTCACCCCCGGAAGTGACCTAACTATACCCATTAGGCCACCTTGCCGTACTTGTGGCTGGCGGCGATGAAAGCTTCCATGTTTTCAGGTTTTGTGTTGATGGGTGCATCACAGCCTGGGCAAAGGATCAGCCCCTTGGAGTCGAAGAGGCGTACCAAGGCGCGCACGTAGTTGTAAATGTCATCCGGGGTGCCAGCGGCAAACATCGAGGATGGTACATCCCCCATCATGGCCATACGGTCACCTACTAGCTCCTTGAACTTTTTCATATCGGTCATACCATCCGGGTTCATGATGCACTTTTTGGCGGGCAGTTCCCGCAGGCGCGCGAGATCACGTGTCCAATCCTGGTCCAAATGAAGGACAGGAATAAGACCAGCATCCAACACAGCATTCACAATTTTGACGAAATAGGGCCAGACAAATCGGTTCCATAATTTTGGAGCGATCAGAGCGCTGGCCGTCCGCCAACCGCCCACCCAAATTCCCATCGTACCCGCCATGCGAGCTCCACCGAGACCTTGTGCGATGACGTCCTTAAGCACAACGTCCATGGCTGCTTGAACCTTGTCAGGCATGCGGTACAAGTCTGCAAAGAACTTGGCCATGGAACGTCCACCGCAAAAGTACTCAAATGGAGTGGTAACCGCATTAGAAGCAAAGGCTATATAGCCGTGCTCACGATAAAGGGCGATAGCGCGAGGCAAATTAGCTATTAGCCAGCTCTGGGCTTCGCCCAATTCAACCAAATCAGCGACCTTGGGCAAATAGCTTTCCATAAAAGCCTGCCAGCCCTTATTGATGATGACATCATAGTCAGCCGGGGTCATTACTTCGGCCTCACGCACCTGATAGAGGCTATCCGGCGGCAGGTCACGGCCTGGCACGGCGACGCGCGAGAGCCATAAGGTTGGCAGTATGGACGTAAGACGTCCAGCCGATGCCAGATTGATGCCGTCAAGCCCGCCAAGCTTGTCCATCGCGGCGAGCGTTACATTCAGTGAAGCTTCTGGGTCTGCGCAGTATTCCGCCATGGACATGCCCATGTAACGCGGTGCGAAGGCTACACCCATGTAGACCACTGGGATTCGATCCACCGGCTCCAAGTTGATTACCTTTTTGATGCGAGCAAGTCTTTCCTGATACAATGCTTCGTTATTCATCTCGCCACCTCCTTGATCCACTGATTGCACAATAACACAGCAGACTGCGCATCCGTACCCCATGCGTCTGCCCCTGTGTAGTGTTGCACCTTCTCCGTTACTGACCCGCCTCCTACCATCACCTTGACTTTGGGACGTAGCCCTGCCGCAGCCAATGCGGCCACCGTCTCTTTCATCGAGTCAAACGCAACGGTAAGCAATCCTGATAATCCCACAACTGTTGCGCCCGTCTCTTTGACTACGTCCACAACCTTTTGCGGGGGCACGTCTACGCCCAGATCGCGCACGTCATAGTTAGCTGCCTTGAGCAAGCTCACCACGATGTCCTTGCCGATGTCATGAATGTCGCCTTTGGCCGTACCGATGACCACCTTGCCGCGTATGCCGATGGCATCTGTCTTGAGCCGCGGGCTAAGCAAAACGCTTACCTGCTTAAAGATCTCGCCCGCCATTATTAAGTCCGAAACCCAATACTCGCCGGCTTCGAAACGTTTTCCAACCGAGGCCATGCCTTCGCGGCAGTTCGTCAAGATCGCCATGGGATTCTCGCCCGTATCCAGTCGCTGTTGCACAAGCTTTAAAACCGTTGCTTCTTCAAGGTCTGCCATCGCAGTCGCCAGTTGGTCACCCATGGTTTTACTCCTCCCCTACTAAGATAGAAGTGAATGTAAGGATTTAGAATGTACACCTTCCTCAAAATATGACTTGACGTTCTTAAGCTAGGATGATATACATTTATATATATAAGTTGTCAAGAGAAAAATACTTTTCATATGAAATCAAGGCGTTACGTAGACTTAATTGATCGAAAATCATACGAGCCTGCCTATATTCAGCTTGTGCGAATTGTAAGCCAGCAGATTGCTACTGGCATTCTCCACCCGGGCGATCAGCTACCTTCAGAAGGTCAGTTCTGCGCACAACATAACGTGAGCCCTATGACAGTACGACGAGCAATCAATATCTTGGTCGAAAGAGGACTGGTCAGTACGACTCAAGGCAAGGGAACGTTTGTCAAGCCTCTGGATATTGGCAAGGCCGTTTTTCGACTTCAGGAATTGAAAGAGCATTGGGCCCCGGGGAGCCAGACAACCATTCGACTTTTGGAAGCGATTATTTTTTCGGCTGATGAACACGTAGCACAAAAGCTGGAGATCTCTCCCGGCGAGCGAGCCATCCACATCAGGCGGCTCATTTTGCAGGAAGATACACCCGCCATCTACCACCGTGAGTACTTGGTCTATGATCCCAGACGCCCTTTAGTAGAGACGCAACTTCAAATCACGTCGCTGGAAGGATTGCTTCAAGGGGAAAGCAGTGAAGGATTGAGGCGAGGGAACCTGACCATCGAGGCGGTCAACCTAAAGGAAGAAGACGCTAAGGTTCTGCAGATTCCGACCGGGTCTGCTGCGTTTTGTCTTGAACACATCTTCTACGATTTCAATGATCACCCTGTGAGCTGGGGATGGTTCATCTGTCGGGCTGATCGTTTCAAACTTGCCACCTGCATCGGCGCCGATGCCGATTTATAGGAGAAATATGACAGACGAGGAAATCCGTCAAGGTATGATCAATCATTTGGCTGATTTGGATGAGACCACCGTCCTGAAACTCGTGCAGCAGATACTGAATGAGGGAGAAGATCCGTTGACCATCATAAAGGATTGCGAGCAGGCCATGAGCCTGGTGGGTGAACGTTACGAAAGACGAGAGTATTATCTGTCGGGGCTGATTATGGCAGGCGAAATCCTTCGAGAAGTGTCGGCGATGGTCCAACCATTTATGAAAAAGCGACTGCCAGGAAACGCTTCGGGACGAGTTCTGTTAGGCACGGTTCAGGGAGACATCCACGACATTGGCAAAGGCATTGTAGACGTTGCTCTTCGTTGTTATGGGTTCACCGTTGAAGATCTGGGGGTGGATGTCCCACCCCGGCAATTCCTTGAGCATATCCAGGGCAATCCACCAGACGTAATTGGACTCTCGGGATTGCTGACGGTTGCCTATGAAAGTATGAAGGAGACGATTAAGTTGCTGCGAGAATACAAGGTGCCGGGGCAACCAGCCATTCCCATCATCATTGGCGGGGGTATGTTGAACGAGAAAATCTGTCGCCTTGTCGGTGCTGACTTCTGGACGGCGGACGCCATGGATGGGGTACGGATTTGCCAGCGAATCTTGCAGAACAGGACTCCCCATGAACGAATCACGTAAAGTGGTGATTGCCTGTGCCACTGTCATCGAAGAGATGTTGCCTTTGTTACCTTCTGATGTTGGACATCGGGTTCTTGACTTTGGCCTGCACATGGACCCTGGGAAACTCCGCCATTCCATATAAGAAGCCATTGATGCTTCGAGCGGCCAGGTGGATACGATTGTCTTGGGTTATGGGCTTTGTTCGCAGGGTGTGATTGGAATACATGCCAATGAATGGTCACTGGTTGTACCGCGCGTGGATGATTGCATTGCGATTTTTCTTGGCTTATCCTCGACTTACCGAAAACAGTCTCAGTCTGAACCAGGGACATATTACCTAACCAAGGACTGGATTGAGGTAGCCGATAGTCCTTTTGCGGAGTACGAACGGATGGTGGCGAACCGTGGTCCTGAATTCGCCGAGCGGATCATCCGCTTGATGCTCAACAACTATAAGCGGTTAGCCCTGATCAATACGGGTCAGTACGAATTGGAACGTTACCGTGATTATGCACGGCGAAATGCCGAGTAATTTGGGCTCCGGTATGAAGAGATCGAAGGGTCAACAACCTTGGTGAAAAAGATGATCAATGGGCCATGGGATGATGAGTTCATCGTTGTGCAACCGGGCCAAGTCATTCAGCTCGAACATTTTTTTTGCCCTTCTGTTTAACCGCAGTTTTATTCGACTTATGTCATTCGTTCAGAAGTAGAGTGTAAGTCCACCTACTAATGCATGGAGTCAAAAAACGTTAGAGGTATTGATCATTGGATCTTTGTAAATATTTTGAGGGAAGTTGAAGAATGTTTTCCCAGAACTAATATCTTCAGATGGGAAATGTGACGGGAGAGATGGGAAAATGAAACAAGGAATAGACATTAGACAGGGGATCTATGCAAATCATCGGTGAGAAAATCAACGGGACTCGGAAGGAAGTAGGGACAGCAGTTGACAATAGAGATGAAACCTTTATCAAACATCTGGCTGAGGAGCAGGTTGAGGCCGGGGCCGATTTGCTGGACATCAATGCCGGGACTACCCCTGACAGGGAACCTGATGATTTAGCATGGTTAGTGAGGACAGTACAAGAAGTGGTGGAGGTACCTTTATGTCTTGACAGTGCTAACCCCATTGCCTTGACTGAGGCACTAAAACATAACCTACAAGAACCTATGATTAATTCCATAAACGGCGACCCTGATCGGCTGGAGAACATTCTTCCTATAGTTGTCAAATACAATTGCAGGGTTATTGCAATGGTCCTTGATGAATCAAGGGTTCCCAAAAGTGTGGATGACCGATTGATTGTGGTGAAGAAGATCTTTAGCACCACTCGAGGGGCAGGGATTCCTGATGAAAAGGTATACATCGATCCCTTGATTATGACTATTGGTACTGACACACAAGCCGGATTAATAGCATTGGAAGCGATGCGGGGAATCAAGAGGATGTATCCCAAATCGCACATCACTTGCGGATTAAGCAACATTTCATTCGGGCTGCCAAGCCGGTCTTTAATCAATCGAACCTTTTTGACACTGGCTTTGGAGGCAGGTCTGGACTCAGCCATTATCGACCCCACAGATCTGCAACTTCGCGAATCCCTGCTTGCAACCGAACTCTTGTTAGGACGAGACCCATTCTGCCGAAGATACACACAAGCCTTCAGATCCGGAGTTATCAGGAGTGGGAGGAAAAAGGAATGTTGAACAGATAAGAAATTTCAAAAATTTATGGATAAATTGACTTATTGGCCAGTTTATTGTAAGTTCCAATCATGAAAAAATTAATCCCATATTTTTAAAACAAGAGAAAATTGAAAAAGTAATTCTCTATCTCTCACCTTCTTCTCGAGTAAATGAAATAAATAGATGTTTTTCTAAAAGACTTTTATAAAGAAGTCAATAGCTAAATTGGGGGCAAATGGTTTAGATATTTAAGAGAACAATAGACCTTAAATACCTAAAAGAAGAGTCAGGATTTGGGTGAAAGAGTATAATTGATACTTTATGAGTATAGTTTTTGGAGCACTAATAGAACAATTATTAGGGCAGGGCCATTTCCAATTGATTTCTGTTTGAAATGTGGCATTTTCCCCCGAAATTTAAGTTCTATGATTACAGGAAGAACTTAACATTAGGTTAACCGTCGGGTGGAGTCCGACTACGTATGGCCTTTTAAAAAGGAGCTCTTTTTAACGACTCACTCCGTTTGGCCTGTTGATTTCTCTACTCATGAAAAACAGGACTCCTGATGGAAGATCCCTCTTCTAAAAAGAGACCACTTCCTCTTTTTCTTCCGCATTGTTAACTTCTTAAAAAGATTTGGGAATTTATTTGAACAATATAGGGTATAAGGGATTACTCAAGAATCATATTTGTCCTTGACAAAATAAGCAAAATAAATTAGAAGTTTTGTGAATAATTCCCTTCAATTTAATCTCTTCAATAATATTAGGAACTGAGAGCGTGATTCAAGAGAAGGATGTCTTGATCATAGGGGGAGGAATTTCTGGTATTACCGTTGCATTAGAATTGGCTCAGGTTGGAATCTCCGCCACCCTTGTCGAAAGAGAACCCTCTATCGGAGGGCTTTCGGCCTCTTTCTGCTGCAAGGCATCAGAGTCATGCAACAAGTGTTTTGCTTGTGTGGTGGATAAGAGGATGACGGAGATTAAAAATCGACCGGAAATCTCAATCCTCACACAAACCGAGCCGATAGGCGTAAAAGGAAATCCTGGAGAATTTACTGTCACCCTGAAAAGGGGAAGGGGGCGATTCGATCGAAAGGCCTCTGCTGTGGTGATTGCCGCTGGGATCCATCCTTTCGACGCCTCTCAGAAGGTCGAGTATGGTTACGGGCGTTTTAGAAATGTGATCACTGCGAAAGATCTCGATGAAATGTTCCGCAATCGAGGGAGTCTCACCCGTCCTTCCGATGGGAAACTTCCCAAGACCATCGCCTTTTTTCAATGTGTGGGGAGTCGGGACGAGTCGATTGGAAACCTTTACTGTTCCCAGGTCTGCTGTGCCTACGCCCTCCGCCTTATCAAAGCCATACGATACCAGTACCCCGAGGTCAAGGCCACTTTCCTCTACATGGACATTCAGCCTGCAGGGACCTCCTTCCAAGAGTTTCTGAACTCCTGCCGGGAGGACAAAGGCATTCGTCTTATCCGAAGTCTCCCCTCTAAAGTTTATGATTCGCCGCTCTCCAAAAACCTGAGGGTGAGGTTCATCGACCCTCAAAAAGAAGCAGTCGTCGAAGAATCTTTCGACTTAATTGTTCTTTCTGTTGGGATGGTATTGAATAAGGAGGCGAAATCCCTCGCCCAGTTATTCGGCTTGAGCCTAACTGAGGATGGCTTCTTTACCTCCCCGCTATCGCACACCGGCGTCTTTATTGCCGGTGCTTGCTCTGGACCCAAGGATATCGACCGTTCAATCCTTCATGCGAAATCGGCCTCCTTGCTCGTTCATCGATATTTGAGAGAGAGGAACTAAATGGCCCGGATCGGGATCTTCATTGACGCCTTAAATGGATCGATCCCCACGACTTTCAGAAAAAGGATTATTAAACTCCTTCAAGAACTCCCAGAGACCCTTTTTTGCATAGAGGATGAAGACCTCTCCTCTCCGGAAGGATTGGAGAGAATGGCCAAAGGGCTCGAAGCGGGGGAAGTCGACCGGGTCCTTATCATTGGAGGAAGTCCAAAAATCTACGAAACCTCCTTTCTTAAATGGAACCATCCCCTTCCTCTTAATCCTTACCTCTTTTCGGTTGCTAATGTCAGGGAACAGGCCCTCTGGACGACAGCAGACGAAGATTCAGCCTTCGACAGAGCCAAGACGATTATCACCAAAACGATCCTTATGGCATCGGCCTCTCAAGCGATCGAGGCTCAATCGCTTCCGTTGAAACCTGAGGTATTGGTCCTCGGAGGGGGCATCACTGGAATTTCTATAGCCCAGGAATTGGCCAGGTCAAGGATTCATGTCACCCTGTTAGAGAAAGGAAAAACCCTTGGCGGAAGGGCATCAGAGCTTCGGAGGTTTTACAACCGTCCTGAGGAGGTTCAGCGATGGATCAGTGAGAAGATTTCTGAGGTCAATAAGAATCCTCATATCACCGCTCTCACCCAAACGGAGCTGAAGCGTCTTGATGGGCATCTGGGCCGATTTCAGGCCAAGATTGGAGGACGGGATGGGATGGAAACTGTTCTCTCCTTCTCAGCGATCGTCGCAGCTACAGGGTATGCTGCACAACGAGAAACGAAAGGCATTTATGGCCACAAGAGGGTGATTGCCCTTTCAGAAATGGAGCGGCTCCTTTCAGAGGCTGCAGGTTCCTCTCTCCAATGGGAGGGTAAGAAAGTCGAGATGGTCACCTTCGTTCTGGATGAAGTCAATGAGGATATCAAGGTCGATTCGATCAATGCCATCAAACAGGGGCTTTTTCTTCGCGAAGACTTCCAGTCGCAGGTCGCCATCCTTTGCAAAGAAGTGAAAGTCGCGGCTGACGGAATGGAGCGCCTTTATCGAAAGGCAAGAGAAAGAGGAGTCCTCTTCTTCAAGTATGAAGAGCCTCCCAGGCTTTCCATTGTCGATGGCCAAATCCAGGTTGATGTCAGGGACACTGCTGCCATTCAGAAAAGGGAACAATGGCTGGTCTCGATCCTGTCCGATCTCGTTGTCGTCAGTGAAGCCTTCGTTCCTGCTCCGGAAACGGCACGTCTTGCCGGCCTTCTTAAGCTCCACTTGGGAAGCCGGGGCTTTCTCATGGAGAACAATCCTCAGCTCCTTCGGGTTCGATCAAACCGAAGAGGGATCTTTGTCGCGGGTGCCTGCCGTTTTCCCCAGGAGGTCTCTGAGTCGTTGATTGAAGCGAGGGCAGTGGCCCAGGAAGTGACTGTCTTACTCTCAAAAGGGACCTACACCTATGATTTGGCCGTTGCAGAAGTGGATCCCGAAAAGTGCGCGGTTTGCTATACCTGCCCAAGACTCTGTCCCCATTCCGCCATTACGGTGGAGAAATATGCAGAGAAGAATGTTTATATCACTTCGGGGACAGAGGTGGAGGCAAAATGGCCTGCTGCCAAGGTCGACCCTGCGGCCTGCTATGGATGCGGCATCTGCGTGGCGGAGTGTCCTGCAAAGGCAATCACCCTTCACCATCTAACCGATGATCAAGTTTATGCTCAGATGGGACTCATGGAATGATCATGTCAAATGTCAAAGCTCAAATGCCAAATCAAATCCAAAGCTCAAATGTTAATCATCATAAATTCATAAAACTCAGGAATCAGAGAAAATGTCATGCTGAGCTTGATTCAGCATCTAACCAATCAAAGACTAAGGTGACATATAGGGTTTTTACAAGTTCCTCAATCATATTTTGGGTTTTGTAATTTGGCATTGATTTGACATTTGGATTTTGACATTTGAACTTTTCATTTATGGAGTTAACATGTCAGCCTTTGATCCCAAGATTGTCGCCTTCTGTTGCGATCAGTCCGGATACGTCGCAGCGGATATGGCAGGGACCCTGAAACTGAAGCTGCCAAAGAATGTCGAGATTGTCCGTGTCCCTTGTGCGGGCCGAATCGAGACGATCTATCTCTTAAAGGCGCTGGAAAAGGGTGCGGACGGAGTTCTTATCTTCGCCTGTTATGAAGAAAACTGTCAATTCCTTCGAGGAAACCTCCGGGCACGAGGCCGTCTATCCTATGCCCATCGGATGTTGGAGAAAATCGGCCTCGAGAAGGAAAGGGTGGAGATCTGCTACCTTGCGACGAACAGCGGCGTGAAGCTGGCAGAGACGCTTCACCGAAAATCTGAGCAGTTGAGGAAGTTGGGCCCAAACCCAGCAAAATGAAACCATGTCAAATCCAAAGCTCAAATATCAAATCCCCCCAACCCCCCTTTGCCAAAGGGAGGCGAGGGGGTCATTTGCCTGCCTGCCCTGTACGAGCACAGTTTAGGGCTTGCCGGACAGGCAGGAATTCTGACATTTGAAATTCCCATAGGAGGCGTGAATGATCAAAGGTGAGCAGAAACCGATCGATGAAATCCTGAAATACCTCGATCCCTATAACAAGATTCTGCTATCCGGTTGTGGGGCCTGCGTCACGGTTTGCCATGCTGGAGGCGAGAAGGAAGTGGGTCTCCTGGCCTCCGGTCTCAGGATGGCCAGGAAGAAGATCGGAAAGAAGATTGAGATCCTGGAGGTGACTCCCGCTCGTCAGTGCGAGCCTGAGTTTGCTCTCGAATTGGCTGAAACAATTGAAAAGGTGGAGGCAGTCGTTTCCATCGCTTGCGGAGTGGGCGTCCAGACCATCGTGCGCCATTTTCCAAAGACCCCGGTCTTGCCGGGGGTTAATACAACCTTCTTGGGTGAAACCGTAGCACACGGAATCTGGGAGGAACGTTGTCAGGCTTGTGGAAACTGTATCCTCGAGAAGACCGGAGGAATCTGCCCGATCGCGCGATGCGCTAAACAACTCATGAATGGGCCATGCGGCGGCTCCTCGAAAGGGAAATGCGAGATTAAACGAGAGACCGATTGTGCTTGGCAACTCATTTACGATCGGCTCAAGGCTTTAGGTCAACTTCAGCGATTGGAAGAAATCATCCCGGCCAGGCGATGGGGGGTGGATTCGCGGGATAGTGGACCGAGAAGGATTGTGAGGGAGGATCTCAAGGTATGAGAGCGGAAAGCAATCTGGAAAAGATTTTGGAGAAAAGGCTTTTTGCGGTCACCGGAGAATTGGGTCCTCCAAAGGGTAACGACATCAACGTCATCAAGCGTAAAGCTGATCTGCTGAGGGGGTATGTGGACGCAGTCAATATCACCGATAACCAGACGGCCATTGTCCGAATGTCAAGCATTGCCACCTCTGCCCTCCTCATTCAAATGGGGCTCGAGCCGGTGATGCAGATGGTGACCCGCGACAGGAATCGCATCGCGATGCAAAGCGATATCTTTGGTGCGACGGCCCTAGGAATTAGGAACATGCTTTGCCTCACTGGGGATCATCACACCTTTGGAAATCAGGTCGACTCGAAGAACGTTCACGACCTCGATTCCATCCAGTTGATTGACTGCGTTCGAACGATGCGGGATCAGGGGACGCTCCTGGGCGGCGAGGAGAAGATTGAGGGGCAGATCAAACTCTTCATTGGGGCGGCAGAAAACCCCTTCGGTGATCCGTTTGAATTCAGGGCCGTCCGATTGGGAAAGAAGGTGGCTGCAGGCGCAAACTTCATCCAGACCCAGTGCATTTACGATATGAGTCGATTCAAGGAATGGATGAAGATGGTTCGGGAACGAGGGCTTCACGAGAAGATTCATATCCTGGCGGGTGTCACTCCTCTCAAATCTGGAGGTATGGCTCGATATATGGCCAAGAATGTCTCCGGCATCATCATCCCCGATGAGATCATTGATCGGGTGGTGAAATCAAAAAAACCCGCTGAGGAAGGTATCAAGATTTGTGTGGAACAGATCCAAGAGCTGAAAGAAATTGAAGGGGTTCATGGGGTTCACATTATGGCCATCGAATGGGAGCAAATGGTGAGCCAGATCACCGAGATGGCCGGATTACTACCGCGGCCCAAGGTAGAATAGAGGGGAAAACCATGACATTTAAGGAACGATTGGATTCGGGGAAATTTGCGGTCGTCGTTGAGGTTCAACCCCCAAAAGGAAGCGACCTCTCAGAAGTTTATGAAAATGTAGAACTTCTCAAAGGCCGCGTGGATGCGGTTAATGTACCAGACCTTCAGAATGCGATTATGAGGCTGGGTTCTCTTTCTGTATGTACCTTACTCAAGGCGAAAGGGATGGAGGTGATCTTCAATCTATCCTGTAACAGTCGAAACCGATTGGCCCTTCAGTCCGAACTCCTTAATGCCTCTGCGCTCGGTTTGAAGAACATTCTGATCCTTCAAGGAGATCCTCCATCCATTGGAGATCACTTTGAGGCCCAACCTGTCCTCGATCTCGATGTGATGGGCCTGCTCGCAGCAGCCAAACGCCTCCAAGAGGGCTATGACAGTATGGGCAACGATCTCCAGGGAAAACCTCAGTTTTCCGTGGGCACACAGATCAATGCAACGGCAAAAAGCCATGTCCTCGACCTGGAGATGATGGACATGGAAAAAAAGATTCGTCTGGGGGTCGATTTCTTTTTTACCCCTTCGATCTTTGATGTGAGTCTCTTCGAAACCTTTGCCAAGAAAGTCGCCCACCTCAAGGTTCCCATCATCGTAGGTATTACCCTACTCAAATCAGTCGGCATGGCCCGATACATCAATAAACATGTGGAGGGTGCTTCCATTCCGGACTCGATCATCGATCAATTGATGAAGGCTTCCGATAAGCAGGAGGCGTGTATCAAGATTGCGGGCGACCTCATCAGAGCCTTGAGGCCCCTCTGCCAAGGGGTCTTGATCGTCCCCATTGGCTGGGAAAAGCTGGTTCCTACTCTCTTAAACCATGTGGGTCTTTAAAACACAATGCAAATTGAAAATTGCAAATTACAAAATTCAAAATAAATGGAAAATAGAATTTGCATTTTGCATTGATCATTTTGCAATTTACATTGAGGTATGAAGCCAGGTTTCATTGTCAACCCTGGAGAGATATGCTACCTTGGTAGGAGTATGCAGCCCCCAAAACCCTCTCCATCAAGGAAAAGAAGAGGAACGGCCAACCGACTTATCCCTCTTAGCAAGAGAGTCGGACCGGAGGTTTTCCGGTCCATCGTCGAAGTGGAGAACGACGGAATCGTTGTATTCGACGAATGTCTCCGGATTGAATTTGCAAATCGCATGGTATCCGAGATCAGTGGGTATTCAAATGAAGCGTTGCTGAAAATGACGGGTCCCTCCCTATTGGGTAAATCGAATCGGTCCTTCCTCGAAGACCTCTTTGTTCATCCCGAACTCCACGGTGAAAAGAGATGCTTTGAGATTCGACTGATCACATCTAAAGACGAAATCAAAGAAGCCGAAGTCAGTATCGCTCTGGCGAAAACGTCTGTTGGATCCTGGAAAGCTTACGCCTACCTGCGGGATATCACTCGCGCGAAACGGATGGAGCGGAAGATTCGGGAGGCCACCCAAGAGTTCGAAAAGATTGCGGAGATGGGTGATGACGGAATCGTCGTCTTTGATCGGGCTTTCAAGATCATCTTTGCCAATCAGATGGCTTCTGAAATCACCGGGATCTCCAAGGGAGAACTGATCGGAAGAAACTTCTTCATGGTGATCGGCAAACAAGAAAAAGAATTCCTTGAGGGGACGGCCATTCGAGGGGTGGGGATAGGGGAGAAGCTCTGCACAGAAATGACCATTCTAACCCCTCAGGGCCAGGTGAAGGATGCAGAAGTGTGTATTGCTTTGGCTAAGTCTGATACAGGTGAGGTTAAGACGTATGCCTACATCCGCGACATTACTGCCCGCAAAAAATTCGAAAGGGACCTGAAGGATTCGGGGGAGAAGTTAAGGAACCTGTTCGAAAGGGTAAGACAAGGCCTCTTCATCAGCTCAAAGGAGGGCAAATTTTTGGATTGCAACCAAGCCCTCCTCGATATGCTAGGCTATCCCACGAAAGAGGAATTTCTTAACGTTGATATCGCCCAGGATCTCTACGTGAACCCTGAAGATCGAAAGCATTTCCAGGAGAGGATCGAAGATGAGGGGTATGTCAAAGACCTTGAGGTGGAATTTAAAAAGAAGAACGGGGAAAAGATCACCGTCTTGTTGACGGGCCATCCTGTCAGGAATGAGAAAGGAGAGATTGTTGGCTACGAGGGAATCAACTTAGATATCTCAGAAAGGAAACGGATCGAAAACGATCTCCGGGAGGCCAATGAGTTCTTTATGAACTTGATCGAAAGCTCTGTGGATGGGATCATTGCAGCTGACATGAAAGGTAACATCTTCATTTTCAATAAAGGGGCGGAGGCACTGACCGGCTACACTGCCGAGGAGGTGATCGGCAAGGCCCCAATCACGGAGATCTACCCTGAAGGGGTGGCCAAGGAGGTCATGAAGACACTTCGAAGTCCAGAACATGGTGGGGTCGGGAAACTCACTCCCACTCAATTCAATGTTCTCAATAAAGCCAGAGAAGAGATCCCTATCCAACTTTCGGCGACCTTGATTTATGATGGAATGGGGAAGGAGGTCGCCAGTGTCGGCATCTTCACTGATCTAAGACCTCGCCTGAAGATGGAGAAGCAACTTCAGGAGACCCATGTCCAATTGGTCAGTTCAGAAAAGATGGCCTCCCTTGGGAAGTTGGCAGCTGGCATTGCACACGAGATCAACAACCCTCTCGGAGGTATTTTGATCTATGCCAGCCTCATGATGGAGGACCTTCCAGAGATGGACCCCAAACGAGGGGATTTGGCACGAATCGTCCAAGAGACCGGCCGTTGCAAGGAGATCGTCAAGAGCCTCCTCGAATTTGCCCGGCAGACCGAGCCGAAGATGGAGCCCACTGATATCAATCGCGCCATCACCGATGGCCTCTTCTTCTTGGAAAATCAAGCCATCTTCCACAACATCCAGATCATCAAGAAACTCGATCCCTTTCTGCCCTTCGTCCGAGGAAATGCCGGCCAGCTCAAACAGGTCTTCATGAACATTATTGTCAATGCAGCGGAGGCAATCCATGGGAGTGGAACCCTCACCATCACCACCTCCCATGACACTCATCGAAAAATGGTCTTCGTGGAGTTTACTGATACCGGTGAGGGTATTGCTGAAGAGAACCTGACCCGCATCTTCGATCCCTTTTTCACCACCAAAGATGTCGGGAAGGGCACCGGATTGGGACTTGCTACCTCCTACGGTATTATCGAAGGCCATGGTGGAAAGATCGGCGCAAGGAGTAGGGTCGGCGAAGGCACCACCTTTACGATCGAATTGCCCGCTCACCCAGAAACTCAACCTATCTTGGAGGGGTATTCCGTTAATCAAATGAGGTAAACCCTGTTAGAAAGGACGGGGCCTTAAACCCGCCCTTTCTGCAAGGAATAGGAGCTTTATTCATATCATCCCCGTCATAAATGGCGGGGCTTTCTAACGGGGTAAAAGATGAACCCAAGCAATCAGACAAACCAGCAAGATAATTCTTTCCTGAAGGAAGTCATTCAGGCCAGTGGAGAAAACCTTCAGGCCTGCTATCAGTGTCAGAAGTGTTCAGCAGGGTGTCCGGTGGCTTACGCCATGGATATCCTCCCCAATCAAATCCTCCGTCATATACAATATGACCATCGCGAAAGGGTTCTCTCTTCAAAAACGGTTTGGATCTGTGCCTCCTGTTATGCCTGTAGTGTTCGCTGTCCGAATAACATCGATATCGCCAAGATCATGGATACCTTAAGAAACTTGGCAATTCGTTCCGGGATCAAACCAGGAGAGAAGGATATCCCCCTTTTCCACTCCATCTTCCTGGATACGATCAAATCGAAAGGCCGAATGCACGAGCTCAGTCTCATCCTCCAGTTTAAGTTGAAGACCCGAGATTTTTTCAAAGACGCTGGTCTGGGCTGGAAGATGTACCGCAAGGGAAAGATTAAACTCTTTCCATCCAAGTTTGGAGGGGGGAAAGAGATTCGGGAAATTTTCAATGCTTTTGAGAAAGGGGAGAGAAGGTGAAAGAGATTTCCTATTACCCAGGATGCTCCCTCCACGGGACTGCAAGAGAGTATGACGAGTCGATTCGAGGTGTGTCGAGCCTCCTTGATATCCAGCTCCATGAGTTGGAGGACTGGACCTGTTGCGGTGCCAGTTCTGCCCACTGTACGGATGAAGAGCTTGCCATAGACCTTGCCGCCCGGAATCTTGCCATCGCAGAGAAGGAAAATAGAGAGTTGCTGGTCCCCTGTGTCGCCTGCTACAGCCGATTCAAATGGGCTGAGAAAGAGTCCGACGAACACCCAGGGAAAATCCGTTTCTCGTATCGAGGCAATGTTCCTATCCGATATGCCTTGGACTTTTTCTGTGGTGACCTCATCTTAGAAGAGATCAAGAAAAAGATGACTCACCCTCTCTCTGGGCTGAAGGTTGTGTGTTACTATGGGTGTCTTACTGTTCGGCCTCCGAAAGTGACTGGAATCAGGGAATATGAAAACCCGCAACATATGGATCGCCTAATGGAATTGCTGGGCGCTGAACCCATTCCTTGGTCCTATAAAGCAGATTGTTGTGGGGCTAGCCTCACGATGACTCGGACGGATATCGTCAGAAAACTGGGCCAGCGACTTCTCTCGATGGCGAAGGAAGCAGAGGCCGACTGCCTGGTGACTGGCTGCCCAATGTGTCACTCCAATCTGGATACCCGTCAGGACGAACTGGAAAAGGAAGCAGGGGAAAACTTTGATCTTCCTATCCTCTATTTCACTGAATTAATAGGATTGGCTTTGGGGCATAAAGATGTAAAAAAATGGTTGGGCCACCACATCACAGACCCAATCAAAGTACTAAGTGATAAGGGGTTAATGTAATAAAAATTTCAAATGTCAAAATCTAGATGTCAAATGAGTGTCAAATTTCAAAATCAAAATATTTTAAAATTTCAAATTTGGATTTGATTTGACATTTGAGCTTTGTCATTTGGCATTTTCATTGGTGAGAGGGATATTATGGCCGATAAGGTAGGAGCGGTGATGGTTGTCGGAGGTGGCATCGCTGGAATCCAGGCTTCCCTTGACCTGGCCGAATCCGGTTACTATGTCTATCTCGTGGAGTCCTCGCCTGCGATCGGTGGCGTGATGGCCCAACTGGATAAGACTTTCCCTACCAACGATTGCTCAATGTGCATCCTCTCTCCCAAATTGGTCGAGGCAGGCCGTCACCTCAATATACAGGCTCTCACCTATTCCGAAGTGGTGAAGGTTGAAGGTGAACCTGGAAACTTTGAGATCACTGTGAGGAAGAAACCCCGCTACATCGATCCTTTAAAGTGTACGGGCTGCGGAGAATGCCCCCAGGCTTGTCCAGTCAATATTAAGAGCCAATTTGACGAAGGTTTGGTGGACCGAAAGGCGATCTATCGACCCTATGCACAAGCCTTTCCTAATATCTTCACGATCGAAAAAGGCGACCGAGCTCCTTGTACCCTCACTTGCCCTGCTGGAATTAATGTCCAGGGCTATGTGGCCTTGATCGGAGCAGGCAAATACAGTGAGGCCCTCTCGTTGATCCGTGAGAATCTCCCCCTCCCCGGGGTATTGGGTCGAATCTGTCCTCACCCCTGTGAAAAGGAATGTAATCGCAAGGAACTGGACAAACCAGTAGCCATCTGTGGATTGAAACGATTCCTTGCTGATCAAGTCAAGACAGAGGTCCCGATTCAAAAAGTCGAAGACTCGACTCTACGAGAGGAATCAAAAGAGGAGCGGGTAGCAATTGTGGGATCTGGACCAGCTGGGTTGACCGCCTCAGCATTTTTAGCTCAGAAAGGATATCCTGTTACTATTTTTGAAGCCCTGCCAGTCATGGGGGGTATGCTCTATGCGGGAATTCCTTCCTACCGGCTTCCCAGAGACATTTTAGAAAATGAGATCAAGACGATTCAATCTCTCGGTGTGGAGATTAAGACCAACTCCCCGATCGGATCCAACCTCACCTTCGACGATCTTTTCAGACAGGGGTATCGGGCAATCTTTCTTGCTGTGGGCGCTCATCAGGATCAGAAGCTCGGCATCCCAGGGGAAGAAAACCCCAACGTTATGCCAGGCGTAGTCTTTCTGAGAAAGGTCAATCTTGGCGAAAAGGTGAAGGTGGGAGAGCGTGTTGCCGTCATCGGAGGCGGAAATGTGGCCATCGATGCGGCTCGGACAGCCCTGCGAACGGGTGCCAAAGAGGTCACGATCGTCTATCGTCGATCTCGGGATGAGATGCCCGCCTATGAAGAGGATGTTGAAGAGGCAGAAGCAGAAGGGATCAAA
>JBEKDJ010000010.1:0-31863 GCA_050014415.1 Thermodesulfobacteriota bacterium | reverse complement strand
ATTGAAGTACCTTAGTCTACATGATCCTCTGACCGGGCTCTATAACCGCATCTACTTCGAGGAGGAGATGAGTCGGATCGAAAAGGCACGATATGATACGGTGGGCATCGTCTCGTGTGATGTGGATGGGCTCAAGCTTGTCAATGACACCTTGGGACACGATCAAGGGGATCACCTGCTGGTCACTGCATCCAGGGTGATCCGGGATTCCTTCCGTGAGGGAGACTTGGTGGCCAGGATTGGTGGGGATGAGTTTTCTGTGGTCCTTCCGAACACGACCGAAGCGGCCGTTGAGAATGCTTGTCAGAGGATTCAGGAGGCTATCACAAGCTACAATGCCGCCAATCCAGAACTGCCTTTGAGCATCTCGGTTGGATTTGCCGTCAGCAATGGCGTCTATAGAAACGCAAAAGACCTCTTTAAAGAAGCGGATAATAGTATGTATCAGAAGAAGCTCTATCGCACACTGAGCGTTCGTAACACCATTGTTAAGACTCTGATCACTACACTGAGAGCAAGGGATCTTACGACCGAGAAACATGTGATTCGTTTGGAAAAGCTATTAGCCAATATGACTGCCTTCATCGGGCTGCCGGAGTCCACGATCTCGGACCTATCTCTCTTAGCCAGATTTCATGACATTGGGAAAGTGGGGATCTCTGACACGATCCTTTTCAAGGAAGGCTCCCTTACCTTTGAGGAGTGGTCGGAGATGAAGCGGCATTGCGAGATTGGTTACCGTATGGCCCTATCCGCTCCCGAGCTCGTTCCGATTGCTGACTGGATCCTCAAGCATCATGAGTGGTGGAATGGGCAAGGCTATCCTCTGGGCATCCAAGGAGAAGAAATCCCCATCGAGTGCCGCTTGTTGGGCATTACGGAAGCTTATGAAGCCATGACGAGTGTTCGTCCTTATCGAAGGGCATTTTCCCATGGAGAGGCTGTGGAAGCTTATGAAGCCATGACGAGTGTTCGTCCTTATCGAAGGGCATTTTCCCATGGAGAGGCTGTGGCCGAGCTCTTGAGACATTCCGGGACCCAGTTTGACCCTCAGCTTCTGGAAAGGTTCATACAGATGTTGGAAACCCACCCTCCTGAGTCAGGGTCTGACGCAACTTCTGCAGTTTGAAAATCAGAAAATAACCAAATCCATGAGTCGGCGGGGATGAAATCTTACGATCGCTCCCGGGCGGATGGAAGTTTCTTGAAGCTTCTCACAATGAGAATCAGCATTCCCGCCACAGCAAGTATAAGAATGATCCAGAGGAGAGTGCTGTGGCGTTCGGTCCATGGAGGAATTTGCCCTTTATGGGGGATGGCCACTGAGGGACCGAGACCGACCGAGGGGAGCATCAACTCATCGATCCCCTGAATGGACTTGGCGAGATCATAGTTTGCCTCTCCTACTTTCGGATTTCCTCCGATCAATGTGTAAACTTGACCCGCCTGAGCTTGAAAAACCAGGCTCGTGTCGCGCCGAAACAGAGAGATCCTTTCGACCTTCAGTGGTGGGTTGTCTCCATCATGAATACGAATCTGCAAAAATCGGTATGAAGCGTTCAAGTCTTCGACATTTAGCCGCTCTCTCATTTTTTGTTGATGCTGAATCCGATATAAAACCCCCCGGTCAATAGATCTCCAGGGAACATCTTGTTCTCTGGTGTCCCACCGGGTCTCTGTTTTACGCGGGACCTTTTCCTTTGAATCGTTGCGTCCGAGAAGTTCATATCCGCGGTAGAAATAAGGAGTCGTTATCTCGAACTGAAGACTCGCCACCGGCAGGTTGCGAAAACCGAGATCCAGCTCAATCATGGTCTGGCTTCTCTTTTCATCATGAGATACAACCATCTGTTTTACGGCCACGGGTGTCATTTCCTTTTCCATTTCGGTTCGTTGGAAGGCACACTTGACCGTTTCGATCGTAATGCGCCTGGGGTCATCGGTCATATTGTAAACCGTCAGTCGAAGATAACGAAAGTTGTTGGTACGGAACTGGATGGTATCCACCTTAAAATTCTGGTCTGGCAAGCTCACATCGAAAAGCCACACCTCTTCAGCAACCACCTCCCACACCCGGCTGTCATGACTTCCTTCAACCAGGGCCCGGCGTCGGTAATTTTGACCCGAAAGACTTACTACAATATGGTTCTTTTCTGCCATCGCCCCGAAGTCCGCGGTCACCGTTGCATACTTTCCTGGAACGAATGTCTCATTCAAAAGGCGGGCCGTTTGCCACTCCAGGTGTTGGGTCCCCTTCACCCTCCCCCAGTGAATGACATGGGGGACGAGGTTGTTGTTTCCATCCATAATTCGGAGGTCATCGAGCATTGCCTGACTCTCATTGAAAACTTCCGGAGTCAGGACCAGACGAACAAAACCTGAAGAGTTTCTGATATCGATGGATCTCTGCCAGTTCCAATTCGTGAGGTCAACTGCAGCGTTGGCAGAAACGGTCATACCGATCAAACAGAAGGTGATTATGAGTTTATTCATGGCTCTATCTCCGGACTGGATTTTTCTAAGATCTTTGAACTATAACGTTGGTAAAAATAGCCGGCAGTCACCAGAAGCAGACCGCATGCCGCAAAAGAAATGATACGATAGACCTTCTCAAGTTCATTCGTATCAATGATTAATGTTTTGCCCACCGCCAGGAGAAACAAAACAAACCCAAGATAGCGAAGAAGAGGAGATCGTTTGGCCAGTCCGATCCAAATGACAACGAAGGCCTGTAAGGCCCAGACAGCCGAGATCAGACTGATGCCCATCTTTGGGGTGATGATGCTACCAGAGTGACTCCAGCGCACACATTCCAATGCCACGAGGAGTGCGAGAAATCCATGGCCAGTCAGCGCTTGCACATCTGCTGCGACGGTCAGATCAAGCTGACGGCAAAGGCGCGCACCCGCCCAGAGAGAGAGTACAAAAATCAAGTCGGGCAAGAAAGAGGCATTCAAGGCAAGCCAGGGTGAGGGGTAAGAGTAGTACTCAAGGCCAGCGAATAAGAGTATGGCTCCGATGCCAAAGCAGACCCACGACAAAGGCATCCAGGCTTTGGCTCCTTTTCTAGCCATGACGGAAGCGATGACAATCGGAATCAACGACCATAGAACAACCAGTGTACTGCTCTCGTAAGTGAGATAATGAGTTGTGCGATGGTTAATAGTCCAATTCTGTGAAAGTTCGACGCTGAGTAGAAAACATGCGAGAGAAAGGGCCAGCAGAAAGCAAATTCCTGCAAGGGCCTCGTGCCACTGTTCGTGATCGGTCTTCTTTCTGTTTAACAGATAGGCTGAGATCGCGGTCATGACAATAACAAATGACCAGGAGCCAAAGGGTATGTTGAAACCCGGGGTAAAAAAAGCGCTGTGAAGAGGCAACCGGAAAAGCAGTCCCCCAGCGGCCAGAATAAGGGCAACAAATCCCGCCACTTTGGAAAATATTTGCCGGAACCGGATGCCGAGAAGGATAAGCACTGCTCCTTCCATACTCCATGCAATGGAGACCCCATAGAGTTTGAGTTGGATAGGAATGGCAATGATGACCAGGCCCAGGGTGACTGTCAGGAAACTTGATGCGATGTTGCTCTCCTTCCCCACCCTTCTGTTCCATACCTGAAAGAGCAGGAATACAAGCAAGGCCTGTCCGATGACGACAAGGCCCATGAAATAGCGGTACTCCGGGAACAAGATGCTGTAATAAGAGAAAAATGAAAACAGAGCGCTGAGAACGACGAATGCCAGCGCTTCCGTTGTTTCGGCAAGATGACGCACCAGGCCGTGTAAGGTCGGTATGAGAAGGAACATCAAGTAGAACAGAGAAGTGAAGACCAATGCGGGTATCATCTGGTCGGACGCATAGAACTTCTGATGCCACCCCAAGTACATCACGATCGTACCGACGAAACAGAGAAGGTCGAGGGCGCGCCATCTGCGAAAGTATGCTGCTCCCATCGCCACCATATCCAGGATAGCAATATAGACGAAAAGCGCGTAAGGGTGATTCGCTCCGGTCGAGAGAAGGACCGGACTCAAAAAGCCGCCAATAACAGCCAAAATGGCAATAGAGACCGCATCATAGGCCACTGCCATCACGACAGCAAGGGCAGTCACAAGAATCGCCAATATCATTGAAAGGGTTTGGTCTGCCAAACCGTAAACCTGGAAAGAAAAGAACACGCAGAGGTAAAAGATCGCTAGGCCGCCCCCTGTAAGAACTTGAAACAGAGCGGGCCAATCTCGGCGCCGGAATCGCTCCCCAAGTCCAATAGCTATGATCCCTAAGAATGTCCCTATTGCCAATCGGCCTTTTGGACCGATCCAGGCGTTGTCATATGCATATTTAAGAAAGAAGCCGATACCCACAAGCAGCATCACAATGCCGACCCAGTTCAGCCATCGGGTCCCGAGCTTCATCTCCAAAGACTGTGACGGGGCCTTGGAGGATGGAGGTAGAGGCATCTCGTGATCGCTTCTCGGTGGAAGAAGAGAGGGCCGAGGAGGACTAGGAGCCTTAATGACCTCCTGTGCAGGAGCCACGATTGATGGCTCAATGACCGTGACAGGAGCAGGGCGTAGCGGAGCTGCGACCTCCTTTTCGGTGATAGAAGTCTGGGGTTCGCGTTTTCTAATATCATCCCGAAGAGATCTCAGATCCTCACGCATAGTCTCAAGATCCCTAACCAGGTGCTGAATCCTCGAAAAAACCACGAAAATAGCAACGACCAATGCAATGAAGCCCAAAAATGCGATTCCTCCACCCATAATGATGCCTCCTTCCAAGATCTTCTATCTGACCGTTTTCTTGGTTTGCGAAGGATTTGTCTTTGCCGGGTAACCCAATTCGAGATTATTTCTATCAATGTTTGTTGTACCTGTCAATCAAATAATCGATCAAATAATCATCGAATAATCAATTGGGGGCATGTAGAGTTCAGGGGTGCTTAGCCAGAAGGGAACATTGACGAAGGAGCGGACATCCTATCTAAAACGTTTTGAGATGATTCTTCAAAGACGATGCATCAGGCGCAGCGCTTCCCGGGGTGAACAGTCGGCCATAAAGACCTCCGTACAAGAAAGTTGGATCATCGTGCGAGTTAAGTTATACTATTGATAGAAAGGCAAGAATTCCGACAATCGAGTACTCAGAAATCGAAATGGAAGCCAAATGCAAAATCGGAAAAAAGAAATCGACACTCTTGAGGGGGTTACATGACCGAAACGCGTAAACTGGTGATTGCCTGTGCCACTGTCATCGAAGAGATGCTGCCTCTGCTGCCTCCTGATGTCGGGCACCGGATTCTTGACTTTGGCCTGCACATCGATCCCGGCAAACTCCGCCACGCCCTGCAGGACGCCGTTGATGCATCGAGCGATCAGGCGGATACAATCATCTTGGGTTATGGGCTTTGTGCACAGGGCGTGATCGGAGTGCGGGCCACTGACTGTACACTCGTTGTACCACGCGTGGATGACTGCATTGCGATTTTCCTAGGCTCAGACTCGGCTTACCGACAACAATCCCGGTTTGAACCAGGAACCTACTACCTGACCAAGGGATGGATTGAGGTAGGCGGCACTCCCTTTTCCGAGTACGAACGGTTGGAAGCAAGCCGCGGCCCGGAACTTGCCAACCGGATCACTCGCCTGATGCTCAACAACTATAGGAGGTTAGCGCTGATCAATACTGGCCAACATGAATTAGAGCGTTACCGCGATTATACGCGCCGCACCGCTGAGCGATTTGGGCTCCGGTTTGAGGAGATTGAAGGATCGACAGCGCTGGTCGAAAAGATGATCAACGGGCCGTGGGATGACGAGTTTATCGTCGTGCAACCGGGTCAAGTCATCCAGTTCGAGCATTTTTTTCGCAAGGAATGAGAAAGACACGCTCATTCAAAGGGCAAGTTTGGGATGCGAGGCATTGGTCATCAGTCTGAAACTGAAATCTCATTTTTCCGATGTTCTGTCGGAACTTACTGAAAAGCTTGAGTGCCCTGAGTGCAATGTCCAATGCAAACCGCAATCAAATTTCTGAAAGAGCCCGGAAGTTTTCTCTGATTCCACAGATCAGACATCGATGACTCAGAAAGCTTCTCCAGAGTCCTCAGCATTGATCTTTGGCAGTGTCTCTCTTAGACAAACAATTCACATCTTTAATGGCACACCACCGCGATTGCTACAGGTGGAGCCTCAGGAATGGATCGAGCACTTCCAAGGGATTAGCAAAGCGCAGCTGCGAGGTGCTATGGGCTGATCTTCAGAATGATATTCTGGGTCACCTCCTTATGCTGGCTTGAAAGGATAGAAGGAATAAAGACGATGAATCGATGTCCCATATTAGATGGGCACTTCGATACACTCCAGGCATTCTACTTGCCAAACTACACTCGGCGATCTTTTTTCGAAAAGAGTGACGCCGGGCATATCGATCTTCCGAGGGCAAGAAGCGCCGGATGGGGCGGAGGATTTTTCTCTATTTTTGTCCCCGCAGCCACACCTTCAACGATGGAGATGAATGGCGCTGTCAATCGGGGTGATTGGACTCTCATGGATGATTTCATGAAGCCCATTGAATTCTCTTATGCTCATGAGATAGCGGAAGCAGGGTTGGAAAGCCTTTTTGACATCGAGGCTAAATCAGAGGGGAATCTAAAGGTTGTCCGCAAATTAGTAGAGCTTCAATCAGCCCTTGAAGAAGATAGGATTGTTGCCATTGCCCACTTTGAAGGAGCAGAGGCAATTGATCCGGGTCTCGATTCTTTAGGCGGATTTTATGCGCGAGGACTGCGATCCGTCGGTATTGTCTGGAGCCGACCCAACAGCTTCGGCTGTGGGGTTGATCTCAGAGGCCAAGGCAGTCCTGATCAAGGACCCGGGCTAACTCAGGCGGGTGAAGAATTGGTGAAGGCTTGCAACCAACTGGGTCTTTTAATCGATCTTTCTCACCTTAACGAGAAAGGATTCTGGGATGTAGAAAGGATTTCTTCAGCACCTCTCGTAGCCACTCACTCCTGCGTGCATGCTCTCAGCCCATCACCCCGAAACCTGACGGACAAGCAATTGGACGCTATTAGAGCCACCGGTGGTGTGGTGGGTATTAATTTCAGTGTCAGTTTCTTACGGAGAGATGGAGGGAGGGTTCCTGAGACCCCTTTAAGTGAACTGGTCCGTCATTTCAATTATGTCGCCGAGCGCATCGGTGTTGATCACGTGGCCATTGGTTCCGATTTCGACGGCACCACGATTCCACTTGAGCTCGGCGATGTAACTGGCCTTCCTAAATTGTTGGAGGCCTTGCGCAGTAGTGGCTTCGATGATGAGGACTTAGCGAGAATCTCCTATAAAAACTGGATTCGTATCCTTTCTGCCGTCTGGAGATGATCTTGTAGATTAACACTTCAAGAGACGTTACGTTGGTTCTAAAACAATTTAGCAACTCAGCGGAAATTGGGCATTGGTTGAGAGACAGTAGGCAAACCCCCTCCAATAGGGCTGCCGAAGTGAGGGGCCCGCTCCTTAATCTTGGTCATATCGAAGAACAAAGCCCCCATCTTTTATCCTCTGCGTATTATGCCTACTATTCAAGCTCTTTCAAGGAGAATATCAGTAGACTCGAAAGGCTAACCAATATTCCAAGGAGTGAAATACCAAATCTGAAACTGAGAAGATCTCCGGAAAAGCCAAGGAGATAGGGAACTAACCCTCCTCCAAATATTATCATGAAAGCCAGAGTAATTCCAGTAGCCATACTTCTCATTTCGCTGTTAAACATCTTCGTGATGGCAACAAGTCCCAAAGGGAAAAACCCGGTCACAAAGATGGCTTGAAAAAAAAGAGAAAATCCAACAAACCTAACAGGGACAACCCCTGTAAGGACGGTGAAAAGGCCGGAAAGAAAAAGCATAGCAAACATGAGTTTTCTTAAGCTAAATCTGTCAACCAGGAAACCGCATAAGACAGCCACTCCAATCCCTCCGAGCCTTGACGTCCCTAATATGGAATTTGCATACCCGACGCTTAGGGACAACTCCTTTGTGAGATACAAGGGGACGATTAAATAGAGACCCAAATTGGCCCCTGCAGCAAAGACCCAAAGGATTATCGTTGTCCAAAGGGATTGTGTCTTGAGAAGATTACCCAGGCTGATCCTCTGGGAATGTCTGATCTTACTCTCATTAGTTATCGAATAGAAGATTATGGCGCTAATGAGGAAGAAAACGGCAAACACATCGAAGACTCCCCTCCATGTGTAGTACTGGAGAACGAAAAGTATGATAAATGGAGTACTGAATATGCTGATCGAGGCAGCAGAGTCGTGAATAACAATGGATTTGCCCCTGTTGTTTTCGATAAAATATTCAGTAATGAGCGGAATGACTACCGGTAAATAGATACCCGTTGCAAAACCAAGGATGAAAGAACAAATATAAAATGCTGAGAATATTTTTACGAAGGAAGTCAAGAATAATACGAAAGATGACATTATGAGTGAGAGCGCGATCGATTTCTTGTAGCCAAACCTACCGGAGTAGAAACCTGCGAAACAGACCGAGATAGCATAGCCCATTGACTGGAACATAAAGACACTGCTTGCCCGTGCATGATGAATCAGAAACTCGTCTTCGATCAGCGGCAAGATGGGTGAGAAGATGGTTCTTGCGCTCATGTTGAGAAACCAGAGAACCCAAAGAAAGAGAAGGAATAAGAGGGGCTTGCCTTTTAGTTCGGAATGACCTTCCACGCTTTCAATCTAACCCAGTCCCAAGAAGAACTTCAAGGTAATGTCATCTCGAGTGATCCAACGAATGACATGGATGGATGGTCTGTCCTCAATTACCAGCGGTTTTATGATTACGAAATCAGAATTCGATGCAACGAGAGGGTGAATGAAGAGCCTATCTTTCCACAAGTTATGAATATGGTTCAACTTACTGAAATATCATAAGATCCTTGTCTCTCAAAAAAACCTTGACAAAATCATAACATTATAATATTAAGTTGACATCATGAATATTCTAAGGTCTACAAAAAATAACATACCTTTGTATTATCAATTGGAGCAGATTATTAAATCGAAAATCCTCATGGGGGAATTCGTGCCCGGGGAACAAATTCCCACTGAAAAAGATCTCTGTGAAACATATCAGGTTAGCACCATCACAGCTCGCCAAGCCATTTTGAATTTGGTGAATGAAGGGCTTCTTATTAGAAAACAGGGGAAAGGCACATTCGTTACAGAACGGTTAACGAATATAAAGACCATCAAGACACTCCACCTTCGAGGAGATATCAATGATATTATCCCAGAGGGATTAAGGTCACAGAAGGTGGAAGTTTTAGATGTCGTTAAAATGAAAACTCCAAAGAGGGTGGCAGAATTATTGGGTACGGGGGTGGGTAAAGAGATAGTACAAGTTAGGAGGATGAGAAATGACAATGGCATTCCAGTCTCCTATATAAAAAACTATCTTCCATTAGAGATTGGAGAAAAGATCGAGAGAGAGGATCTATGCGCATATCCGATGCTCGATATACTTAGAAATCGATTAAAAATTCCACTCACCGGTGGAATTCAATATATAGAGGCAATCATTGCAGATTATGATATTGCCTCTGCTCTTTCAATAAGCATCTCTTCACCGATCCTTTATCTTGAGACAATCATATATGCAAGGCAAAAAAAGCCAGTTGAATTCGTACAGACATTTTATAGGCCTGATCAGTTTAGATACTCTGTCAAATTGGGCCTTAAAAAGAGATAACAACAGGGATTCTGTGGCGTAAGGAATGAACCGAAAGTAGGAGACAAAGATGAAATTGACATACGAGAAATTTGAGATCGAGGATATTATTGTTGATGAGAGGCGGATGGTTGCTGTTGCCCTGCTCAAAGTGGCGCTTTTTGACTCAAAAACGGATGAAGTACTATTAAGGAAGCATTATCTACCCCGATATCAATTGGTCTTGGATGATAATAACACGCTCAAAATTAATAATATTCTGTTCTTCTGGGAGGCCATGCCGCCCGAGGTCGATGAAGCATATGGCATTGAGAAGATGGAGTAGGGAAAGCCGACCGAGTAACCCTCCTCCCAAGATCTCAATACTACCTGCATTTTTAGAAGAAGGAGGTGATTGATTGAACGGGTTCAATAAGAAACTTAAGAGGTAATGGGTGAAACAGCATTAAACATTTTTATTAAAAAAAGAAAGGAGGAGTAAGATGGGAAAGAAAGGGAATGTTAAAATGAGACAACAGAAATCATTCATGATTTGCATTGGCTTAGTTCTGGTGCTGGCAAGCATGCTGTTGCTGGTCACACAGGGTGCGGCGCAGCCAAAGACCCTAAAGATTGGTTATCTTTTATGTTTGACGGGATGGTATTCGGTCTTTGACGCGGTTGAAGAAGGTCATGTTAAAATTGTAGCCCAGATGATCAATGATAGGGGAGGATTGACCATTCAGGGGCAGAAATACAATATTGAACTTGTTGGTGAAGATGGCAAGAGCACTCTTGACGGGATTACGGCCGGTGCGAATAGGTTAGCCTATGACCAAAAAGTTAAGTTTGTGGTCGGACCTACCGGGTTCTTTAGCACAGGTTCCTCGCCGGTATTTGAGCCGAATAAAATATTACATGTCTCTGGCTATGTTTCCAATCAACCCGGTGAATTGGATGCGAGCACGCCCTATGGATTCCTGGCTTTTAATGCGAGTATCGGGACCTCCATCGGTGCGATCAAGGTTATGAAGAAGGAATTCCCGAAGGTTAAAAAAGTCTCTCTCGTCAGCCCGGATGACGGAGCTATCCCCTATTTGATACCCAAAATTAAGAAGTTACTGGAAAGCAACGGATACACCATGGTGGGTGACGTAGTTCCCTTCCCCAACGAGATGGAAGACTTTAGCCCCATCGCGGCCAAGCTGAATGCCATTAAAGATGCAGATGCTGTGTTTGTTGAAAATGGCAGTCCCGTGGCGGTCGGCATGATCGCTAAAGGTTTACGGGCGTTAGGCAACAACAAACCCGTGGTCTATCAAGGGCTGTCGTCTTGTAAAGATATTTTGGCAATTGCCGGCAAGGACGCAGCAGACAACATCACCACAATGGGCCTCACCCCTCTCGCAAAGGGCAACCCGCCTCTGATGGATGAAGTATACAATAGGAGTGGAAAAAAGGAGCCCATCTTTCTGTTCAACCCCAATGGACTATGGGTGCTGACAAAGGTCATTCAGGCAGCCAATAGCATTGACCCGGATGCGGTAAAGGCCAAGTGGGAGACGATGGATAAAGTTGACTGCCTCTTCGGAACCGGAATCTTTAGTGGAGATGGAACATACGAGCTTAAGCATCATGCCTTAGGCCATCCCCTTCCGTACCAAAAATTGGTGAAAGGAAATGTGGTGTACGGTGGTTGGATCGATGTAGGTCCTATTCCTTAAAAGAACCGGATTCGTGTCGAAATCTGATTGGGGTGGGGAAAACAGATTCCCACCCCAGTTGATTTAGATGAGTCCAGCAAAGTATCTGAAGAAATAAGTGGCCCTATGGAGCTATTTGTTCAAACATCAGCCAATGTATTGATATTGTCAGCCATGTATATCCTGGCGGCCCTTGGATTTGCTTTTCTTTTTAATATGCTGGGAATCCTTAATTTAGCCCATGGCGCCATATACATGGTGGGGGGTTACCTTGGATATTTATTTATCGTTGGACTGGGTGTGAATCATTGGATCGCCCTGCTGCTGTCAATGATCATCGTTTCTGGTTTTGGGATATTCCTGGAAAAGTATTGTTTCCGCCCCTTTGTAGGAGATCTCAACCGCATCATCATGATATGCGTCGCGGTTACAGTAATTTTGACGACTACCGTAAATATATTGATAGGGACTAAAGTGATGGCGATTCCTACCTTTGTGGGGGGCGTTCTCAGTGCCGGGCCTTTTTCAGTGAACTGGGATAGGATCGTCACCTTCGCCATCGGTGCTGTCATCCTGATATTAATCATCTTGTTTGTAAACCACACCAAATGGGGCTTGCAGATGCAAGCGATTACCCAGAACATGGAGACAGCCTCCCTACAGGGTATTAGCATCCACCGCATTTCGGCTGTCGCGTGTAGTCTGGGCTTTGCTCTGGCCGCCATAGCCGGATGCCTGATGGGGGCTATGTATAATCTAAGCCCTTTTATGGGTCAACTCACTCTGGTAAAAGTCTTAATGCTGGTGATCCTGGCTGGGGTGGGGAGCTTCGGGGGTATTTTTATTGTAGGATTGATCCTCGGTGGACTTTATGGCGCTTTACCGGTTTTGCTACCCGGCGCTGCCAGCGATGCCATTGCAGTTACTATATTCATCATTATTCTGCTTTTTCGGCCACAAGGTTTCTTTGGACACGAGGCCGAAATGGCGAGCGATAGTGAGGCATCCGGCTCTACTGTTTCAACCCTTGCTATAGGCAGGAAAAAATGGACAAGGCTGGTTGCTTGCGGAGGTTTGGTAGTCATTTTAGCCTTGATGCCGCATCTGTTCAGTTCTCCCTACACATTGCATATCCTTACCCTGACTTTTATTTATGTAGTTGCCTCGGTCAGCCTTCGTACGATTTCTATCTCGGGACAGTTTCCCCTTGCCCATGGAGCTTTTATGGGGATCGGGGCTTATCTTTCCGGCATGGCATCAAGATGGCTCCATTGGTCCCCCTGGATCAGCATTCCATTGGCGGCATTGATGGCCTCCGGCATCGGCATGGTATTCGGGTATCCGTTTTCCAGACTGAGGGCACTCTACTATGCGATGGGAAGTTTATTCTTCGGAGTAGGGGTGGTACAGATCATATCCGCTGGCGGGGTTTGGACCGGGGGTTATAGCGGTCTTACCGGTATCCATCCAATGTTCACGAGCTCAAGGGTGCCTTATTATTATTTCTTTCTCGGATTAGGCCTCGTTAGTGTGATAGCCCTTTATCGATTTGAGTTTAGCCGCATTGGTTTGAATTTGAAGGCGATTGCCCAGTCACATCTGGTTGCCTCCAGCGTGGGTATCAATGAAGGCGGGTACAGAGTTATGGCCGTGGGATTCGGGTGTTTCTTTATTGGACTTGTCGGCGCTGCCTATGCTCATTATAATTTAGTCCTATCACCCACGAGCTTCGATCTATCGGCGACCTTGTGGCTCGTGATGTATGTGCTGATAGGTGGGATTAATAGCTTTGCCGGACCTATCGTGGGAACGGCTATTATGGTGCTATTTCCTGAATTTTTCCGAGATCTTAAAAAATACTCTCCCTATATTTCTGCCAGCATATTACTGATTGTTGTCTACTTAATGCCCCAGGGATTGGCTGGTTTGCCTCAGCTGATAAGGTCGTGGTTTATAGAACGTAGAAAAACCAAAAGGGTTGCCTGTGTTTCTTGAAATTAAGGGATTAACCAAGCATTTCGGCGGGCTGGCTGCTGTCGTTCAATTTGACATGTATGTCCACAAGGGAGAGATTGTTGGCCTAATCGGTCCCAATGGAGCGGGCAAGACGACTGTCTTTAATTTAATCAATGGCGTATTCCCGCCGACCAGAGGGCAGGTGGTATTTGATGGAACAGAGATAACCGGCAAAAAGCCTCATAAAGTCGCAGAGCTGGGGATAGGTCGGACCTTTCAGCTAAACCCTCTTTTTAGGGATTTTACCGTTTTAGAGAATGTTTCGGCATCATTTCATCTTCATCCATGGTCAAGCTTGTTAGATATCTATTTTAATACGAGCACCTACCGTCGTAATGAAGCCTATATCTTGGAACAATCTTTAGAGATCTTGCGGCTGGTGGGTTTAGACAAAGTTAAGGATGAGCTTGCCAAGAACCTGCCTCATGGGTATCAAAAGATGCTTGGCGTGGCAAGAGCCCTGGCTACCCGGCCCAAATTGTTATTACTGGATGAGCCCTTAGCCGGGATGAACCCATCTGAAATCGATTTTACATTGATGAACATTAAAAAGACACAGCAGCAGGGAGTGACCATCTTGATTGTTGAGCACAACATGCAGATATTGGATTTATGTGACAGAGTGGTGGTCATCAGCTTTGGTCAAAAGATTTGCGAAGGGTTACCCAGAGAGGTGAGAGAGAACAAGGACGTCATTTCAGCCTATTTTGGTGGTGAGCATGCTGCTTGAAATAAGAGACATCACGGTGCACTACGGAAAATCCATGGCCATCCAGGGCGTTTCACTGGAGATTGTCCAAGGAGCCGTGGTGAGCATTATCGGAGCCAATGGAGCGGGCAAGAGCACTATCTTGAGGACCTTGTCAGGGCTGGTTCCATTAACCTTTGGGGAAATACGGTTTATGGGCATTGCGATCAGCGGCAAGGCGACTACGGATATTGTCAGACTCGGCATCAGCCTCGTCCCCGAAGGTCGGCAGCTCTTCCCTTATCTCACTGTATTAAGCAATCTCAAACTGGGGGCCAGTTTACGCAAAGACAAGGATGAAATTAACAACAGCCTGCAAGAGGTCTATAAGCTCTTTCCCAGGTTATTGGAGAGACGGAATCAGAAGGCTGGGACCCTGAGCGGGGGTGAGCAGCAGATGTTGGCCATTGGTCGGGGATTAATGGCCCAACCAAAGCTGCTCTGTATGGATGAGCCGTCGCTGGGTCTGGCTCCGATCGTGATTGAACAGCTGGGTGAAGTCATTAAGGATATTAACAAGAGGGGAGTGAGCGTCCTTTTGGTGGAACAAAATGTTCATTTAGCGCTGGGGGTCGCTAATCGGGGATATGCGCTGCAAGTTGGCAGAGTGGTCTTAGAGGGTGACATTGAGACCATGAGGTCCAGCGATATTGTCAAGAAAGCCTATTTGGGAGGATAGGATATAAACAAGGAGAAAGTTTTGACAAAAACCGTCCTAATTCATAGGAGGCATCGTGGCAGATGATTACTTCAAAGGAAAGATAGCGTTCGTCACGGGCGCTGCGACGAAGAGGGGTATGGGCCGCGCCATTGCGCTCCGGCTCGCTGCGGCAGGGGCCAATGTGGCGATTCTCGACAAATACGCGAAGCCTTGGACCAACTTTCCGGGGGATGCCGGATGGGGAGGACTGGAAGAAGAACTCGAAGAGATCAGGGCCTTCGGCGTTGAGGGACTTGCCCTTCCTGGAGACGTGAGTAGCAGCGCAGACTGTAAGGAAGCGACGGCCAAGGTTCTCGAAAAGTTTGCCAGAATCGACATCTTCGTTCATTCGGCCGCTATCCGCGGCCCGGTCAATGTTCCGGTCACCGACTTTTCCGAGGAAGACTGGAGGGCCCAGATGGATGTGAACCTTACTGGCACCTTCCTGATCTCGAAACCCGTGGTCCAGCATATGGTGAAACGGGGTGGTCCCGGCAAGATTATCCTCATATCATCTCTTGGCGCGAAAATGGGGGCGCCGGGGAATGCAGCCTACACGGCGTCAAAATGGGGCGTACTCGGTTTCACGAAGAGTCTAGCCCTCGAGCTTGCCCACTTAAGGATCAACGTTAACTCCATTTGTCCGGGCCATATCAACACGGACCTCCGTGACAACTGGATTGATGAACAGGCGAAAATACAGGGCATTACCCCCGAGGAATTCAGGAAGAAGGCGTATGCCCAGATGGCCTCTACCGTTCCCCTTGGAAGGGAAGGAACGGCAGAGGACGTGGCTGACGTGGCCATGTTTCTCCTTTCCAAACAGGCGGACTACATGACGGGGCAGGGAATCAACGTCTCCGGCGGTCTCTGCATGATCTAAAGCTATGATAGACAACGGGAGTTCGGAATATGAGAGAGACAATACAATTCACCGAGCGGTATTCGGCAATCGCCTATGAAGCGCTGACTCCACGCTCGATAGAAATGGCGAAACAGTGCATAATCGACTATCTCGGTTGCACCTACGCGGCCTTCTCGTACGACTCAAGTCGCATCGCCCGGGAATATGCTGTGCAAAACTACAGTAGGGGCCCGTGCACAGTGATCGGCGCCGAAGAGAAGCTTGTCCCGTCGGGCGCATGTTTTACGAACGGGACCACAGGCCACGCGGCCGACCTGGACGACTGCAGCAACGAAGGCGGCGGCCATCCGGGCGTGATCATCATCCCTGTCGCGCTGGCCATGGGGGAATATGTAGACCTCTCGGGCAAAGAGCTTCTGAAATGCATCGTCATCGGCTACGATACTTTTATCAAGATCGGCAAGGCCTCCAACTATCAGTCCCTCTTTGACAGAGGCTTCCACCCAACCGCTCTTCTTGGCATGTTCGGAGCGGCCATGACCGCTGCCCGCGCCCTGGATTTGAATCTAGAGAAGACTGCGAACACCCTAGGCATCGTTGGCAGCTTTGTGGCGGGGAATCTTGAGTGCTATGCAGACGGTAGCTATACCAAGCGGCTCCACGCGGGCAGCGCATCTTCGGCAGGGGTTACGGCCGCCCTCCTTGCAGAGAAGGGCTATACAGGTCCGAAGAGCATCCTTGAAGGGCCCAGGGGATTTTTCCACGCATACTGTGAAAATGCGAGGCCCGAATTGCTGAGCGCTTTCGATAACGGCGTCTTTGAGATTGAGCAGGTGAGTTTCAAGCCCTATGCGTGCTGCCGCTTTAACCAGGCGGGTATCGACGCTGTATTGGAGCTCTTTTCTCAAAATGAGCTCGACTACAAAAAGGTGAAGTCCATCGAGGTGGAGTTGGCAAGGACGCCTTATGAAATTGTAGGGGAGCCGGAAGAGGTGAAGTTCCATCCAAGAAATGCCGTGGACTGTCAATTCAGTGCGCCCTACAGCGTAGCCATTGCCGCGATCGAGAAGAAGGCATTTCTCGAGGAGTACACCAATAAGTCGGCGGAAAGACAGGACATAGCGGAACTCCTCAAGAAGATCACGGTCCGGCACAACCCCGAGCTCGACAGATTCTTTCCTGAGTCGTTCCCGACGCGCGTAACAATCGCTATGGAGGATGGAAGGAGTTACTCGAAGGAAGTGCGCTATCCCAAGGGAGATCCGGAGAATCCACTGAGAGAGGATGAGGTGGTGCAGAAGTTCGGCCGGGCGGTGGCAGCGTCTGGCCTGAGCGACGCCAGAAAGAAGCAGATAGTAGAGTCAGTCTTCAGCCTGGAAAAAGCAGCGAATGTGAGGGACGTTGCCGCCTTGTTGTCGGGTTGTTGAAGGCTGCGCCCTTATGGATTTAAGACTATAATCTCGATTCGGGAGAGATCAAGGCCGTTTCGCGGAAAGCGACCTTCAGGGCCAACGCGATTCCACCCTTTATGCAGCAACTGATCCACGATGGGGGTTTGATGAACCACATCGCGTAGGAGTCTGATCTGTCCGATTCGTGAGGGCCAGTCGGCCTTCAGACCTAACCAAACCCGTTTCGACGGTTTTGGGCAAGCATTTGAGGAGGAAGCGTTATGCAGTACTATCCGAACCTGTTTAAGCCTCTCAAGATCAAGAATGTCACTTTTAGAAACCGAATCTTCTCCACCCCTAACCAGACCCGTTTCAGGGGTAATATCGAGATGGCCTATATGGAGGCCAAGGCCAGAGGAGGGGCCGCGCAGGTCACTGTCGGGGAGACCCCGATAACCCGGAAATATGTACGGCAGTCGGCAGCTTACACCTTCGTTCTTGACGAGCCTACCGACATGCGCCTGCTGGCCGAGACCGCTCTCGCCATTAAGATGCATGGTGCAGCAGCCTCCATCCAACTCTCCCACGTGGGACTGTACACGGTTCTTCATTCAAAGAATGACCCCAATCCCATAGGTCCCATGGGCTTTGTCAGAAAAGACGGGGTCGAAGTCATAGCCATGGATGAAGACATGATCGAAGAGACGGTTGAGGCGTACGCGAACGCTGCTACGGTGGTCAAGCGCGCTGGCTTTGACTGCTGCCAGGTTCACGGCGCCCATGGCTGGATTCCGGCGCAGTTCCTGTCGCCCTTGACAAACCAGAGAAAGGATAGATACGGGGGAAGCCTTGAGAACAGGGCCCGTTTCCCGATGGCGGTAGTTGAGCGAATCAGAGAGAAATGCGGACCCGATTTCATCATTGAATACAGGATAAGCGGGGATGAGTTGGTCGAAGGCGGCATGAGAATCGACAGCGTCATCGAATTCATCAAAATGATCGAAAAGACGATCGATCTGGTTCATATCTCTGTTGGCGTTCACGAATCCAGGGAAACGGTCCATCGTATGTTTGCTCACACCTCATTCACCGAGCACGGCTGCAACGTGTATCTGGCTGAGGCGGTCAAGAAAGCGGTAAACATCCCGGTCATCACCGTGGGTGGCATTTCCGATCCGGCCCATGCGGAGCAAATCCTGGTCGAAGGCAGGGCAGACATCATCGGCATGGCCAGGGCACTGCTCGCCGATCCCGACCTTCCCAACAAAGCCCGCACGGGTCGCCGAAATGAAATCATTCCATGCCTCAGATGCAATAATTGTCTCTCCGCGGTAGGCTACAACGACCTCATTGTCTGTGCAGCCAACCCGCAGACCGGAAGAGAGTTGAGGTGGCAGACGGCGCCTCGGCCTAGCGCTTCCCGAAAGGTGATCGTTGTCGGCGGCGGTCCGGCTGGGATGAAAGCGGCAATAACGGCGGTTGAAAGAGGTCACGATGTGACGCTGCTGGAAAAGAGCGACAGTCTTGGCGGTCTCTTGAAGATATCCGATTATGACCCTTTGAAAGCTGATGTGAAAGCATTCAAGAACTATCTCGTCAACAGAACGCTGGCGTTGGGAAAGGTCAGGCTCAACACGGAAGCCACGCCTGAACTGATCGAAAAATTGGCCCCTGACGTTGTTATCGCAGCAGTCGGTTCGAGCCCCATTCGTCCACAAATCCCGGGAATTGATAAGGAAACTGTGATGACGGCTCTGGATGTCTACTACGATGTTACGAAGGTTGGTGAAAGGGTGGCGGTCATCGGCGGCGCTTTAGTGGGCTGCGAGGTCGGCTTGTTTCTGGCCGAGCAGGGTAAAACCGTCACCATTGTGGAAATGACCGATGTCATCGGCGACCCAGAGAAGAATTGGCGACACACCGTACCGCTCGTGATGAGAATGGGCAAAACGCCGACTCTCAAATACAAGACAGGGCTGAAATGCATAGCGGTTACGCCTTCCGGGATAAAGGTCTCCGACAAAGGGGGAAAGGAGCAGTTTATTGAGGCAGATACGGTAGTCCTCGCCGTCGGGGTGCAGTCCAATTCAGACACCGTGGATCAGTTGCGCGATTGCGTACCGGACTTTTATCCCGTTGGGGACTGCGTGAAACCCCGAAGGATAATGGAGGCGATGCGGGGAGGGTACTATGCCGCCCTGGACATCCTGTAGGCGTCCGAAAAACAAGTTGCCTGGAAAAGTATTGTTTGGGAGGGCCAGAAATGAGCAATGCTTATGAAATTGCCAAATTGCTAAAATCCTTGGATGTCTACGACATATCTCCGGTTTTTGAAACCAACATGCCGGGGTTTACGACAGACCCACCCTTAGGAATAGTTCCTGATGCCAAGAATATCGTGCAGAATTATTACTTTACGCAGATTCTCGTCACCAGCGAGCACAACGGTTCCCATGTCGATGCGCCTATTCACATCCACAAGGGGATGGACAGTATCGAAAAATTCCCCTGCAGTCACCTGATCGGCCCATATAAGAAATATGACCTCACCGGCTTTAATCCCGAGGCAGGAAAGAACATAACCCTCGCGCAGATAAAAGAAGTCGAGGTGAGGGATAACATTTCGCCGCGAGCGGGAGATATCATTCTCCTGCAATTTGGCTGGGATAAATACTATCTGCCAGACAGCAAAGTCCTGTTTGAAAAAGACTGGTATGCCGCCAATGTCCCTGGAATTACCGAGGAAGTCATGGAATACTTCGCCGACGTAAGAATTAGGGCAATAGGCTCGGATGCGCCTTCAACGGATGCCGCTTACCTAGAATCGAAGATTACGAGTATGCCGGGACGAGAGAAATATTTTTTGCCCAATAACATTCTTCCCATGTCGGGTTTCGTTAATATGGGCCAAGCTCCTGCCGTCGGATTGTTTATGGCCATACCCCTTAAGATCAAGAACGGCTCAGGTTCACCCATTCGTCCGATTCTGATAGACACAAAGAAGAGTGACATCGTACAGCTGCTGGCCGCGCTAAAGCCTTACGACATCTCGACGGTGTTCGAGACGAATATGCCGGGGTTTTTCAACCACCCGACTCTGGGCATTGTGAAAGATGCAAGAACCTATGAGAAGCACGGCCACTACATGCAGACTCTCGTCATCTGTGAGCACAATGGTTCCCATACGGATTCGTTTAAACACATCCACCAACACATGGCCAGCATGGATCGGATTCCCTGCGACTTTCTGATTGGTCCCTATAAGAAGTATGATTTTACAAAACATAACCCTCAACGCTCTACCAACATAACGCTGGAACAGGTTAAAGAGGTTGAGGCCAGAGACAATATCAAGCCGGAAGCCGGCGATATTATTCTTCTGCAATTTGGTTGGGATAAGTATTACAGGCCTGAAAGCAACGATGTGGAGGACAGAATGATGTACAGTTTCGGGCCGGGTATCACAGAGGAAGCGGTCAAGTATTTTGCTCAGGCCAAGATTCAGGCTATCGGGGCTGATGTCGTGAGTGCCGATACCTGTTACCCGGGTATGCCTGGCCATCTGGAACATTTCCTGCCGAATGGCATTTTGATTATGGAGAGCTTCGTAAATATGGTTTCAGCACCCGTGACGGGATTGTTTATAGCATTGCCCTGGAAAATCAAGGGTGGGTCGGGTTCTCCGATGAGCCCAATCCTTTTCGGCTAGTCATTTCGATATCCCGTCAACACAGAGTTGCCACAAATAAAAAGGAGGTATTTGAAAATGGCTGATACAAAATATAGTCAATATGTCATTCGAAAACCGATCGATTATGGCGACAAAATATATTATGACATCGGATACTACGGACCCAATGTTTGGTACAAAGGAGAAGATTACAAGAATGATTTTACTATGATTTTTGTTCGTGTTGAGGAATCTATGATAATGGAAGAATACTCACACGTACATGATTTTGATATGTATCTATGGCTGCTTCCGCTTGAACCGAACAACATGGAGGATCTAGGCTGCGAAGTCGAATTGGTTTTTGGTTCAGGTGGGGAAGAGGAAAAACATGTTTTGACCAAAACCGGCAGTTTTTTTGTCCCCAAGGGAATTGTGCATGGTCCGTTTACCTTTAGAAACGTCACCAAACCTGTGCTGCTTGTCCACGCCTGTACGGGAGCAGCCGACTATTACAAGACAGAGGTGTTCAAATAACTGGTCACTGCTTTGGCAAAAAGTTGCGGTCCGTTCAAAACCTCAACTTTAGGTTCAGAGTTTTGGATATTTGGGTTGTGTTGGGTTTTGAGTTTCTTGCATTTTGAGTTTACTTAGAGTTTAGAGTTTTGAATTTAGGATTTATCACAAAATTGTTTCTTACTTCAAATTTAGAACAAAGAATTTCAGATATTTTTGGCTAGGAATTACTAAACAAGGAGGAAGGAATTATGAGTACCTTTCAACATGTATTGTCCCCATTCAAGTTCGGGAATGTCGTAGTCAAAAACAGGATTGAGCTTGCCCCCGCTTGTTATATGTTGACTTCTCCGGATGGTTTCGTCACGAGAGAGATGGTCGCTTTTTATAAAAATCTGGCCAGAGGTGGAGCAGGAATCATCACCATCGGCGAATCCCCCATCGACTTTGAATACGCTAAGGGCCATGAGTTTCAACTGAACCTTGGCGACGACAGAGTCATCAATGGGTTGAGCCTTCTTGTGGAAGCAATTCATCGATATGGAGCCAAGCTTTCGATAGAACTCCACCATCCTGGCAGATATGTTCTGAATGGCAGGCCCACCATTGGTCCTTCGCCCATTCCGGCAAGAATGGAAGAGATCGCAGCCGCGCGGGAGGGCAGGAAAATAAGGCCGGTTACGGAAATGAACCAGGACATGATCGATACGGTGATTGAACATTTTGCCAACGCCGCATACAGGTGCTTAAGGGCCGGGTTCGAAATGGTAATGGTTCATGGCGCTCATGGGCACCTAATCGCCCAGTTTTTATCTCCTTACACCAACAGAAGAACGGACGGTTATGGTGGGAGTTTCGAAAATAGGGCCAAGTTCGCCATCCAGGTCTTGAAAGCCATCAGGAAAAAGGTCGGCAATAAGCTGGCCCTTGAATACCGCATCAGCGCTGACGAGTTCGTAGAAGGAGGCATGCGGGTAGAGGAAACCATCGAGTTTGCCAAAATGATCCAAGATAAGATTGACCTTCTCCATGTTTCCGCGGGTATTTTGGCCGATCCCAAGGTCATCCCCCTCATGATTCAGCCGACTTATTTCCCTCATGAATATAATGTGCATTACGCCGAGAAGTTCAAAAGAGCGCTTGACGTCCCCATTGCCACTGTGGGCTCTATCAGTGACATGGAAATGGCCGATAGAATAATTTCCGAAGGCAAGGCCGATATTGTAGCAATGGCCCGGGCCATTTTTGCGGATCCGGAAATTGTGAACAAAACACGGCAAGGGAAGGTTGATGACATAAGGCCTTGTCTCCGCTGCCACACCTGCAACAAACTTACAGGTAGTTTCTTCCCCATCCGCTGTACGGTAAACCCGGTCCTCGGCAGAGAACAGGATTATGCCAACATTTTGCCAGCAATTAATAAGAAAAAAGTTGTCATCGTGGGCGGCGGTCCGGCCGGCATGCAGGCTGCTCTCACTGCATCCACCAGAGGCCACGAGGTTATCTTGTATGAAAGGGGTGATAAACTTGGCGGAAACCTCATTCTATCAGCGGTCCTCCCGATCAAAGCCGACATGAAACGGTACCTGGAGTGGCTTGTGCGGCAGACGAAGAAGGCTCCCAGTGTCACTGTCAAGTTGAACGCTGAAGCTACTGCCGAGAAAGTGAAGGCGGAGAAACCGGATGCAATTATCGTCGCAGTCGGTGCCGATCCCATCATTCCAAATATTCCCGGAGTAAACAAAGCCAATGTGGTTTGGGTGGGTGATGTAAATATGGGTAAGGCAAAGGTGGGAGAAACCATTGTAGTAGCCGGAGGGGGGTCGACGGGAGGTGAAACCGCGCTGCAATTAGCGAAGGACGGCAAGAAGGTTACAATGATCGACATGCTTGGCTACACGACGCTTATTGCCGGATGGCCTCGCGGTTTGATAGATATGCTGGAAAAGTACGGTGTTCGCCTGCTCACAGAATTGAAGCTAGAGGAGATTACCGACAAGGGGGCTAGCGTTATCAATAGCGCATGGGAACGCTTCGAGATTCCCGCTGACACGGTGATTTTATCCCTGGGCTTCAAATCCCGCACCGAGATCGCCAATTTGTTTAAAGAGTTAATGACCGAGGTCCATACAATCGGCGATTGTGCGAAGCCGCAGGCCCTAAAAGAGGCTATCCATGACGGCTTTAATGTTGCGGTAGAGCTTTAAGATCAAAAAGCAGCGTAGGCTGTACCTGCAGGGAAGCTGTGAAAAAATTGGTCTCTATGTTTCTTAGGCCCAACAAGGGTAGGTCGTTTTCAAACTTTAGAATTGCGATCTCTTAATCAGGGCAATCGACTCTGTTAGTGAGCTTGAGTAACTCTTGCAAATTTACATTATGGTTTCTCTTTCTAAGGTTTCGCTCTAAAGTTTTTCAAACGACCCATCCTTGTTGGACTGGTACATTTTTCTTTATTTTAATTTTTCACAGCTTCAGGACCATCATGTGAGGTTCAAGAATTTGAACGAGAGGAGATAATATGATGAGACTCTATGTCTTCGAATCTGCAAAAATGCATGTCCCTGATAGAGGCATGATGTCTGGTAGGCCAAGCGGAAAACCAGTCACTATTCCTGTTCCTTTCTACCTGATCGTACACCCGAAAGGTCTAGTGCTTTTTGACACGGGGATGAAATTGGATAATTGGCCGCCCCAATACAAGAAGGATGGCGAACAGCGGCCGGAGCAGATGATTGACAAGCAGCTTGGCAAGCTTGGCTACAAACCCGATGACGTAAAATACGTTATCATGTCCCATTTGCATTTGGACCATGCCGGGGGTATGCCACTTTTTCCCAAGGCCACGTTCATTGTTCGGAAAAGTGAACTGAAGGCAGCTTGGTGGCCAGAGCGATTTCAGGGACATTATATTTTTGACGACTACAAGGATACAAGAAACTTCCACTTCATAGAACTAGACGATGTCGAGTCTTTTGATGTCTTTCTTGATGGGTCCGTCATTTGTATAGATACGAAGGGGCATTCCCAAGGCCATCAGTCCGCTGTGGTGAACCTGCCAAAATCGGGTAGGTTTGTCCTTACCGCCGATGCCGCTGCCATGTCAGAAATCCTGGATGAAGGCGTACTTCCTGCGGTCGTCTGGAATTCGGAAGCGGCGATGAGGAGTCTCGCAAAAATCCAACACATGAAGAAAGAAGGGGCGGTCGTTCTTATGGCGCATGACCCAGACCAGTGGGAAACTGTGAAGCTTGCTCCAGACTACTATGAATGAAAGAATCATTTACTGAAAGAGTGTGTCTTTGCAGCCTGCAAGGCTATGGGTTCAGCGGCAAATAGAGGAAGGGATACAGTATGGCCAGAGGATATATTGGAAAGATGCTGTGGGTAAACCTTTCCAATCATAAACTAAAAGATGAGGTACTTGACGAAAAGCTTTGTCGCCGATTCATCGGGGGCTATGGTTTAGGTGCCAACATAGTCTTCAGCCTCCAGAAAGCCGGTGTTACCCCGCTGGATCAGGATAGTATCCTGGGTATTCTTACTGGCCCTCTTACGGGAACCGCTGCGCTCGGTGGTTCAAGATACACAGTAGTGGGTAAATCGCCGTTGACAGGCGGCTGGGGTGACGCAAATTCCGGTGGTGATTTTGGTCCTTATCTGAAATTCGCAGGCTACGACGCAGTGTTTTTTACTGGTAGATCAGAAAAGCCAATTTACCTATTTATTAATAATGGTAAAGCTGAGCTCAGGGATGCTGCCCATCTATGGAGTAAGGATTGTTACGAGACTGAAGATATACTCAAATTGGAACTGGGCAAGAATGTGAAGGTAGCCTGCATAGGTCCGTCAGGAGAGAGGCTTGTTCTCATCGCTTCGGTTATTAACGACAGGGGCAGAGCGGCTGGCCGTTCAGGCTTGGGCGCTGTGATGGGATCAAAGAGGCTTAAGGCAGTGGCAGTGAAGGGTAACATGAAAGTCTCCGTCGCCCATGAAAAAAGGGCGAGTGACCTGAGGAAGAAGTACCTGCGTGAGTTAGGTGGGACGATCGCATGGTTAGGCAACCACGGAACGGCATTTGTTGCAGCTGGTTCAGCCCATAGCGGTGATTCTCCGGTCAAGAACTGGGGAGGGGTGGGCTATTCTGACTTGCCGGATATCGAGTCCTTCGCGGCGGAAAATATAACGTCTCGCCGGATTAGGAAATATAGCTGTTACCGGTGCCCCATCGGGTGCGGCGCTCATATGAAGGCAGGGGCCGGCGATTATGAATATGAGGAGGGTAGTCACAGACCTGAATATGAGACACTCGCCATGTTTGGAAGTAACTGCCTTAATAATAATATTGAATCAATCATGAAGCTAAACGATATCTGCAATCGCTATGGGATTGACACAATCTCTGCTGGGTCGGTTATTGCCTTCACGATCGAATGCTATGAGAACAAGCTGATTACCCAGGCAGATACCGGTGGCATTGAGATGACTTGGGGCAACCACCAATCCATCGTTGAAATGACAGAAAAGTTGGCTAAGCGAGAGGGCTTTGGAGATATTATCGCCGATGGAGTCAAGGTAGCTGCTGAGAGGATTGGCCAGGGTGCCGGCAAATACGCCATGCATATTCAAGGGCAAGAACTTCCCGCGCACGATCCCAAGCACGATTATCACTGGGGAATCCCTTACATGTTGGACCCCACTCCAGCTCGTCATACCCAGAATGCAGAAATATTCCGCCCCTTGGGACAGGTTGTTCAATTAGACCGAAAGGCCTATGCTAATGAAGGAATGGAATACAGAATCGGTAGCGCCTTGCATCATATCGTCAATTGCTCTGGCATGTGCGCATTTGTTTATAGTTGTCTGCCCAACACCAGTGTCTTGGTTGAGTTCATGAACGCAGTGACCGGTTGGGACTTGACTCTTGAAGAACTGATCAAGACCGGCGAGAGAATTCTCAATATGCGGCAGGCTTTCAACATTCGGGAAGGGCTAAACCTGACCGAGTTTAAGATTCCAGATAGGCTGCTCGGCAAACCACCTTTCAAAGAGGGCCCTTTGGCGGGGGTCACAATTAACAAGGATGTCTGGTTCAAAGAGTACCTGGCTGCTATCGATTGGAGCTCAGAAACAGCAAAACCGAATAGAAAGAAGTTACAAGAATTAGGACTTGAAGACTTAGCTCAGGAACTCTGGCCTTAGAAGAAGGCAATTTTCTAATATATTACACAGAGTCCATTGCCAAATTGCTTGAATTGCCGGACGGAGGGGGATGGGATATGAAAGGAGCGAGAGGTGAGTCAGGATAAAAAAATTGCAGAAGTCTTGGCTGAGTTTCTGGTCACTGAAAGATTTGAGGATCTGCCCAGAGAGACCACAGAGCAGGTCAAGCGGTACATACTCGACGTGATAGGATGCACCATAGGCTCGTCAAGGCGGCCCCAGATAGCAGCCCTATCAGAGGTGATCAAGGCGGAGGGAGGAAACTCCTACAGCTCGGTCTTTGCCCACGGGTTTAAGACGTCGTGCATGAATGCGGCTTTGCTCAATGGGACTATGGGGCACGCCCTTGACTTCGACGATGACCATCGGGAAGGGACCATGCATCCATCTGTGGCCGTATTCCCTGCCGTCTTTGCTATTGGTGAAAAGCGGCGAGCCAGCGGGAAGGAATTCATGCGAGCCTTTATCCTGGGCCTGGAGGTTATGATCCGTCTTGGAGAGTCCCTCCTTGGCCAATCCTATTACCAGGGGTTTCATCCGACAGGCACCTGCGGGGTGTTCGGGGCTGCAGCCGCATGTGCGACCATCATGGGACTTGATATAATGCATACCAAATACGCTCTGGGCATAGCGGGAAGTTTTTCGGCGGGCACCCAGGAGTGCACGGGTGAAGGAGCCTGGCAGAAACCCCTTCAGGCAGGCCATCCGGCTATGGGAGGTGTTCTGGCCGCTTCCTTAGCCGAGAAGAACTTCATTGGTAGCGGGACCGTATTTGACGGGCCGTACGGTCTCATCAAAGCCCTCTCATTTAGAGATCAGTTCGATTTTGGGCGGATCACAGAAACGCTGGGCAAGAAATGGGAGATGGTGGATACAAGCATCAAGGTCCACGCCTGCTGCCGCTTTTCCGGGCCCGTAGCCGACTGCGCTTTGGACCTATACAAGCAGGGCGTGCGTGCAGAGGACGTGAAGAAGATTACAGCTAAGGTCGGCGAGTTTACTGTCAAGATGCTCTGTCATCCCATCGAGCGGAAACTGCGTCCCCAAACCCACGTTGACGCGCAGTTCAGTCTCCCCTATGCGATTGCCGTCGCTATCTGCAAGAACCGGACAGGGATACAGGAATTCAGCGCAGAAGCGCTGCGTGACCCGGAAGTATTGGCGATGGCTGCAAAGGTGACCTGGGAATTGGATCCCGAGGCCGAAAAGATGTACCCGAAGGCCTACCCCGCCACATTAATCGCCGAATTAAATAACGGCCGGACCTACCAGGCCCACGTGGATTATCCAAAAGGGGACCCGGAGAATCCTGCGACTCGGGAGGAGATTTTGAACAAATTTCATTTATTGACGGAGAAGTTCTTCGATCAGAAAAAGAGGGAGAAGATCATCGCAACAGTGAAGCGTCTCGAAGAGCTCTCGAATATTGCGGATCTGGCAGATCTGGTGCGGTGACAGAGAGAATAAAGAGAGGGGTAAGAACGATGGGAGCGTTTCGAAAAATAGCATGCGTGATCCAGCGCGGAGGAACCAGCAAGGGAGTTTATCTGCATGAAAAGGATCTGCCCGAAGACCCCGAGATGAGAAAAAAGGTCATCCTGGCCATCTTCGGGAGCCCCGATAAGCGGCAAATCGACGGATTGGGAGGAGCAGATCCCTTGACCAGCAAAGCGGCCATCATCGGACCTTCCAAGAGGCAAGATGCGGATGTCGATTATACGATGTGCCAGGTCGATATCAGTCAACCTCTCCTCGATTTTAGCGGAAATTGTGGCAACATTTCCTCCGGGGTAGGCCCTTTTTCGATCGACGAAGGACTCGTTCGGGCCACGGACCCGGAAACGGTTGTTCGGATCTTCAATACGAACACGAAAAAAATTCTGAAGGCGTTCGTTCCAACTGATAAAGGGAAGTGTCAATATATCGGCAACTATGCCATCGATGGAGTTCCGGGGACGGGGAGCAAAATCCTCCTCGATTACTCTGAAACAGGAGGAACCGTGAACGGAAAGCTTCTGCCTACCGGCAATGCGATCGATGTCGTTTCCATTCCTTCCATAGGGAGGGTTGAGATCTCCATTGTCGACGCCGGAAACCCCGCTTGTTTCCTCAAGCCAGAGGTCATGGGTTTTTCCGGGATTGAGGAGCCGCTGGATCCGCATGTCATCAAGGCCCTGGACGCCATTGAGTTGATCCGGGGGACGGCTGCGAAAAGGATCGGGCTGGTCCGTGATGCAACAAAGGCCCGGCTGGAGAGCCCCACACGCCCCATGTTGGCCTTTGTCCGTGAGCCTGTGAGCTATACAAGTTTTACCGATGGCGCCACCATTAAAAGCGATGAGATCGATTTCGTCTCGCGACTTTTCTTCATGCAGCAGATGCATAAGACCTATCCGGGAACGGGAACGGTCTGTGCGGGTGTTGCGGCCATGATCGAGGGAACCATCGTGCACCGTGTCTGTTCTCCCAGGGCGAGGGAAGCCAAAATGGTCCGCATCGGTCATCCGAGTGGAACGATATCGATTGAGGTGGATGTGGTGAAAACGGCGGGCGGACATCAATTGAAATTGGCCGCCTTTGGAAGAACGTCCAGAAGAATCATGGAAGGTTTCGTCTATGTCCCGGAGAGCCTTTTTAAGACGGAGTAGGATGATTTAATTCCTGCCAAGAGATTCATCTGAAGACAGAAAGGTGAAAAAATGAGGAAGACAATGAGGTTAAGAGAACTGATTAAAAGGGATAAGATCCTTGTTGCACCCGGTGCCTTCGATGCACTGAGTGCAAAGTTAATCGAATCGGTTGGATTTGATGCAGTCTATATGACCGGCTTCGGGACGGCTGCTTCCATTTTTGGAATCCCCGACATCGGGCTGCTGACCATGACGGAAATGGTTGGGAACGCAAGGCGGATATCCGATGCTGTGGAGATCCCGGTGATCGCTGATGCAGATACAGGGTATGGGAATCATCTCAATGTGATGAGAACAATAGAGGAATATGAAAAGGCCGGTGTGGCAGCCCTCCATATAGAAGATCAGGTGTCCCCTAAAAGATGCGGACATATGGAGGGACACAAATTAATTTCTGTCGAAGAGATGGCGGCAAAGATACGGGCTGCAGTGGCTTCAAAAAAAGATGAAGATTTCGTTTTGATCGCAAGAACAGATGCCATTTCAGCGGAAGGATTTGATAAGGCCATTCGTAGAGGGAACAGGTATATGGAAGAGGGGGCGGACGTCATTTTTGTCGAAGCCCCTACCACCACAGATCAGATGGAGAAAATCCCGAAACTGATCAAAGGGCCGATTTTGATAAATATTGCCCCCAAAACACCGGTTTTGCATTATAAGAAATATGAAGAGATGGGCTACAGTATAGCCATTTATCCGCCCATATCTCTTACAGCCTCCTTCGTTGCGATCAGAGAGAAGCTGATTGAATTGAAAGAGGTGGGGATGATGAAGGAGGGGGCTCATGGAGGGCTCCCTTTTGATGAGTTGCTTGACTTTTTAGGGTTAAAAAAATACAGGGCCTTGGAAGAGAAGATCTTAAAGGAATTTAGCGATTAAGCCTTGTATCCATGGGTGAGAGTTCCAACGGGAGTGATAAAAAAGAAAGGCTTTCATGTGGGAATGACGATTACAGAGAAGATTTTGGCTGCCCATGCAGGGGAAGAGAGCGTCTCTCCAGGCGAATTGATCAATGTGAGCATCGATATCGTCATGGGTCATGACCTCTCGGCCCCTCTCGCCATACATGAAATGGAGAGAATCGGGGCGAAGAAGGTTTTTGACCCCGAGAAAATCATCCTCGTTCCCGACCACTTCGCGCCCAGCAAAGACGTGAAAGCAGCAGAGAGCTGCAAGGAGATGAAGGAGTTTGCGAGACGCCAGGGCATCTCTCACTACTATGAGGTCGGAAAGATGGGCATTGCTCATGCTCTTCTTCCGGAGAAGGGGCTTGTGGTGCCCGGCGATGTCATCGTCGGGGGAGACAGTCACACCTGCAGTTATGGAGCCCTCGGGGCATTTGCCACAGGTGTGGGGAGCACGGACCTGGCTGCCGCCATGTTAATGGGCTCTCTGTGGCTAAAGGTCCCCAAGTCCAGAAAGTTTCTCTATCACGGAAAGCTTCCAAGGTGGGTGGACGCCAAAGATCTCATTTTGTACACCATCGGCGATATCGGTGTCGATGGAGCCCTGTACGAGGCGATGGAGTTTGCAGGGGCTGTCATCGAGGGTCTTCCTGTGTCGGGAAGGCTCACCATGGCCAACATGGCAGTTGAAGCCGGGGCAAAGAATGGTATATTTGCTGTGGATCGGATTACAGAGAAGTACCTCCGTAATAGGGCACAAAGGCATTACACAGTATTCCGAAGCGATGGAGACGCGGTGTACGCAGGCGTGAAAGAATACGATGTAGGGAGTATTGAACCACAAGTAGCCTTTCCCCATTCACCGGCTAATGTGAAGCCGGTCAGGGAAGCAGGAGAGATCACCGTAGATCAAGTTGTCATTGGATCATGCACGAACGGGAGGATAGAGGACTTCCGCATTGCTGCCGAAGTGCTTCGAGGGAACAAGGTGGCGCCCTATGTCCGGCTGCTTATAATTCCCGCCACCCAGGAGGTCTACCGCCAAGCTATGCACGAAGGCCTTTTTGAGGTCTTCCTCGATGCGAATGGGGCAATCAGCACCCCGACTTGCGGTCCCTGTGTTGGCGGGCATATGGGTGTGTTAGCGAAAGGAGAACGGGCAGTGTCGACGACGAACCGCAACTTCGTCGGAAGGATGGGACACCCAGAAAGTGAAGTCTACTTAACCAACCCTGCAGTGGCGGCCGCATGCGCGGTGAAAGGGAAAATCGCCCATCCCGAAGAGGTTATCAAAAGAGGGAGTAGGACGGGACGGAGAGGATCGTAATGATCCTTCGAGGGAAGGCCTGGAAATTCGGTAATGACGTAGATACGGATGTGATCATCCCAGTTCAGTACACCAGCGGCACGGACCCGGAGGAGTTCGGAAAACATTGCATGGAGGGCTTAGACCGTGAGTTCTCGAAGAAGGTGCGCCGCGGCGATATTATCGTGGCGGGGACAAATTTCGGATGTGGGTCATCCCGTGAGCCAGCGCCGCTTGCTATCAAGGCCGCAGGCATTTCATGTATCATCGCCAAGAGCTTCGCAAGAATCTTCTATAGGAACGCCTTCAATGTGGGACTGCCTCTGTTGGAATCTCGTGAGGCGCCGGATGCCATAACGGCAGCTAATGAGTTAGAGATTGATCTCGACACTGGTGACATCAGAGATCTTTC
>JBEKDJ010000009.1:0-31395 GCA_050014415.1 Thermodesulfobacteriota bacterium | reverse complement strand
TCGAAGAGGTCATATCCCCGGCGCCAGGGACATATGGTGGGAAACGACTGTGGAAGGGGAGGAGATCAGGACTTGGAAAAAGAAAGAAGATCTGGAAAAGCTCTTTGCCGAATCTGGAGTCGCGAGGGAAAAGAAGATCATCGTTTACTGTAGTACTGGAAGAGAAGCCAGTCATCTCTACTTCACTCTGAAATATGTTTTAGGATTTCCTGATGAATGGTCTTCCGATCGAAATCTCCCAATCAAAGTGGGCATGGATCATTAGAAAATTCTAACTTGACAAGATCCTGTGATCTATGCGATCTTATTGGAAATTCTTAATTTCAACCGATCCCGTTTTGTCAGGCTCTCAGGAGACATTCTTTCTATGCATAAGATCTTATCAATGGGGATGACCCTCCTTCTTGCCTCGGCATGTTTGCCCCATTTGGGCTCTCTGCCCGAAAGAACCCAGCCCGATCCCTCCCCAAAGGCGGAAATTCAGCCCTCCCTTTTTACTCAGTCTGAATTGGAAGAGCTTTTTTCTCAGGAACCTGAGCCCTCCCAGACGGAGATATCAGTCCCTCTGTCCCCTTCCCCCGTCGACGGGCCGTTCGCAGGAGGGCTGGACCTTCCCATCAGCGACGAATCTAACGACGATTTTAATCTGGAGGTCCTCCCTGCAGATCAGCTGAAAAAGGAGCCGGATTTCGATATCCCCATTGTTATCAATGCCAAGGTTGAGCAGTTTATCCAGTATTTTCAGACAACGGCAAAGAGTATCTTCTCCAGCTGGCTAGCCCGATCTGAGAAATACATCCCGTTCATGAGAGGTCATCTAAAGGAGAATGGTCTTCCCGAAGACCTCGTCTACCTCGCCCTCATCGAGAGTGGCTTCAACCCTTATGCCTATTCCAGGAGCAAGGCCTCGGGGCCATGGCAATTCATCTATCTGACCGGGAAACGATACGGTTTGAAGGTGAATTGGTGGGTCGATGAGAGGAGGGACCCTGAAAAATCGACAATCGCTGCTGCAAAATACCTCAAAGATCTCTACGACATATTCGAATCTTGGTATCTCGCTGCGGCCGGCTACAATGCGGGTGAAAATAAGATCGCCACTGCAATGAGACGCTACCAAACAGAGGATTTTTGGGAATTAACCAAACATCGCTACCTGAAACAGGAGACGAAAGACTACGTCCCTCAGATGATTGCCGCGGCCCTCATCGCTAAAGACCCAGAAAAATACGGGTTTGCCGACATCGAATATCAAGAACCTCTCCGCTATGAAAAGGTGAGGGTGCCTGAATTGACAGACCTGCCATTCATCGCGGAAGTCTGTGAGACCTCCCTTGAGGAGTTGAAAGATCTCAACCCCGAGCTGTTGAGAGGGTGCACCCCTCCCAACAGCCCGGATTACGAGGTCAAGATCCCATTTGGAAAGAAGGAGCTTTTTCTCAGGAAATTTGAAACCCTTCAGCCGATCAGAAAGGTTCAATTCAGAACCCACTCTGTGAAAAAAGGGCAGTCACTCCAGCGAATTGCCAGAATCTACCGGGTCGATCTGGAATCGATGCTCGAAATCAATCGATTGAACAAGACGAGCCGTCTCGCTTCTGGCATGGAGCTTCTGATTCCTATTCCGAAGACGCAGGATTTGAGACCTCTCTCGCCAGCTCAGAAACAGTTCGATGGAAAGAACCGAAATCCCAAACCCGCCAAGCCCGAGGAGATGATCTATACCATTAAGAAAGGCGACACCCTCTGGAGTATCGCAGATGAGATGAGGGTGAACATCGGTGCCCTCAGCCGTTGGAATAACCTCCATCCGGAAAAGAAACTCATCCCGGGGGACAAACTGAAGATCAGAATGGGAACCCCCTCTCACCCCTTAGATGAAACCCCCAAGATGCGAAAAGGAAAGCAGATCATCTATGTCGTGAAGGCAGGAGACACCCTTTGGGGTATTGCTAAAAAATATAACGTTACTGTTTCGGTGATCAAGACGTGGAATCGTTTGGATGGAGCAAACCGAATCCGTCCGGCAGACAGACTCAAGTTGTGGTTGTAGAGATCAAATCCTTAACTCTGAATGGGTCATAGCCCCTTATCCCATAATATGAAAAAAAATGTAGGAGATCCCATCATTCCAATTGACCGAGGTAAGGACGGCTCTCACTCTAATGACTTTCAGATTCCCGATCAGTTCAGTGGCCAGGGCAGTGGCCCACTCTTTTCTGCTAAACTGAATCAACGCTGATCGTGCCGATCCACGCAATGATATCAGGCACCCCAAATTCCCAACCGCTGACATCACCAAGAATAAACCCGACCACTTTCCCCTCCAACTCGGCAACCAGCGAGACTTGAGAGGCCTTGTCATTCATCAGCTCTAACTTTCTCTCCCAATGACTTCTTCGATTTTCCCCCAAAACCTTTTCATCAATCTCAACAATGGCCTCCAGATCTTCCTTTTCCAGGAGCCGAATCTTTACATTCTTCAACAGATCCATGCTTCTTTCTTTCCTAATTCTCCTCTAATCCATTAAACAAGAGCACAAGATTTGTCAAGAGAAAAATTTAAGGTATCAATTTTCAGCAAATATTTCTTGACAACAGAACTAATTATTGTTATTTGGAACAGAAATTTCGAAGAATTCATTTCAAAAAATAGAAGGAGGAAATTATGAAGGAGTTTAAAGTTTATCTTAAGGACGATGAGATTCCAAGACAGTGGTATAATATCCAAGCAGATCTACCCTCTCCCCTCCAACCGATCATCCACCCTGGGACAGGGCAACCGATCGGTCCTCAGGACCTTGCTCCAGTCTTCCCTATGAATCTCATTGAACAAGAGGTCAGTCAACAGCGGTGGATCGACATCCCAGAAGAAGTGCTGGAGAAACTTCTCTTCTGGAGGTCTACTCCCCTCCGCCGTGCCTATGCCTTTGAGAAGGTCTTAGGAACCCCGGCAAGAATCTATTATAAGGATGAGGGGGTGAGCCCTCCAGGGAGCCATAAACCGAATACAGCCGTTCCCCAGGCCTATTACAACAAGGTTTTCGGCATCAAAAGAATGGTGACGGAAACCGGTGCCGGCCAGTGGGGAAGTGCTCTCAGTTTTGCTTGCTGCCTCTTCGGATTGGAGTGCAAGGTCTATATGGTGAGGATTAGTTATGACCAAAAACCATACCGCCGCTTGATGATGAACACCTGGGGAGCGACCTGTGTTCCCAGTCCGAGCAATAACACCAATGCGGGAAGAAAGATATTGGAGGAAAATCCGGATCATCCGGGCAGTCTCGGACTGGCAATCAGTGAAGCTGTTGAAGATGCCGTCACCTCTAAGGACACGAGGTACTCTCTGGGAAGTGTCCTCAACCATGTGCTCATGCACCAGACGATCATCGGCCTCGAGGCCAAGAAGCAGTTGGAGAAATTTGGAGAGAAGAAGGTCGATGTGGTGACAGCCTGTGCAGGTGGGGGAAGCAATTTTGGAGGTATTGCCTTACCCTTTATCTTAGACAAGATCAATGGGGCCAATATCACGATCATCCCCGCAGAGCCAACCTCATGTCCCACCATGACCAGAGCCCCCTTTGTGTATGATCACGGCGATACAGCCGGCATCATTCCTCTTGCTCCCATGCACAGCCTTGGACATACCTTCGTCCCACCGCCCATTCATGCCGGAGGTTTGCGGTATCATGGGATTGCTCCCATCTTGAGCCAATTGATCCTTGAGGGGCTGATTGAACCCCGGGCTTACAATCAATTGGAGTGTTATGCCGCTGCTGTCCTCTGGGCGAGGACGGAGGGTCCCATCCCGGCTCCTGAGACCAGCCACGCCATCTGCACGGTGATCGAGGAAGCAAAGAAGGCGAAAGAAGAGGGGAAGGAGAAAGTCATCCTTCTCAACTGGAGTGGCCACGGCCTCATGGATTTGGGTGGCTACGACTCCTATTTCAGCGGAAAACTGGTCGACTACCCATTACCAGAGGAAGAGATGAAGAAATCCCTCAAGGCCATCGAAGGGTTTCCGAAACCCAAGATGATGAAGAAGGGTAAACCGATCTAACTCAAACAGAATCCGACGGGCCAAAAGGCCCGTTGGATTCTGTTTGAGCGGCCTTGTGCTGAACTCCTCGAAGGCGTAAATGATCGAAGCCCATGATGCCTTAATCATTCGCTGTCCTCAACTGGGTGGAGAGGTTCCGTTCCACTACTGCCGAACCGTCAATGAAGACCTACCGTGCCGGAGAATCTTAGTCTGTTGGGAGTTCAGGGTAGAGATATCAAAATTCCTCAGCGAACATTATTCCTTTGAGCAAATCGAGCGGGCACTAGCACCTCCGACCAAGACGAGGATCGAGACGATTCTCGAGCTTATCGAAAAAGCCAAAAAGACAAAAGCAGAGAATGAGAGGTGATGCGATGCTGATCTCCCAGGGCTCCGGTGAATTCATCCGAAGAACTATTAAGAGAGCTCTGAAAAACTACTCTACGCTCTCTTGATAGAGATTTCTGGACTTTTTCAAGAAATCTCATAAAAAAAACTTGACATTTAGAAAATAAAATGGTATATAAAATTGTGTAGGTTGTAAGAAGTAGTTGTTTGGATCACAAAAGGTCACAAAGGTGCTTCTTAAAACTTTGTGGCCTTTTTTATTAGGGACCAAAGGCTATTACAACTTACTTATTCTTAAAGTAGAAAGGAGGTGAGCTGTAATGGCCAAAGGTCGTGTCAAATGGTTTAATGAGAAGAAGGGTTTCGGGTTCATTTCCAGAGACGAGGGAAATGATGTCTTCGTTCACTTCTCCGCCATTAAAAGGGATGGATTTAAATCCCTCTATGAGGGCGATGAGGTAGAGTTCGAGGTTTCCGAAGGTCCCAAAGGTCCACAGGCTACGAACGTTGTGGTTGTGAGCTAATATAGAAACTCATTAGGCTAACAAAGAAAAGAGACCCCAGTATTTTTCCCTGGGGTTTCTTTTTGAAAGGTGATGAACCCAATCTTGCCCCCTTTCACACCTCACCCCTTTCTGCTTCTTAATTAATGTCTTTTCTCAGCATCCTTCATATCCCAGCCTTCAGGCCGAAGAGTCCAAAGGTTGACTTTTTGCGCACCGTTTAGTAAATTCTTACCAATACAGAGGCCAGACACTAGGATCTTACAGCCCTTTAGCCATACAGAGGGTGGATACAGAGTTAGAAAAAGACCTTATTTCCAAAAGAGGAATGGGTTTTTGCCTAATTTATCAGGCAAGAGTAAAGGGGGACAAAATAAAGCTGGGGCATGAAAATCCAAAGACTATGGAGATTTCTACGCATGTGAGTAACAAGGGCTTGAAGAGGATAAAGAACCCCTTAGATCAGATTTTGCAGAAGGAAGGAGTCGGAAACCCATGGATAGGGATAAAGGACATTATCACCTATCCCTCACATTCTAAAGGAAAGATGACACTATCGTCTTTGAACGAGTTTGCTAAAAAGCCTGATCACTGGAATCCTTCGGGTTCGCATTTTGGTTAACGGCTGGCGGCTGAGCGAAAGACTTCAGCCTGGAATCAAACGGAGGTAACTCTATCATCAAGAGGATTCCCAGCGGAGTGTCACTTCGGCAGACAGACGAGTGAAGGGTTGAAACCGGAACGTCTATAAAGGTCCCTCCTCTCACCCGCCAGCCTTTGCGTGCAACCTCGCATGAGGAGGATGAAAGATGAATGAATACAGTCGAAAATACCCTCTCTTTTCCTTATGTGGATTGAATTGTGGCCTTTGCCCACGTTATCAGACTGAAGGTTCATCCAAGTGCCCTGGATGCGGTGGACCTGATTTTCACCTAAGACATCCTGCATGTGCCGTGATGACTTGTAACAAGAAGCATGACCATGTTGAATATTGCTTTCAATGTTCCTCATATCCATGCAAAAGATACAGTGAAACGAGCATAAGGGATTCATTCATAAGTTACAAAAATGTTTTATCTGATTTTGGAAAAGCAAGTCAATTTGGAATCAGAACTTATCAAGTAGAGTTAAACAAGAAAATAAAAATACTTGAGTTCCTTATTAAGAATTATAATGATGGAAGAAGAAAAAGCTTTTATTGCATCGCCGTAAATCTTATTAAATTGAGCGCATTGGAACAGATGATGGAAACAATTGATAGAGAAATTAAAGAACAAGATTTAGATTTAAAAGGCAAAATTATTCTAGTAGTAGAGTTATTTGAATCGACTGCAAGCAAAGAGAATATAGAATTAAAGTTAAGAAAGTAAAAAAGTCGTGATCTGCGACCACCTCTTCGGAAACAGCTATGAAGAGAAACAGACTTTTGCTTCTTGGAGGTTACGGTTCTGCCGGACGATTGATTGCCGAGTTTCTACTCAAGTGGACCGATGTCCGGCTTATTCTGGCAGGCCGGAGTTTAGAGAGAGCTCAACGGGTTGCCGGCGAGTTGAACCGTAGATTCTCCGCAGATCGGGTCGCCGCTTTGTGTCTCAATGCGACAGACCCGGGTGGCTTAGCCAGGGCGTTCTCCGAGGTGAAGATGGTTCTGGTAGCATCAAGCACATCCGAGACCGCTTTGACAGTCGCTCGTGCTGCACTGAACGCCGGGATCGATTACTTTGACATTCAGTATTCTCCATCCAAGGTGGAAGCTCTGAAATCCATGTCAGACGAAATCATACAGACGGGATGTTGTTTCATTACCGATGGTGGTTTTCATCCCGGTCTCCCCGCCGCTCTGATCCGATACATCGCTCAACAATTCGACCGACTCGACGTGGCAAATGTGGGCAGCGTTATCAAGATTGATTGGAAGACCCTGCAGCTTTCGGCTACCACACTCGACGAGTTTGCTATCGAAATGAAGGAATTCCAGCCCATCTGCTTCGTGGGCGGGAAATGGCGCAAGGGCTGGAAGAACCGGCGTGTGTTCGATTTCGGCGGAGCATTCGGGAAGCAGATGGGTACGGCCATGTTTCTCGAGGAAATGAGGCCACTGCCAGAGATGTATCCGGCAATCCGAGAGACCGGATTCTTTGTGGGTGGGTTTAACTGGTTTGTGGACAACATACTGATGGTGCCGAGCGTGCTCGCTCTTACTATGCTGGGTCGAATGGCCGTTCGCCCCATCGGAAGACTGCTGCTTTGGGGATTAAGAGAATTCACCAGACCACCGTACGGCACTGTCTTGCTTCTGGAGGCAAGCGGATGGAAATGTGAGAGATACATAACGCGGAGGGTCAAAGTAGAGCACGTCGACGGCTACATCCTGACAGCCGTACCGGTGGTTGCCTGTTTGCTCCAATACCTCGATGGTTCCATTAAAAGACCGGGACTATGGCTGCAGGCGAGCATTGTGGAACCAAACCGATTCATGAAGGATTTAAGTAAAATGGGCGTACACGTTGCAATCGAACCCGATAAAAACAACGGCGGATAGCAATCAGCATCATGACACTCGTTCATTTGTGAAGGCAAAAAAATGGCACCGCTGTCATCGGATAAACCCCTCGCTCGCCCCCGCCTGTCATCAGCGTGAGTCGCGTCGCTCGCGTGAGGTTGCGTGTGCTTTGGCCGTTCACCAGAGTTGTAATTCTGATGCTATTAGCAAACAATCAACGTGAGGAGGAAGTTTCCATAGACAAGTGACAAATAGCGGTGCTACAATGCCTCTCAAGAACTCACTTTCGTTTACACACTTCTGCTAAAGATATTTCTTAAACCATCCTACGCTGAGATCAGTAGCTCGCTGGCGATGTGCGGGTTGCGTCAAACGATGGTCAGCCCCCTCGATTACGTGGATTTCCTTCGGCGACCCCAAGCTACTGAAAATCTCCCAGGCCTGATCCACAGGAACAAGCTCATCTTCCTCTCCGTGAATGACGAGGGTGTTTGAGATCTTCGGCAAGAAAGGAAGGAGTTGATGCCTCGGCAGATCCTCATAAAAGACCTCTCCCAGTGCGGGCATATCCGCTTTGCTTCTTCGAGATCCCAAATTATCTAAGTGAAAAGGTGAAGACCAGATCACAACGGCGTTGATCCCTTCCTCCATCGAAGCCTTGATCAGAGAGAGATACCCCCCCAGGCTCGACCCGAGCAATCCAATCCGATTTTTCAAACCCAGATGGGACTTCAAAAATGCGATGGCAAAACTCAGATCAGCAATCCTTCCACTGACCGTGCTCTCCTCCATTCTGCCTTCACTCTCTCCGCATCCTCGGAAGTCGAATCGAAGCATTGCGATCCCTTCTCTGGCAAGCCTCTCTCCGAGAGCAACATACTTGTCGCTCTCCTTACTGGAGAGAAGTCCATGAGAGGCAATCACACAAGGGAAGTTCTCTCCCTCCGGGAGATGAAGTATGCCTGAAATCCTTTGGCTTTCGCTTTGGAATGAAACGGTCTCTATTCCCATTTTTGAACCCCCTATTGGTCATTAAGTCATTGAGTCGCTAAGTCACTGGTCATTGATAAATGGCCAGTGTTCATTGCTCATTGATCTTTATTTCTGCTTCCTTCATCGCCTTGAGATATTCTTCCTTCAATCTCTCCTTCGGCATTCCGTGGTCGATAAAATCCCAAGGAAAGGTCTCATCCAAATCTCTCCTTCGATAGACATAGAAGTCTGGGTTGATACTCGTCTCCCGGAGAGCTTTTCCCCAGTCTCCCTGGCAACGATAGGCCGCCATCAATATCTTTCCTACCCTCCGATCTCCCCTCGAAAGTAAAGCCTGAATATAAGCCCACTTGGGAAGATCATGAATCATCTCCATCCCCTTCTCCCCTTTGATCCCGCCCTGAATGACCTTCAACTTCCTCTTCAATATGCCTACCTCTTCCAATGGCACCCACTGAAAAGGTGTGGCAGGTTTGGGAATAAAGGGATGGACACTTAGGATTAGCCTCCATCTTTCCTTCAGACCTTTTCGGATGGAAAGAATCTGATGACGAATCCGTTTGGCCAAAAGAATGATCGCTCTCACGTCATCTTCGGTCTCGGTGGGAAGGCCAATCAAAAAATAGCACTTGATCTGGGAAAGACCATTTTCAATGATCGCACTCACGGCCTTCAAAATCTCATCCTCCGTGTAACCTTTTCTCAGTACCTTTCGAAGCCTCTCCGAACCTGCCTCGGGTGCAATCGCCACAGTTTGATTCCCCCCTTCTCTCAGGCACTGGATCAAGGGATGAGTGATGGCATCTATTCGCAAGGAAGCGATGGAGATACCCCCTCGGTGGGAAAGGATGCTCTGACATAATGAAAGGAGATGGGGGTAGTCAGAAACTGCGGTTCCGGCGAGACCAACCCGGGGTTCCTTCAACAGGGACGTTTCTGAGAGGGATTCGAGGAGAGGAAGGGTTCGGCTTCGAAAAGGATGGTAGACAAAACAGGCTGCGCAGAACCGGCACCCCCTTGGGCAACCTCGATTCACCTCCACCAAGGCCATCTCTTTAAACTCAGTATCCGGAGTAAAGAGCGTGGATCGGGCTGGGAATCGGTCCATCTCCTGGATCCATCTCCGTTTCACCCGCTGGGGAAATCCGGGCTCGGGTTCCATCGCTTCGACCTTTCCGTCCTCAGCATAGGTCACACGATAAAACTTCGGAACATAAATCCCATCGACCGCACTCAGTCTTTTCAAGAAGTCATCCTTCTCTATCGGCCCTTTTCTCGTGAAGGTTTCGCGGTAGACTTCTAAGAATTCTCCGATCACTTCCTCTCCTTCGCCAAGGACAAAGAGATCGAAGAATTCACTGAGGGGTTCGGGGTTCAGAAAGACCGCCACCCCTCCTGCGATGACCAGAGGATGACCTTCTTCACGAAGACGCCTTTCCAGTGGAATGCGCGCCAGTTCCAATTGAGTGAGAATGTTGATGAAGTCGTTTTCGAAAGAGACCGAGAAGGCTAGGATATCAAAGTCGGAAAGGGGCTTCTGAGATTCTAACGAGAAGAGAGGCGTTTGACTATTCCGATATTCTTGAAGTTCTTCTGGACCAGGGAGAAAGGCCCTCTCACAAACGACATCGTCTTCAGCGTTTAGCAATTGATAAACGGTCTGGAATCCAAGGTTGGACATTCCCACGTGGTAGGAATTGGGATAGATAAGGCATATCGCAATTCTTCCGCCCCAGGGTTTGCGGACAGCTCCCCGCTCCTTCTCAAGAATGCATTTTGCCTTCTGAACGAGCTTCCAGGAAATCATTTCCGTTAGTGGATCGTGGAATGTGGACAGGGGTCACTTAAATACAAGAAATTCTCATAAACCTGCAGAATATGAGTCTCGTAAAAAGTCGCAATCTAGCACCCGGAACCTTGACCCGAATCGGGTCCAATCCGGCTTTTTCCTTTTTTGACTCTTTACAAGTCATCATAAAATGTTTTTTTGCCACTGACCACTCACGACTCACCACTCACCACTTTCTGATTCAGTCGGCCTGTTTCCTTAAAAAGGTCGGGATGTCAAAACGATCCTCATCCTCGACGGAAAAATCGGGAGGCTCCACCAATTTAACCTCATCAAACCGTTCCGTAGCCTTCACCCTCCTCATAAATGCAGGAATGTCCTTATTGTTCTCCTTCATGCTGAAAGAAAAGGCAGGGATGTCTTTGCTTCCTCTGGAACCGACGGAGAGGGAAGCAACTTTACAATGCTGCGATGCACTTTTTCCCTCTGCTTTTCCAAAACCCGTGGCGATCACCGTCACCCGCACTTCTTCCTTCATCGCCTCATCGATCACCGTCCCCCAGATAATATTGGCGTCCTCGTTAGCTTCCTTCTGCACGAGGGTGGTCGCTTCATTGATTTCATTCAGGGTCATACCCTGGCCTCCGGTGATGTTGATGAGCAGCCCACTGGCACCTTCAATGGAGATATCCTCCAACAGCGGGCTGGAGATCGCTTTCTGGGCCGCTTCCACCGACCGATTTTCTCCGGAGGAGATCCCTGTCCCCATCAATGCCATTCCCGTTTCAGACATGATCGTTCGGACATCAGCGAAATCCACATTGATGATTCCTTGGCCGATGATGATGTCTGAGATTCCCTTGGCTGCATGATAGAGAATCTCATCCGCCTTTTTGAAAGCCTCCAGCAAGGTCATGTTCTTTCCGCTGATGCTCAGGAGTCTTTGATTCGGAATGGTAATCAGGGCATCTGCGGTCATCCTCAGATTGGCCAGCCCTTCCTCGGCCTGCTTCATTCTCTTCTTTCCTTCAAAGTGGAAGGGTTTGGTCACGATGGCCACCGTCAGGGCGCCCACCTCACGGGCTGCTTCAGCAATCACGGGGGCACCGCCCGTTCCTGTCCCGCCGCCCAACCCAGCCGTGATGAAGACCATGTCAGCACCTTTCAAGACCTCACGGATCTTCTCCACGTCCTCCAAAGCAGCTTTCCTCCCGATTTCGGGGTTCGCTCCAGCTCCCAAGCCCTTGGTGAGTGAAGGCCCCAGTTGCAGTTTGATGGGAGACAGATTCGCTGCCAGTGCCTGAGCATCCGTATTGGCTGCGATAAACTCGACACCGGAAAGCTGATAAGAGATCATCGTATTCAGCGCATTGTTTCCTCCTCCGCCGATTCCGATGATCTTGACCTTGGCGGCCAAATTCCTGTTTTCGTCGAATTCGATCATGATTCTCCTCCTTCTTAATTGGAATAGTGAAAGGATGGAATGCCGGAAGAATGGAATGATGGAAGAATGGGTTCCACTGATATTCCGATCAAGAAGACCTTACCCATTATTCCGCATCTCCAAGATTCCAGTATTCCATCAGAAGAATTCCCCAATCCATTCCCTCATCCGGTGGGTGACTTTACTAAAGATGTTCTTCTCGCCCACCTTGAACCGACTCTGCACTTTGTTCCGACTTCCATACAGGACCAGACCCACTCCCGTTGCATACATCGGGCTGTTGACCAGATCCACCAAGCCCCCAATGCCAATGGGTGTCCCCCTCCGAACAGGCAGATTAAATATCTGCTCAGCCAGCTCAGGAATACCTTCTAAGATGGCACTTCCGCCGGTAAGAACCACCCCGGAGGCGATAAGATTGCCATAGCCCGTCCTCAACACCTCGTTGTGAACCAAGCTGAGGATCTCTTCAACCCTGGGTTCGATGATCTCTGCCAGGGTCTGTCTGGAAAGGATTCGAGGTTTCCTCCCCCCAACACTGGGAACCTCAATCGTCTCGTCCTTGCGAACCATAGAGGTCAGGCTGCATCCATACCGCTTCTTGATCTTCTCTGCCTCTTCCATCGGTGTCCGAAGCCCCATCGAGATATCACTCGTGACGTGGCTTCCCGCCAAGGAAATGACAGCGGTATGCTTGATGGACCCATTGACAAAGATGACCAGGTCCGTTGTCCCCCCTCCAATATCGATGATGGCCACTCCTAACTCTTTCTCCTCGGGGGTCAGGACAGCATCACTCGAGCCCAGCTGTTCCAAAACAATATCATCTACGTCGAGTCCAGCTCGGTTGGCACATTTGATGATGTTTTGGGCCGAGGTGATGGCGCCTGTGATAATGTGGACCCGTCCCTCCAGCCGCACTCCCGACATACCGACCGGGTCTTTAATCCCATCCTGATCGTCTACAACGAACTCTTGGGGGATAATATGAATCACCTCCCGGTCCATGGGAATCGCCACTGCGCTCGCCGCATCGATCACGCGTTGCACATCGCTAGGACCGATCTCTCGATTCTTGACCGCAATCACACCATGGCTGTTGATCCCTCTGATGTGGCCTCCTGCGATTCCCGCATAGACAGAGGTGATGTGGCACCCCGCCATCAACTCCGTTTCTTCAACCGCTTTCTTGATTGATTGGACCGTGCTCTCAATATTGACGACGACCCCCTTTCGCAGCCCCTTCGAGGGAGAAGTCCCGAGACCAATAATGTTGACCTGGCCATTGACCACTTCTCCAACCACGGCACAGATCTTTGTGGTGCCGATATCCAATCCAACCACCAACGGATCTTTCTTACCCACCTTGTGATCACCTCCTTCTGACGACCATTCTCTTCAAATCGCTGCAGTCGATCGAGGCTACTGAAAACCCTCTTTTCTGAAGATCTGCCCAGATAGGGGACAGTCTTTTTAACTTCTCCTCAAAAAAATCCAATCCCATTCTCACCTCGACCCCTTCGGCCCGGGTGAAACACTTGATCCCATAATTCTTTTCCATATGAATCTCAGAAACGTCCTGAAGGGGAGTACCCTTCACTTTCTCCGCGATCCTCAGAAGTTCGAGGCCTCTCATGATAAGACCCTTTGTCTCGACGGGGTCTCTTTCAAGAAGCTGGCGGTTCAATCCGGTCATAAAGGGGTAGTCATGCCCATCCCCATCTCCCACGGGAGAAAAGATGACTCCCTTCGTATCGATATAATAGAGTTCCTCTAGCTGAAGGATAGCGATCGGTTTTCTCTCCTCCACGTGAATCAATATCTTGTGAGGAAAAACCTTCCTCACCCCAACGCGCTCAATCCAGGGATGGGACTCTAAAGGCTTTGCAACCTCTTTCAGACTGACCGTGAAGAGATTGGGCTTGCCTTCCACATGGGTGAGCGAAAGGATCGTCTCCCGTGCGAGTCTTCGGCATCCTTCTACCTCAATCTCTCTTACCCGAAAGAATGGGTCTTCCAAGAGATGGACATAGGCCCAATGGCCGACAAAGAGAGAAAAAGAGACGAGGAGGAGTTGGAGAGCTGCCCGAACGGCCTTCTTCAAAATCGATTGAAATCTTCCTCCTCCACTCTCTACTCTCCTCTCCCTCGGTCGGAAAAACTTCTCGTGCTGTATGGTGACCGCCTCTTCCATGTTCCGAATGTCAGAATTCGAATGCTGAAAGTGGAACGGGGAGACTGGTTTCCATTAACACCGTTCTACAATTGACCCTCTCCTCTTCACTATCCACTCTCCACCTTTAGCGATGCCCCTAACAAAATCCGTTCGACCAAGTCTTCAAAGGCAATCCCTGCATAACTGGCAGCTTGAGGCAATAGGCTCGTCTCGGTCATCCCTGGCATGGTGTTCACATCGATCACAAACGGATTCGCGTTCTCATCGGTGACTAAATCCACCCTGGCGCAACCAGTGCAACTCAGCCCTCGGAAGGCTCTGAGACTGATCTCCTGGGCATAGAGGTACTTTTCCCTCGGAATGCGAGCAGGGATAATATATTCGGTTTCCCCCTTTGTGTATTTCGAATGGTAATCGTAAAACCCACTCTTTGGAACGATCTCAATGACGGGCAGGGGGATGTCTTCGAGAATCCCCACTGTGATTTCCTTGCCCTTCATAAACTCCTCTACCAATATCTCCTCGTCATATTTGCCTGCCTCCTTCAAAGCGTGGACAAATTCCTCTTCCTTCTTAACGATGGAGATTCCAATGGTGGACCCTTCCCTCGCTGGCTTGACCACAAGGGGGAGCGATAGAGAAACGGTTCTCAACGGATCTTTCTGAATCTTATCCCGGTGAAAGACTTCAAAGGGAGGGGTTGGAATCTTATCGCAAAGAAAGATCTTTTTGGACATGATTTTGTGATTTGCCAGGGCGCTTGCAAGAACGCCAGATCCGGTATAAGGAATCCTCATCAACTCCAGCATCCCTTGTACCGTCCCATCCTCTCCAAACTTTCCGTGGAGGGCCAAAAAGGCACATTCGATCTTTTTCTTGATCAATGCCTCGGCAATATCCCGCCCGACGTCGATGGAGCAAACGGTATATCCCTTTTCTGTCAGGGCCTTCTGAATGGCCTTTCCGGTCCTTAGGGAAATCTCTCTCTCTCGAGAGAGGCCTCCCATCATCACACCGATTTTCTTCTTCTTGAGCGATAGATCCTTCATCTGTTCACCGCCAAGACTCTGCGGTCCCTACTCCGCAATCTGCATTTCGAAATCCGCGTTACGGTTCACCCACCACCTTTACTTCCCTTTCAAGGGAGATCCCTTTCTCCTCGTAAATCCTCTTCTCCACCCACTCCATGAGATTGATCACCTCTTCGGCCTTCGCCTTACCCAGATTGACAATGAAATTGGCATGGAGATCTGAAACCATTGTCTGACCCATCCTGAAACCTTTCAGTCCAGCTTCCTCGATCCATTTTCCTGCAGGACCCTCCTCGGGATTCTTGAAAATGGAACCGGCGCTGTGATAATCCAAGGGTTGAGTCCTCTTCCTCATCTCTGAATAAGACCTTACCCGTTCGAGGATCTCCTCTTTTTTTCCTCTCTTCAGCTGAAACCGTCCTTTAAGGATGATCCAAGAAGAGGGAAGGGTCAGGCTTCGATAGGAGAAATTCAACCTTGCCCGAGGCCTCTCCACCACTTCTCCATCCCCTTTCATTAGGCTGACGGAGAGGAGGAGATCTTTCAACTCAGCCCCCCATGCACCGGCGTTCATCGCTACCCCACCTCCCACCGTTCCTGGAATGCCGAAAAAGGGTTCGAACCCTGTCAACCCCTTCCGAATGGTGAACTGGACCAACCTTTGAAGAGAAAGGCCTGCTTCCGCCGTTACGACCTCCCCCTCCATTTGAACCTTTTCCATCCCCTGGGTCAGGCTGATCACCCACCCACGTATCCCTCCATCTCTAACGATCAGGTTTGTGCCCCTTCCCAGAATCAGGAAAGGAATGTTCTTCCTTTTTGCATATCGGACTACCTTCCTCAACTCTTCGACACTCGCCGGGAAAAGAAGGCTGTCTGCAGGCCCACCCACTTTGATCGAGGTAAACTTCTTCATGGATACGTCGAAAAGGACCCTCCCCTTAATCAAACCTTGAGCCTCTTCCTTGTAATCCCGTTTCATCATTCCATTGCGGATTGCGGAATTGAAATCCGAAACACCCGTACAATCTAAGCTCGACTATTCCGAAATCGGCAATCCGAAGTTCATAGTCTTTTCGCCAGCTCCTCTGCAACCTGCCAGATATCCCCTGCCCCCAATGTGATCACCAAGTCTCCTGGGGCAACGATGTGCAGGAGACGGTCAACAATCTCCTCCTTGTTTGCCAAATAGGTGACATCCTTATGACCATATTCCCGGATGCCTTCGAAGAGTGCCTTTGCTTCCACTCCTTCGATCCGATCTTCCCCTGCCGGATAGATATCGGTGAGGATGAGAATGTCCGCATCGTAAAATGCCGCCAGAAAATCATGAAACAGGGCTTGAGTTCGAGTGTAGCGATGGGGCTGAAACACCACAATGACTCTTCTCTCCCAACCGGTCCGCGCCGCTCTTAGCGTCGCCATGATCTCTACTGGATGGTGTCCATAGTCATCCACGATGAGAATGCCTCTCCTCTCTCCCTTGATCTGAAACCGCCTGTGAATGCCGCTAAAGTTGCGGAGAGTCTCTTGAACGACCTGGAAGGGAATATCGAGCTCAAAGGCCGTGGCGACAGTGGCCAATGCATTGTAGACATTATGCAACCCTGGCATTTGAAGGTTCAGCCTTCCTACCTCGTGGCGTTGGTGGAGCACATCAAAGCTCGTCGAAAGTCCTTCGAATGCAATCTCCTTTGCCTGAAAGTCTGCCTGTGTGGTCAACCCGTAGGTGACAAATCGTTTCTTCAATCTCGGAATGAGGCTCTGGATGTTCGGATGATCGAGACAGAGCACAGCCAACCCAAAAAAGGGGATCTTGTTCAAGAAGCTGAGAAAGGTTTCCTTGATCTCCTCAATCCCCTTGTAGTAATCGAGATGCTCTGGGTCGATGTTGGTCACCACGGCAATCGTGGGCATCAGTTTGATAAAAGAGCCATCGCTCTCATCGGCTTCGGCCACCAGGAATTCACCCTGGCCGAGCCTCGCATTACTTCCGATGCTGTTCAACCTCCCCCCGATGACGACCGTGGGGTCGAGCCCCCCGGAAGCAAGAACCGTGGCAATGAGGGAGGTAGTCGTCGTCTTCCCATGAGTTCCCGCAATAGCGATCCCGACCTTCATCCGCATCAATTCTGCCAACATCTCTGCCCTCGGGATCACAGGGATGAGCCTCTGTTCTGCCACCTCAACCTCGGGGTTGCCTGGGCGAACCGCAGAGGAGGTCACCACGACATCCGCCTCCTTCACATTCTCCTTTCGGTGGCCGTAAGCGATCTCGCATCCTAAGGCCTGGAGCCTTCGAGTCACCTCCGTCTCCTTGAGGTCTGAACCACTGATGTGATAGCCAAGATTGAGCAGAACCTCAGCGATTCCGCTCATGCCGATTCCGCCGATCCCAACAAAATGGATATGCTGAATCCTTCTTCTTCGATACATCACCAACTCATCCCCCTCCCTCTTGATGGGTGAGGGTGGGGTGAAACTTGTTATCCGCTAACCAACGCATAACAATGGTCCACGATTTCCTCTGCGGCTCTTGGACGGGCCAATTGCAGTATGGCCTTCTCCAGCCTTGCCCGCTCCTCTGGATGATCATATAAGGAGAGAATGGCCTGGGCCAGGATCGATCCATTTAATTCCCCGTCCAATATCATTTTCGCTGCTCCCATCTCGACCAATCTTTTTGAGTTCATCAACTGGTGATTGTGGGCTGCATAAGGATAAGGTATGAAGATGGCTGCCTTCCCACAGACTGCCAATTCAGCGATTGTGCTCGCTCCTGCTCGGCAGATGACGAGATCGGAGAGTTGATAGTAAGCCGGCATCTCTTCGAAGAAGGGCTTGACCGAGGCCTCAAACCCATTCTCCCGATACCCTTTTGACACGAAATCGACATCCGCACTTCCTGTTTGATGGAAGAACCTCACAGAATCCTTTATCCTCTTCAGACGGCTCAGAGCTTCCATCATCTTTTCATTGATTCGGTGGGCACCTCTGCTCCCCCCAAAGATGAGAATGGTGAACCGATCCCCTCTTGCCCCTTCTCTCCTTCCGATGATCTCACTCCTGACCGGAGTCCCGGTGATAAAGGTCTTCCTTCGTGGGAAGTATTTCTTTGTCTCCTCGAAAGAGACAAAGATTCGCTGACAGAACCATCTCAAGAGGCGATTGGTCATTCCTGGCACGACATTCTGTTCGTGAATCGCCCTCTTTGTCCTGAGAAAGAATGCAGCCAGGACAGTTGGTCCAGAGGAGTATCCTCCCACGCCCAAAACGATTTGGGGCTTGAAGTCCTTCAAAATCGAAACGGCCTCTGAGATAGCACCGGGTATGCTTAGGATTGCTTTCACCTTCCCGAGAAAGGAGATTCTTTTGAAAGGCCTGACTGAGACCGTTTTCAACGGAAATCTACCTCCAGCCAATACCTCGGCTTCGACCCCTTTCTTTGTTCCGGCAAACAGGACTTCATTTCCCATCTCCCTCTTGATGAAAGCCTCAGCAATGGCCATGCCAGGGAAAAGATGGCCTCCGGTTCCTCCTCCGGCAATCACACACCTCATCTTCGTTCCGCATGGGTCGAAAGGTGAAGAAGCATCCCCACCCCAGCCAAATTGATGATCAAAGACGTGCCTCCGTAACTGACAAGGGGAAGGGTCAGCCCCTTCGTCGGAAGCAATCCCAAAACGACGCCCATATTGATGACTGCCTGAAGAGAAATCATCAAAGTGATACCCAATGCCAAGTAGGCAGCAAACCGATCTTCGAGGGAGAGCCCGATCTGGATTCCTCTCAGGGTCAGGATGAAGAATAGGAGCACCACCACCATCGCCCCGGCCAATCCCAGTTCTTCTCCGATGCCGGAAAAGATAAAGTCGGTGTGCGGAGCAGGAAGAAAGAAGAGTTTTTGCCTCCCTTCTCCCAATCCCAACCCAAAAAGGCCTCCTGAACCGAAGGAGAGGAAGGATTGAATGATCTGAAAACTGGTGCCTGTTGGATCCTCCCAAGGCCGGATGAAGCTCATCAGCCTTTTCTGACGGTACGCCACATTCATCAAGAAATAATAGGCAACAGGCGCAGCAAGTATGAAAGCGCCGATAATATAGATCAGCCTAGCCCCACTGACAAAAAGAAGAAGAAAGACCATTGCCGTCATAAAGAGGGCTGCCCCGAAATCGGGTTCCTTGATGACAAGAGCGATCATGAGACCAGAGAGGAGGATCGTGGGAAGAAATCCGAAAGAGAAACTGCGGATCTTCTCCTCCTTCTTCGTCAGGAAGTAAGCCAGAAAGACGACCAATCCCAACTTGGCGAACTCCGATGGCTGAAAGGAGAAAAACTGCATCTTCAACCAGCGCATCGATCCACCCGCGCGATGACCGATCCCCGGGATCAACACAGCGATCAAGAGAAGGATGGAGAGGATGAGCATCGGATACGCAAATCGTTTCAGAATGCCGTAAGGGAAAAACATCATGAAGATCATCAGAACAAAACCGATCCCCGCGTAAAGGACCTGTCTCTTCAGGAAGTAGTAAGGGTCCTGGAAACGGTCTCCTGCCAGGATTGCACTCGCGCTGTAAACCATCACAATCCCAATCCCCACCAGGGCAAGGGCCACAATTAATAGAATATAATCGAACCGTCTTTTCCCCTTCACCATGATCCCATTTCGGATTTCAGATGTTAGATTTTAGGGTTTTTCAATCTGCAATTTGCGATCAACAATCTGAAATCAAAGCCTCTTGACTGCCTCCTTAAAAGCCTTTCCCCTCTCTTTATAATCCTTGAACATGTCGAAACTCGAGCACGCCGGCGAAAGGAGAACCACCTCTCCTCTCTTCGCTGTCTGATAGGCGAGGAGCACTGCCTCTTCCAGTGTTGTGGCCGCGGCTGTAGATGTCAGCCCTCCGAGTTCTCGGCCCATCCTCTCCTTGGCCTCTCCGATGAGAATGAGCTGTTTGACTCGGCCTCGAACCAACTCTCTCAGAGGGCGTAGGTCCCCGTTCTTGTCCTTCCCTCCTGCGATCAGAATCACGGGCTCCGAAAAACTCTGCAGCGATTTGGCCACCGACCCTACATTCGTCCCTTTTGAGTCATCATAGTAGCGGACGCCTTCGATCTCTCGAACGAATTCAAGGCGATGCTCCAAACCCTCAAACCGATTGAGGACCGCTTCGATCGCTCTTTTCGAACAGCCGAAAAGCCTGGAGGTTGTGAGGGCTGCCATCATATTCTCCACATTGTGAATCCCCTTTAAACGAGTCTTTGCTAAAGAATAATCTTCCTCTTTCGCCCCAAGTCTCAGGAGGATGGATTGACCGTCGGAAAAGGCACCCTCATCGAGTCTCGCACCAAGACTGAAGAAGACTCGCTTCGCCTTCACCCGCTCTCCAAACTTCATCACGATGGGATCATCTCTGTTGAGTACCGCCATATCTTCAGAGCTTTGATTTGCGAAAATTCTCACCTTCGCCTCAATATAGTCGGCAAACTGAGGATAACGATCCAGGTGATCCTCGGTCATATTGAGAAAAACAGAACATCGAGGCCGGAAGCTTTCGATCCCTTCCAGCTGAAAACTGGAGACCTCAACCACCAAGATATCCCACTGATTTCCTCCATCCGCAAAAAGGATGAGGGGCTCTCCCACATTTCCTCCCACGCCAACCTTTCTCCCATCTTCTCGCAACATCTCGCCAATCAGCGTGGTGGTCGTCGTCTTTCCGTTAGTGCCTGTAACAGCGATGATGGGAACTTGAATGAAATGGTAAGCCAATTCGAGCTCGCTGATGACTCGAACTCCATTCTGTAATGCCTTTTGAATGGGTTCCATGCTCAGGTCAACTCCTGGGCTTACCACAATGAGGTCAGGTTTGAGAAAGGTCTCTATTCGATGACCTCCCCACTCCATTTGGATGTCCATCCCTTCCAGTTCCTGGATCGCTTCCCTCATCTCCTCCCTTGACTTCGCCTCTGTCGTGCTCACGACCGATCCTCTGGCCCTAAGAAATTCTGTCGTGGCCAGTCCGGTTCGAGCCAATCCCACCACCAAAACCTTTCTTCCGTTCAGATCCATTCTCCTCGCCTTCAAGAAAATGCCAGGGGTCAAAGCTCAGAGTCCGACAAGCATAATTTTGGAATAATAGAATGTTGGAATGATGGGTGAGAATTTCTGTTCGCATTTAACCCCAATATTCCAGTATTCCATTCTTCCCATATTCCCTGTTTCATCTCAGTTTCAGTGTGCTGATGGCGACTAGGCCGAGGATGATGCCGATGATCCAGAATCGAACGATGATCTTTGGCTCAGCCCAACCTTTCAGCTCAAAATGGTGGTGGATGGGCGCCATTCGAAAGACCCTTTTTTTCCGCACCTGATAGGAGAAAACCTGAATGATGACCGAAAGGGCCTCGATCACGAAGATCCCACCCACAATCACGAGAAGCATTTCCTGCTTCGTCACTACGGCAATTGCTCCTAATGCCGCCCCCAAAGACAGAGAGCCTCCATCGCCCATGAAGACCTGGGCGGGATAGGTGTTGAACCAGAGAAAACCGAGGCCAGACCCGACCAGGGCCCCGCACAGAATCGTCAACTCTCCGCCCCCTTTGACGAAAGGGATCTGGAGATAGGTAGCGAATCGATAGTTACCCGCAAGATAGCAGAAAAGCATAAACGTTGCGCTTGCGATCAGTACGGGCCCGATCGCTAATCCGTCCAGCCCGTCGGTCAGGTTGACCGCATTGGCCGCGCCCACGATCACAAACATGCCAAAGAGGATGTACCAATTTCCCAGGTCCGGCATGACCCTCTTAAAGAACGGAAAGATCAACCTCGAATCGTGGTCAAGGGTAAAGAACAGGATCAGGCTCGTGACCAATCCCATGGCCAGCTGAATGGGAAACTTATATCGAGCCCGGATGCCCATCCCATTCTTGTCCCGGATTTTTTTATGGTCATCGAGAAACCCCAAGATCCCAAATCCAAGCGCCGTCAGCAAAACAATCCAAGTGTACCCATTCGTTAGGTCAGACCAGAAAAGGGTCGGAACCAGAACTGCGGCGAGAATCAGGCTCCCCCCCATGGTCGGAGTGCCGTTCTTTACCATGTGTCGGGAAGGAACGTCCTCTCTCACTACCTGTTGGATCTGAAAGGCCCTCAACTTCTTGATCAGCCATGGCCCAAGAACAAAGCAGATCAGAAGGGCGGTCAGAATCGAACAGATCGTTCTGAAGGTGATATACCGGAAAACATTGAAAAAGGAGAAAATCCCATGAAGAGGGTAAAGGAGATGATAGAACATCCTTTAGGCCCCCCTCTCGATCAAACCCTCAACGATCTTTTCCATGGCCATCCTCCTCGACCCCTTCAATAATACCCAGTCCCCTTCCTTCATGATCTCTCTTAGGATTGAAATAGCCTCCCCGTGACTCTCGACGACCTTTGTCTTCTCCGGTGACAATCCATGCCGGATCGCTGATTCAACGACAACGGGTGCCTGTTCTCCGAAGCTGAGAAGGAGGTCGATCGAAAGTTCTCCGGCTTTCTGCCCTAGCTGTTGATGTGCCTCCTCAGTAAGACTCCCCAGTTCCAGCATATCGCCCAACACGGCAATCGCCCTGCCCGTTCCCTTCATCTCTGCAAGGGTCTCCAAAGCCAGTTCCATCGATCTCGGATTGGCGTTGTAGGCGTCATTGATCAGTGTCTTTCCCCCTTCGAGGTGAACGATCTCCATCCTCATGGGAAAAGGCTGAAATCCCTCTAACGCCTCTTTCGCCTTCTTCACATCAATCCCGAAGAGGCTCGCGATGCCAATGGCCGACAGAGCATTCGGAACGAAATGCCTTCCCAATAAAGGAAGGGTGATCCCGATCTCCTCCCCTTCCATCCTGAGGGTGAAGGAAGTTCCCTCGGACGGCCTGAGCCGAATCTCCCTCGCCATCACATCCGCAGGGTTTTCAATCCCGAAGGTGATCCTTTGGCCAGAAAACTCGCTCGCAAGATCGATCACCCGCGGATCATCTCGATTCACGATAATCGTTCCATTCTTCTTCATTCTCCGGAAGAGCTCCCCCTTCTCCTCCTTCAATCTCTCTAGACTTCCTATGCCTTCGAGATGGACCTTCTGGATGTTGGTGATCAATCCCACATCCGGTTCCGCAATCTCGGCAAGCCTCCGAATCTCACCTGGCACATTCATTCCCATCTCAAGGATAACCACCCTCTCCTTTTCAGTGAGGTTCAAGAGGGTCAGCGGAAGGCCCACAAGGTTATTGTTATTCCCCCTTGTTTTGAGAACAGGAAAGGCGGTCTCAAGACAGGCCGATATCATCTCCTTCGTCGTCGTCTTCCCATTACTTCCGGTTAACGCCACGACAGGGGTGTTGTACTTTCGCCTCCTGTCCCGAGCGAGATCTCCCAAGGCGCGGAGCGTATCCTTCACAGCAATCACCGCTCTGGATCGATAACCATTCCATCGAATATCTCCAACCTTCCCCTCTTCGACCACCACACCTCCTGCCATTTTCTCCAGGGCCTCTAAGGCATAGTGGTGACCATCGAAGCGAATCCCCTTCAGGGCGATGAAAAGCTCCCCTTTGGCCACTGTTCTTGAATCCGTGGTGATCCCCTGGAAGAAGGTTCTCTCCTTCCCCTGGAGAAGTTTTCCTCCGGTGGCCCTTAATACGTCTTCCAAAGCAAGGATCATTCTCTCTCCAAAGCCCTCCTGGCTTCCACACGATCATCGAAAGGGATTTTCTTCTTTCCGATGATCTGATAATCCTCATGGCCTTTGCCGGCGATGAGCACGGTATCAAAAGGTTGGGCCAGCTGAATCGCTTTCTGAATGGCTTCCCGTCGGTCCGGAATCTTCAGGTATCCTTTCTTCGACCTCCATGAACCCATGTTCCCCCGATGCCACTCCTCCAAAGGAAGGGATCTCAATCCCCTTTCCACCTCGGCCATGATCGCGAGGGGATCTTCTGTCCTTGGGTTGTCCGATGTCAGAATGCTAAGGTCGCTGTACCGTCCCGCCACTTCTCCCATCAAAGGTCGCTTCGTTCGATCCCGATCTCCACCGCAGCCAAACACGGTGATCACCCTTCCATTACCCCGAGGCAGACTCCCAAGGATGTCCTTCAACCCAAACAGGACCCGCTCCAGGGCATCATGGGTGTGAGCATAGTCCACAATAATATGGATGCCTTTTCCGTTTTCCACCTTCTCAAATCTCCCTGGAACCCCCTCCATCCCTTCAACCCCTTCTTTTAGGATTTCCAAAGGAAGATCCATAGCCATCCCTGCCGCTATGGCGGCCAGAATGTTGTGGAGATTGAATCTTCCAATCAGTTTCGAATGGACAGAAAGCTGCCCCTTCGGAGTTCTGATTCGGCAGGAAAGACCGTCGAAGGTGGAAGTCACCTGGTCTGGAGAAATATCGGATAAAGGGCTGAGTCCGTAACGGATGACGGGGAGGTCAATCCCCCCTACGATCTCGTCGCCTCTCGGGTCATCCTGGTTCGTCACCGCAAATCGTCGCTTTTTAGGGCTTGCCGTCAATAGCTCCGAAAAAAGCTTCCTTTTGCTCTCAAAATACTGCGTCAGCGTCTTGTGGTAATCGAGATGGTCTGAAGTGAAATTCGTGAAGATGACACCATCAAATTCGCATCCAAAAACCCGATCGAGGTCGAGGCCGTGAGAGGAGACTTCCATGATGACATGAGTGATCTTCTCCTTCACCATCTCCTGTAAGATCATTTGGAGATCTAAAGATTCCGGGGTGGTGTTTGGCGCTGGTGCCTTCATCTGACCATACCGATAATTGACCGTTCCGATGACGCCAACGGCACAACCTGCCTTCTTAAGAATGGATTCCAACAGATAGGTCGTTGTCGTCTTTCCATTCGTCCCGGTGATGCCGATCAGCTTGACGAGAGACGAGGGATTCCCATAGAAATTCGATGAAATTCTTGCCAGAGCCTGGCGGCTGTTAGGGACCAAGATCATCGTCCGGCTGCCGATCTCGCGCTTTTGCTCTAAAACGATGGCCTCCGCACCTCGCTCAATCGCCTCTCGGATAAATTGATGACCATCCACCTCCATGCCTCGAATGGCTGCAAAAAGAAAGCCTTTCCTCACCCGACGTGAATGGTATGCGATTCCTCCGATCTCCCTTCGAGTCTCTCCTGTGATCTTCTTGATCTCAACCCCTTCCAATAATCTCATCAGTTCCATCATCGCCACAAAAAAGCCATGCGTTTATCGCTCTGCACGAAACCATCCTAAATGGGATTGATTCATGTTGGCGTGTCGGCTATTTGCCCACTCATTTCTGGCTGCTTCTTTCTGCTTTCAATTTCTCCCGACCTCCTCATCACCCCATTTCCCCATCATTCTTCCGTGGTCCCTGACCACCTTCCTCGTTCAGTCTCATGTCCGAAGTCTAGGGCTAAGTGTCTGAATCATAGTTAAAGCTATTTAAGACGCGGACCGAAGTTTCAAATAACAGATATCTCCTTTCTCAATCACGATCCCCGGCCTTGGGGTCTGGTCCACGACCTTTCCATTCCCCGAGAGCCTGATGATCAGTCCCCTCCCTTCCATATGGCTAAGGGCATTGCGCATCGACAATCCGGTAAGGTCCGGCATCACCATCGTTCGGATTCCCTCACCCACCCTCACTTCATCGATCATGGGAGCGGTTTTAGATCCTTCTTCTTCGGCGGCAAAGCGAGTTTCGTTCTTCACAACCAGAGTCCCTTTGGGAAGGACATTGAGGGAGGGAAGAACCTGTTCCATGATTGCTCTGAATATCGGAGCAGCCACAACCCCCCCGTACATGGCCCCTTGAGGTTCGTCGATCACGACGAGCAGAACGATCTTGGGCTCATGGAGGGGTCCAAATCCAAAAAATCCACTCAGGTACCGGTCTTCGGAGTATCCTCCCGATAGCTTATCGACCTTTTGTGCGGTTCCTGTTTTTCCCGCCACCTCATATCCTATAGGCACAGCCCCTTCCCCTGTCCCTCCCCTCTCTGTGGTTGCTTGGAGAAGTGCCGTCGCCCTTTGGGCCGTCTCCTCTGAAATCACCCTCCTGACCACCTCTGATTTGAAGGACTGGACAACCTCACCCTTTTCATTCGTGATCTTCTCCACGACATAGGGCTTCATCAGAAGTCCACCATTTGCGATGGCCGAAAGAGCACTCACCAACTGAATCCCGGTCACAGAAATCCCTTGGCCAAAGGAGATGGTGTCCAAGGCAACCGGTGACCAATATCTCGGGTGATGCAAGATTCCTTTCCCTTCCCCTGGAAGACTGATCCCTGTCTTCTCCCCAAATCCGAATCCGCAGATATACTGATAGAGACGGTCCTTCCCCATCTTTTCACCGACCTTCGATGCCCCAATGTTACTCGAGTATTTGACGATCTGCTGAACGGTCAGCCACCCATGCTTCGAGTGGTCATGGATCGTTCGGTCATAAACCGTGTAGGACCCATTCTCACAAAAGAAAGAGTCGGTAGGCTGAACCACCTTCTCCTCTAAAGCGGCCGTTGCAAGAAAGGCTTTAAAGAGAGAACCCGGTTCAAAGGCGTCGGCGATGGCTCGATTCTTCCAATTTCTGGATCGGTATTGGATAAACTGATTTGGATCGAAGAAGGGGTCAGAGGCCATGGCAAGGACCTTTCCGGTCGAAGGATCCATGGCGATGATGAAGCCTCCCTTTGCTCCCCATTTCTGAACAGATTGGCTCAGCTCTGTTTCAGCGATATGTTGGATCTGCTTGTCCAGGGTGAGAAAGATATTCCGGTAATGATCCTCTTTCTCGAAAGGGATATCATCCAAAGAGATCTCCCGACCCATGGCATCTCTCGCCATCGTCCAGACTTGACCCTTTCCGTTGAGTGAGGCATCGTATTGGAATTCCGCACCCTCCAGGCCTCTGGAATCGAGGCCGACAAAACCGATGACATGGGCGGCCAATTCGGAATTGGGATAAAACCGTTGATTCTCCTTCAAGAAATAGATCCCTGGCAGGCGAAAGGCTTTGATCTGCTCCGCCTCCTTTGAAGAGATCTTCCTCTGAATCCATTCAAAGGATTTGCGCTTCTTCAATCTCTCTTTCAATTCCGCCCGATCAATCTGGAGGATGACAGCAAGTTTGTTGACTGTCCTTTCCATGTCAACGATTTTCCGAGCATCCGCATAAATCGAATCGACCTCGATGCTGACGGCCAATTCATTCCCCTGCCGATCATAAATCGTCCCCCGTTTGGGAACAAGGGGGATCTGAATATGGTGCTGATGGTCAGCCAGCCTATAGAGCTCTTCCTTTTTCAGCACCTGAAGCTGAAACATCCTTCCCCCGATCAAAACGAAGCAGAAGAAGAGGAGGCAAGCGATCAAGATCATCCTTGCCTTGAACCAATTGACAGATTTCTTTTTCATCGGACTACAATCACTTGATCAGGCCGGGGTTTAATCATCCCCAGATCCTCCACGGCGATTCTTTCGATCCGTCCGTAGGATTTGAGCGTAGCAATCTCCAAGTGTAACCTTTTATTCTCCTCGGCGAGCATCCTTTCCGCCTTCAGTGCATGTGAGATTTCATATCCAAGCCGGATCACCTGAATTCTTGACCAAACATGGAAGAGAGATCCTCCAATTAAGAAAAGCATGATGAGAGTGAAAAGGAGAAGGAGATTAAGCTTAACAGCAACTGGTTTCCGTTGGGCTACCCTGCCCTTCTCTGTCCAGAGAATTCGATCCGAACCGCCGATCATCGCCTTCGCCATCTGAAATCCTTACACCCTTTCTGCACACCTTAGTTTAGCACTGCGCGATCGGGGATTCATATTCCGTTCTTCCTCAGAAGGAGTGACAGGCTTCTTGGTGATCACCCGCATCACGCCTCCCGGCCCTGGAAGATCGGGCTCCCCCCTCTCCCACCTCTTAAAGCTCTCTTTGACCATCCGATCTTCGAGGGAGTGAAAAGAGATAACACACATCCTGCCTCCCTTTCTCAAGAGCCTCCATCCCGTCTCCAGCACTTCTCTCAGATTATCCAATTCACTATTCACCCTGATACGAAAGGCCTGAAAGGTCTTGGTGGCAGCGTCGATCCTCCGAAAATGAAATCGCCGGGGGATCACACGATGGACAATCCTTCTCAGTGCCTGGGTCGTCCGGATGGGATTCCGATCTCTCTCTCGAACAATGGCTTTCGCAATCCGTCTGGCCCATCTCTCCTCGCCATACTCAAACAGGGTATCGGCCAACTCCTTCTCGGAGAGGTGGTTGACAAGGTCAGCGGCCGTTTGGGCTGTCCGCTGATCCATCCTCATGTCTAAAGGCCCCTCCCCTCTTAGACTAAACCCCCTCTCCGCCTTCTCTAACTGCAAGGAGGAGAGCCCCAAATCGAGCAAGATTCCATCGACCGACTCAACCTCCATCGTTCTTAATAGGTCGGGCAGAGCGGCAAAGTTTTGGCGAAATATTTTTACCCGTTCACCATATGCCATCAATACCTTTCTCGCTTCAACGATGGCGTCGCCGTCCCATTCAACCCCGATGACGATTCCATCGGGTGCGGTCCGCTTTAAGATCTCCAAAGTGTGCCCGCCTTCCCCCAAGGTGGCATCTACATAGCTCTTTCCCGGTTCGCATCTCAAATGGGCCATCACTTCTTCAACCAATACAGGGATGTGCTTCAAAATCTCAAATCCTACTTATCGAAACGTAGGGGGCAAAGTGCATAGCGGGGTAACACGAAACAAATTTCAAAGGAGAAGGCCCTCTGATCTATGCACTGGACGCCCTGCTGCTTACAGGCCAAGATCAGCCAGGGGACCCCTGATTTTGTCAAAATCCTCTTCAGCCCTCCGAGCCTCTTCTAGCCAGCGCTCTTTGGCAAATATCTCAATTCTCTTCCCCTCGCCCACCAAAACAACATCCCTTTGAAGATTGGCATAATCCCTCAATGTCTGGGGAATGAGAAGCCTTCCCTGCTTATCAATGTCGCAATCGATGGCACTGGAATAGAAGAACCTGAAGAAGGCGCTCGTTTCCTTCCTCACCAGGGAGAATGAACCAACTTTCTTATCCACAACAGACCATTCTTTGTAAGGGAATGCAAGGAGGCAATGGTCGAAATTGGTGATGACTAGACGATCATCATATTTTTTGGCGAGGATCTCTCTGAATCTCGAAGGGATGCTGATCCGGCCCTTCGAATCTAAGGCATGTTCATACCTGCCCCTGAACATCGTTCCATCCCCCTCATCTTAAAATCCATACCACCTTTTCCCACTTTTTTCCACTTAGGGATTATTGATATACCCAAAATTCGATTTTGTCAAGTAAAATTTTATACTTAATTCAATTTTCCCATCGGTCAACCTAACCCCTATATCTGGGTAAAAAAGACACCTCAAACCCCATATTTAGATGGTGAAGGGAAGACAAATAATGCTTGATTGCAGCAGCCTGTGTTCGGCAATCCTTCGGTGAAGTGTGAAAAATGCTCTGCCTCTCACAGAGCTCCCAGAGGGCTGGAGCCTTGACCTCTGTGAGCTCGAGCGAAGCGGGCGAGAGATCCTGCACGTTAGTAGTACAGAGGAGCAGGTATTCTCGGAGCCTCTCCTCCCTCCGCCGTTGAGGTTTCACATCCAGCCGGCCTCTCTCTCGACATGACAAAAGAAACGCTCTCCCTGAAATTTCTGTGGCCTCTGCGAGAAATACGGCCTTCCCGTTGCCACGCTAATCAATTTGACAAGGTTTCACGCCGTGTCTAAAATGGAAAATGAGATTCCAATCTTTCGTCGTTAACGGATAGGTCTAGAGCATCTTAGGAATACGGTGGCAAAATGGTGACAGAGACCATAAGAAAGAAGGCGGAAAGACTCCGGGAGGAGATCGGATATCATAACCATCGTTATTACATCCTCGATCAACCGGAAATCTCCGATGCCGAATATGACCGCCTCATGAAGGAGCTGGAGAGGCTTGAACAACAGTACCCCAAACTGCGCTCTCCAAATTCTCCTACCCAGCGGGTCGGCGCGCCTCCTCTGGAAGCCTTCGAGATCGTCCGCCATACGATCCCCATGCTCAGCCTTGCCAATGCCTTTGACGAATCTGAAGCAAGGGATTTTGATAAGCGGGTGAAGAAACTTCTGGGAATCTCTTCAGACATCGAGTATGTGGCTGAGCCCAAATTCGATGGCTTAGCTGTTGAACTCGTTTACGAACGGGGCCAGTTCGTCGTAGGCTCCACCCGCGGCGACGGAGTGAACGGTGAGAACATCACCCATAATCTCCGAACCATGAAGACGATCCCGCTTCAGCTGATCCGGAAAGAAATCTCAGTCCCGGAGCGTTTGGAAGTTCGGGGTGAAGTGATCATGCAGATCAATCGGTTCAAAGAGCTCAACCGTAAACGCGAACAAATGGGGGAACCCGCCTTTGCCAACCCGCGAAATGCAGCAGCCGGATCGGTTCGGCAGCTCGATTCGAAGATCACCGCGGAGCGGCCTCTCGAAATCTACTGCTACGGTTTGGGCGAAGTCATTGGCCGGACGTTTAAGACCCAATGGGAGGTCCTTCAGACCTTGCCCAGATGGGGGTTAAGGACCAATCCCCATGCCCGGAAGTGCAGAAGCATCGATGCAGTCCTCGACTATTACCGCGAGATAAATGAAAAGAGGGAAACCCTTCCCTACGAAATCGATGGAACGGTCATCAAGGTGAATCACTTCGATCTTCAGACCAAGGTGGGAGAAATTTCCCGGAGTCCCCGCTGGGCATTGGCCATCAAATTTAAACCGAAACAGGCTACGACGAAAATACTAGGTATTGAACCCCAGGTGGGGAGAACGGGCGTAATCACACCGGTAGCGATTATGAAACCTGTCAGAGTAGGAGGTGTGGAGGTTAGTAGGGCGACCCTGCATAATCAGGACGAGATTGATAGAAAGGACATCCGGATCGGAGATACCGTTCTTATTCAAAGAGCAGGTGACGTTATTCCGGAAGTGGTTGAGGTAATCAAATCAAAACGAACTGGAGCGGAACAACCTTACAAAATCCCCTCGGAGTGCAAGGTATGCGGAGCAGAGATCATCAAAGAGGAAGCGATCCACCGTTGCATCGGCCTTGACTGTCCAGCTCAATTGAAAGGCCGGATAAAACACTTCGCTTCCAAACGAGCAATGGATATTGACGGCCTTGGGGTGAAGCTGATCGATCAGCTGGTAGACAAAGGCTTGGTTTCAGATGTCGCCGATATCTACTATGTCAAAAAAGATAAGTTAATCGCTCTTGAGCGAATGGCTGAGAAATCAGCCCAAAACATCATCGATGCTATTGAAAAAAGCAAAACCAAGCCTTTGTCGAAATTCCTATACGCCCTTGGCATCCGCAACGTGGGTGAAACCACTGCAGAAGATTTGGCTCGTCATTTTCCACGACTGGAGGATTTCTTTCACCTATCAGAAGAAGACCTCATGGAGGTAGATGGGATAGGACCTGAAGTGGCGGCCAGTGTTCATCAATTCTTCACAGAT
>JBEKDJ010000008.1:0-34709 GCA_050014415.1 Thermodesulfobacteriota bacterium | reverse complement strand
CATCCGGCAATTTCTCAAAGACCTGCAGAATGTTGCAGTGGCAGACCGGACAGGCTACATCTTTGTCTTCACCCATATATTTCACTTCTTCAATCGGTACCATCATTGCTCTGGCCACTCTTCGTCCTAATTCTCTGGCTCGCTCGAGGTACTCCGGTCTCGCCAAAACAGCGCCCGGGCGCCCGACGAAATTCACCTGTATCTGATCGGCGAGCTTTCGGGTGTGCTGGACAAAGATGTTGGCGGATGTGAGACCTAAGGGGGTCCACTCAGGCTCCCCCCCGCCGACGGAAATGATGGCTCCCACTCTTGTCTTTTTCAGGATCCCCGGATTCCTGAACATGACGGGTAGCATTCTTTCGTTGATGATTTCAAAATGCGAGTTTGCCCGTAAATGATAAACAGGAGTACTAACGATTAACCCATGATCTCCCAAAAGAACCTTTTCTAGAATCCATTCCACATCATCGTCGCTTCACAACCCGTGCATGGTTTTACCCTTAGCTCCATGGCACGGATAATTTCTGATTCCACTCCAATCTCCTCCGCTCCCATCAGAGCTTCCTTTAAGAGAATCTCACTGTTGCCGTTTACTCTACCGCATGATAAGCCGATAATCTTTTCTTTCTGAGTTATTTTAATCCTCTTTTGCATATTTTCCGGTTAAGTTAAAAAATAAACCTGAGCACTGAGATTATTTTAGAGTACTATGTCCTTCAGACCTCCTGTGGCTTTTTGAACACTTTGCCACGTACGATACATCCGGGTGCGCATCAGATCCACTCCGCCCATCAGTCCTTGCGGCAGGAAGAGGACCACCAGGATGAAGAGGAAACCGAAGATGATGAGGTGGGCCTGCCCTAAGGTGTTGGCAAATATTTCAGAGAGGACGACAAGAAAAATGCTCCCTACAACAGGTCCAACGAGTGTACCGGCACCACCAATAATAACCGCTAGCAGCGCGTCGAAGGTCCATGAGGGACTGAAAACAATCGAGATCTGCCAAAACGAAAGCCGCACGAACGCATAGAGACCACCCGCCAGGCCAGCTAGGACGGCGCTGATCAGGAGGGCGATGACTTTGTATTTGAATACCTTGACGCCGGTTACCAGGGCTGCCTGCTCATCATCGCGGATCGCAACCATCGCGAGACCGACCTTGGAGCGGGTGGCCAAAAAGACCACCACCATGGCGATGACCACCAGAAGCAATCCCAGGTAATACCGGGGAGTAAGGCTATACGTTGTCGCAAAGTTCCCCGGCATGGAAACCGACCTGGTGAAGATGTTGGCGACTATGGTCTGGGCCGCCTGGGCAAGTGCGAGAGTCCCGACGGCAAAATACATCCCCCGCAGCCTGAGCGTAGGAAGACCGATAAGTGCGGCAAGAATCACGGCGGATAAGCTTCCCGCTGATATGGCAAAATAGATGAGGAGACCTGCTTTCCAGAGGAAATGGGTGACTATGGTGCTTACACCGAAGAAGGCCACAATGCCGAGGTTCACCTGCCCCGTATACCCCCCTATGAGGTTCCAGCTTTGAGAAAGGATGATATAGATGAAGAGCGTCACCATGAGGTTCATCACATTGCTCCCTAAGTTCATCACCAGGGGCAGGACGAAGAGGAGGGCCAGGATAACCCCTGACGCCAATAGCTTCTTCCAGTTAGCTGCCATCCGTGCTCTTATCTCCTTCTCGCAAATAGTCCGTTAGGCCGGAACATAAGGACCAGTATAAATATGATGAGCGCAATGGGTTGCTGGTAGGCAGGGCTCACAAAGAGGGTACTGATTGATTGCACCAAGCCCAGAATCAGTCCTGCAGGGAGTATGTAGGTAATGTTCTCCTCACCGGCTAGGACGATGACTACCATGGCGGTGAGCAACCAGTTGAGGCCTCCGCTCGGGGTAATGGAGTAACTGGAGACAATCACCACCCCTGCCACACCGGCTAGAGCTGTGGCAATACCGCAGGAAATCAGGTAGGTGCCCTGCACATTGACCCCACTTAAGCTGGCTGCCCCCGAATCCTCGGTCGCTGCCCGGACGTGCTTGCCGAAGTAGGTTCTGGTGAGGAGAACATGCAGGACCACTGCGACCAGGACGGCAAGGATAATGCCGGCAAGACCGGTAAGACCCAGTTTGGCCCCGAGAATATCGATAGTGCTTCCGGTGTAGGAAGTGACTATGCTCCTGGTGTCGGGAGTCCAGAGCACCGTGACGGTATTGTCAAGTATCCACGTAGCACCAAAGGTAATTAACAGCGACTTGTCGAGCCGCATCTCGGCACGCGGGTATTTGAGAAGCGGTGAGAACAGGAGCCAGTACAGAATCAGCCCCATAGCGAACATGACAAGCATTACCGCGGGGATAGACAGGTAGGGGTCTATGCCCAAGAGCGTGAAGAGCCAGTAGGCAACGTAACCGCCAATAATGATGAAACTGCCATGGGCAATATTAACGAATTTCATCACACCCATGATCAGGCCGAAACCGAGGGCTACCAGCCCGTATAACGCTCCAACTACAATTCCAATCAAGACAGTCTGGATGACCGCATTCACTCGGTTTAGCCCACCTTTCCTGCTAGCCCCATGCCCAGATAGGCCTCTTTGACCTCCTCACTGCACAGAAGCTCTCTGGCCTCGCCCTGGCCTACAATGCGGCCGTTCTCGATAATGTAGCCCCAGTCAGCAAGCGACAAGGCGAGTTGAACATCCTGCTCCACCAGGAGAATGGTGAGCTTTCTCGATTTATTTATATCTTTAATCACCCGAGAGATTTCTTGAACCAAGAGTGGGCTTAAGCCCAGAGACATCTCATCAATCAGGAGTAGCCTTGGCCGGGACATGAGTACCCTGCCTATGGCTAACATCTGCTGCTCTCCACCGCTTAATGTCCCCGCTCTTTGTTTCTTCCTCTCTCTTAAAATCGGAAAAAGTTCACAAATCCAGTTGAGAGTATCCAACCTTACTTTTCTGGCTGCTTTAATGGAAGCACCCACTTCCAGGTTCTCCAGCACTGTCATCTGAGGGAATAGCCTTCTCCCCTCAGGAACCATAGAAATGCCCTGTTCCACTCTCCGGTAAGAAGGTAATCTATCCAAGCGTATCCCCTCAAAACGAATGCTCCCAGTTTTATGCTTGATAAGCCCTGAGATGGAGAGCATGAGGGTGCTCTTACCGGCACCGTTGGAGCCGACAAGAGTCACTATCTTTCCCTCATCGATCGTCATTGACACATCCCATAACGCCTGAAGGTCGCCGTAAAATACATCGATGTGGCTGATCTCTAACACACGTTCCCTTTCCCCAAATAGGCCTCGATCACCTGGGGATCGCTTGCCACTTCCTGGGGTGAGCCATCGGCTATCTTTTCCCCTGCCTTTATCACAACCACCCGGTCCGAAATATTAAGAATCACTTTCATTACATGCTCAACCACGATCAGGCTTATCCCGGAGTCCCTGATACTCTTTATGAGGGCTATCGCAGCGTTTATTTCAGTGAGGTTGAGCCCAGCCATCATTTCATCAAGGAGTAATAGCTTGGGCCTGGTTGCCAAGGCCCGGGCAATCTCTAATCGCTTACGGTCAACCAGGCCGAGCATTCCTGCCATCTTGACCCGTTTGCTCGCCAGACCCGTAAGGGATAGAATCTCTTCCGATTCCAGACGGGCTTGTCTCAAACTTCGCGCCGGCACACTACCAAAGATTCTACCCACCATAACGTTTTCCAGGGGACTCAGTTGGTTGAACGGCCTTACCAGCTGAAAGGTCCTCGCTATACCGTACCGGCAAATTTCGTCAGGTGCTGTAACGGTTATGTCCCTACCATCGAACCTTATCCTGCCTCTATTGGGCTTGTCGATCCCGCTTATCAGATTGAACAGAGTGCTTTTGCCGGCCCCGTTGGGCCCGATGAGTCCTACTATCTCACCCTGGTCGAGGGTGAGGCTGACACGATTGACAGCCATCACCCCGCCAAATGACTTACTAACACTGTCTATTTCAAGAAGTGGCATATTCAGATCCATTGCATAAGTAAGTACAATGATGCGGAGATTCGTAGAAGCAGAAATACAAAGCCTGTTCTTCCGTCCCACATGTACGCATCCTCACTTCTACTACTTGGACGGAATAGGATAAACAAACGGTTTAGTCTTCTGGTTGTCCGGCCATATGAGTTCCATTGTCCCACTTTGCCACTGAATGACGGGCCGAATCGCATTTACCCGAGCATTATTGGAACCGAATTTGACCTGACCTACCACGGTTGCCATGTCGGTTGAGGCGATGGCATCCCTGATGGCTGCCCTGTCGAGGCTACCCGCCTTCTCAATAGCCGCTGCCACTAACTTGACAGACGCAAAAGCGGGACCAACAGAAGGATTAGTAGGTTGCCCTGTCTTCGCCTTGACTGCGGCATTGAGTTCCCTTACGCCCGCGTAATTGAGGGCTGCGTGCCAGTCAGGCGATCCAATGGCGTAATTGCCCAGATCACCCAGTCTTCCCCACGATGGGTCGTCAGAAGCCCTGAGTGCTATTATCGCCTTTGGTTTGTAGCCGAGCTGTGCCATTTGCTTCAGCATGGTAATGGCATCAGGAGGGGTAGGGAAAGAAAAGACGACCTCGGCGCCGGAATTCTTGGCCCCCGTAATAAGTGCACTCAAGTCAGGGGTCATCATGGTGTATTCCCCTTCGTAGGTTACGGTAATGCCACGCTTGGCAGCCATCTGCTTTGCGAAGATAAACAACTCTGTTGAGAAGTCGCTCTGCTCTTTGATGAAAGCCCACTTGGTAGGCATGGGGCCCTTGGGAAGGGCACCGAAGGTATCAAAGACGACTTGGGCCACATCACTGTTCAATGTACCAATATTGAAGAAGTGTTTGAATCCCCTATCCATGATCGCATTGATCGTCATGATGGAGGCTACAACGGGCAATTTGTTCTTCTCGAATATTTCGGCTGATGAGCCGATCAAGGTGGTGCCCACGGCAACGGGCACTTTCTGGGCATTGAGCGCCTCAGCTCTGGCAATGGCCTTTTCCGGATTGGTCTCCATATCAAGCAGGACCAATTCGAGGGGTATCTTCTTGCCGTATGCTTTTAACATGACACCACCGCCCTTGTTTATCTCGTCTATGGCCAACTCAAATCCGAGTTTGGCAGGACCTCCAATTGCGGCATCAGGTCCGGTGAGTGATATCATGGCGCCGATTTTTACTGTCTGAGGAGCGGGTTCCGCTGTGAATGCAGGCATCGAAGAACCTACAAGAATTAGACTACTCACTAAAAAAACACTCAAAACACTACAAAAAACATTCCTTTTCATAAGCTACCTCCTCCCTATTTTCTAATTATTACACTCAATTCTCCACATATTTGATTCTTATGCTTTTATGTATAGTCACCCCCTTTCTTGCTCCCTTCTTTTTTTGAGATTTGCTTAAAGTGATCCAATAAATCCAGACGGTTTGTTAGGAATTTAGAACTCTGGATAACAAAATAACTGCGGTACAGATTCTTCCTATTGATAGAGGCGAAAAACGTGCCATTAATATTGTACTAGAATATCAAATACATATAAATGCTCTTATTTTAGATTCGTGAAATATGACAAGTTATTTGTCGTAAAAGACAATTTTGCATAAATTTGTCAAATATGATAAATATCTGCATAATTCAATATCACTAAAACATTAGGAGTGCAAGACATGGTTGTCGATGAAAACGAATTTTTCCGCCAGGCTACCCTACGTATCTGTGGGAATCTTGATTTTGAATTCGCCATGCAGGAATGTCTCATCTACCTGAGGTCCTTTATGCCGGCTGACAGACTCAATCTCAATCTTTATGATCGAGGACTGGGTGCGTTAAGAACTATTGCAATGACAACTCCCACGGAAGCCCGCAGAGTCAACTATGTTCAACCTTTAGATGACGGAGGCCGTAAGTTCCTCGATGCCCCGAGCCTGCCTCCCGTATTAATATGGAATCGTGTATTAATGGATCCGGTGGCGAGACCCATCGTTCAAAGGACGGGACAATTAAAAGATTCTCTCATGGTGATGCATCTGGCCGTTAAAGGGACCAAACTTGGGAATTTAGTTCTCTTTGCAGAGGGACTGGACCGGTATTCGGATGAGCATTTGCGATTATTCTCAATCTTGTATAAACCTTTCGCGATCGCCCTGTCCAATGCCCTGAGGTATGACGAGGTCAATCAACTCAAAGAGGTCATGGCTGATGACCCTCACTATCTGCAAGGCAGACTTCAAAATTTTTCCGGGGATGTGATCGGTGGGGATTTCGGTCTAAGAGGAGTTATGGAAATGGTTAAGGAGGTCGCACCACTGGATAGCCCGGTATTGCTGCAAGGGGAAACTGGTGTAGGAAAAGAGATTATCGCTAACGCCATCCATAGCCTCTCCCGTCGCAAGAGCGGCCCCTTCGTCCAGGTCAATTGCGGGGCCATTCCCGATACCCTTATAGACAGCGAACTCTTCGGTCATGAAAGGGGGGCATTTACCGGTGCCATCTCACAAAAACGGGGTTGCTTTGAGCGCGCAAACGGAGGAACTATTTTTTTGGATGAAGTGGGTGAGCTGCCACTCCAGGCCCAGGTCAGAATGTTGCGGGTCTTACAGGACAAGAGCATTCACCGGGTGGGCGGAACCAGCCAGATCAAGGTCGACATCCGCATCCTTGCTGCAACCCACCAGAACCTCTATGAGATGGTCAAGAAAAGGCTGTTCCGGGACGATCTCTGGTTCAGGCTTAACGTCTTTCCTATCATCATCCCGCCATTAAGAGACCGAAAGGAAGATATCCCTGCCTTAGTTAATCATTTTGTTGAAAAGAAATCGAAGGAATTGCAGATGCCTCACCTACCCAAACTGGCCACGGGAGCCATGGCTCCCCTGATGGACTACTCATGGCCGGGTAATGTCCGGGAGCTGGAAAACGTCATAGAGCGGGCCTTGATTCTGAGCAAAGGTCGGCCCTTGGCGTTTGATAACATCGTCTGGCCGGACGGCAATATGGAACTTGAGGAATCGACCACTCGAAAAGATGATTTTCTAGACCTTGATCGCGCTATGTCAAAGCATATCAAACATGCCTTAGAGATGACAAAGGGCAGAATTCATGGACCGGCCGGAGCTGCGAAACTGTTAGGCTTAAATCCTAGCACACTCCGGCACCGAATGAGGAAGCTCGGGATATTTCACGGGCGGAGAGGTAATGCCAGTCCTTTTATTTCACGGCGTATCTGAGAGATTTACCCTCTCTCACTATCTTGAAGGAATAATAGGGATTCATCTCCGGATTTTTAACAACACGCCATAATCTGTATAGGTCTGCGAGAAAGTCTTGAAAGTACCCTATTTCTTCAGACCCATGCTTGGCCCATACCAGCCCCTTCTCCAGGGGTTCTGACACGATAGGGATAGCGGAGGACATACCCTTTACTCCGAAATCCGTCTTTTCATACTGATGAATGCGATACGAAACAGGCGGGTCATCATCTTTCACGTTTTCTCCGGTCATGCTGATGCCTGCTGCCACCACGGCATGATCGTAAATGATAATTTCTCTGATGTCCTCGGACAACGTGGCTACATCATCCCAGCGGATGTGTGGTTTAATGAACGTGCCGTCAGACCATATCTGGGGAGCGACATGAATTTTTCCCAGAGCTTGATTACCTGTCGGCTTCTTATGCCAATAGAAATTGGTGTGATCGATGGGGTGCCACAGCACGAATCCTTTCTCCATATTGCACCACCACCAGTCGATCATTTTCGGTGTAACACCCTCCAGCTCCCAATCAATATGAGTCCAACCCTTTTCGTCTTGTCTCACTGACATTGAAAGATCCTCCTCGGTTGATTGCTAATTCCAAATGGCGGCATGATCACTCCTGACTACCGCTGGCAGGCACAAACCATAAAAATGATCAGCTTTGGTGGGTTAAGGTTTAAATTGATTCCTTTCGATCGGGATATTTTCGGTTGAGATGACCCTCTCGTCCTCTTTGTCCTGGACGATAATCCACTTCAGCCACTTTTTGTTATCCATCTCAGGGAAATCTTCGCGTATAAACCATCCTCCCTCCTTTATTTTTCAAATTGTTCAATCCTGACATCCTTCTAATCACTCATAGAATTTCTATCCCTGACAACGATCACCCCTTTCTTGCTCGCATCTGATTCATCGTTATTCTTCGGTCCTCCTTTGTCTTTCTACTGTTTTCCCAATACAAGGTTTGCCAAAGCCTCGAATGGGCACTAATAGCTGACTTTATCCTTACCTTTTAGGCCAAGTATTGCTCTAGCCTCGTCGGGCGTTGCTATTTCTCTTCCCAGCTCCCGAGCAATCCTGACCACTTTTTCTACGAGCTCCGCGTTGCTTTTAGCCAGGACTCCTTTCTCAATAAATAGATTGTCTTCAAATCCAACTCTGGCATGTCCTCCCATCATAATGCCCAAAGTGGCCAAATTGAATTCTGCTGGGTATCCCGCACCAATGACTGACCACTTATAATGATCAGCCCCGATCAATCTGTCGGCAGTCTGCTTCATGTACATCACATCTTCTAATGAGGAACCGATCCCGCCAAGAACCCCAGTGACAAACTGTAACCAGACAGGTAACTTGATAATGTTCTTTCTGATAAGGAAATGAAGATTATAGAGATGACCTACGTCATACGCCTCATATTCTGGTTTGGTGTCATTCTCCTGCATCATCTGGCAGAGCTTCTCGATATCGCCAAATGTGTTTCTGAAAATAAAGTCCTTGGTGCCTACTGCAAATTCTTTTTCCCATGGGAATTTATAATCCTCATCCTTGTAACGTTCGGCTATAGGATGGATGGAGAAGTTGATGGACCCCATGTTAAACGTTGCCAATTCCGGCTTGAGGGCAGGTACGACTTGTGCTCTCTGGGCTGGTGTCATATCTGCTGTACCGCCCGTGGTCACACAGACGATTACATTGCTTCTAGCTTTAATGCCAGTGGCGATTTCCCTGTATACGGCCGGCTCAGTAGTGGGTCTGGCAGTTTTGGGGTCCCTTCCATGGATGTGGACAGAGGCTGCTCCGGCGTTTGCAGCCCTCACTGCCTCATCAATGATTTGTTGAGGTGTGAGAGGCAGGTAGGGTGTTTGCGTCGGAAGGGTAATATTGCCAGTTAAAGCAGTGGTGATAATGAGTTTTTCCATAGGTGCTCCCTGTATAAAGATTGTTAGCGGTTTATACCTCTTCCCTTCACTCCGCCTATTTCCCCTTCTGCTCATTTGTCCACTTCAGGAGGTATTCGAGGAGTTTTTTCCTCGAACGTTGGACTTCTTCCATTGACCATCTTCGAAATCCTTGCCCTGTCTTAAATCCAAGCTCTCCCTTCTTCACCTTTTCCTTAAGAAGTGGAGCAGGTTCAGGGGAAGATTCAAGATGTTTCAAAATATAGTCATGAATGGCCATCGTTAGATCAAGGCCAACCATATCCGCATTTTCAATAGGACCCAAAACAGGTAGCCTTATGCCAAATCCCTTCTTAATCACTTCGTCAACTGTTTCCGGATCTGCAATCCCTTTATCAATTATGGAAATGGCTTCACGCCAGAGCGCATGTTGTAACCTGTTGCCTACAAAACCAGGCACATCCTTTTTCACTTTAACGGGGTGTTTCCCCACGGATCTCAACAGATCCACGGTAAGGTCTACCACCTGGGGAGATGTTTCTTGACCTTTGATCACTTCAACCAATGGGATGAGATAGGGAGGGTTCCAGAAATGAGTTCCCAGAATACGGTCTTTCTTCGACGCTCTTGCTGCGATCTCCGTGATGCTGATGACCGAGGTATTGGTGGCCAGAATGCAATCCGATGAACAAATGGAATCCAATTCTTGAAAGAGTTTCTGTTTTAGGTCCAGGTCTTCTGATACGGCTTCGATAACGAATTGGATATCGGTAGCCGCCTCTTCTAATTCCCGAGTCACTTTTATCCTCTTAATGGTGGGCTCAATTTCCTCTGGGCGGCCGATTCCGTTCTGGGCCATCAGGGTCAGGTTAGTCCGGATGTTCTCAATGGCTTCCGCTAAAACACCCTCACTCACATCGAGCAAAGCGACTTGATGGCCCTGGCTCGCAAATATCTGAGCTATCCCGTGGCCCATCAGACCCGCGCCGATGACAGCAATATTCTCCGAATTTGGCATGTACCCCTCTACCCTGCCGTATAGCCCCCATCTACATCCACGATTGCCCCGGTCATGAAGTCAGACGCCTTGGATGAAAGAAAGATCACTGTGCCGATAAAATCTTCGGGCTCGCCTAACCTCCCTATGGGGATACGTTTGAGAAAATTCATGTAAAACGCATTATCATCGAACATCCATTGCGTAAGAGGTGTCCTGAATACCGTTGGCGCAATCGCGTTCACGTTGATTTTGTGAGGCCCCCATTCGCAGCCCAAGGTCTTGGCCAGAAGATGCACCGCCCCTTTCGAGGGAGAATAAGCGCTATAGTTTGCTAAGCCCAAGTGTCCGCGGGCGGATCCAACCAGGATCACCTTACCCCCCCGCCCCTGGTTGATCATCACCTTCCCCACCTCCTTACAGAAGAGGTAGGTCCCCTTCATATTCACACCCATGACCTCTTCCCAGTCCGCAATGGGCTGCTCAATGATTGGCTTGACCTTATTGATGCCTGCAGCAGTAACCAGGATGTCTATGCCACCGAAGGTGTCAACGGTATTCTTGATCACACGTTTTACATCTTCAGGTTTGACGGGATCTCCCGGAGAAAATGCTGCCTGGCCGCCCTCTTCACGAATCTCCTTGGCGAGCCGTTCGAGTGTTGATAATGTACGTGCCGTTGCCATCACTTTTGTTCCAGCTGCGGCGAGCCCCTTTGCCGCACCCTTGCCAAAACCACCCGTCGCTCCAGTGATCAGTGCAACCTTTCCACTCACGTTAAAAAGAGCTTCGATATCTTGTTTCTTCATACAGGCTCCTCCTTAATCAGGATAATTGATGACCACCAGCATGATCGGGCATTTCTATTGATTCCCCTCATCCATAATGGCCACTATTCTCACAATAGACCCATCGCCTTTCATCCAGCGGATAGGAAAGCCGGCAAAGGTACATCTCTTCCCGGTGACCTTATCCAGGTCACCACCGACGTTCTCATAGCCCATGATGCCGTTGCGTAGCAACAGATTATGACAGGGCTCCCAATCGGGGAAGTCTTCCAGCACATCGTGCCCAGTCACTTTCTTGTACTCGGCGCAAACATCCGGTCTCAGCGGGCCCGGCCCATGTGGGCCGATGGCAGTGGCCAAAGGGTGGTCTAAGGCCTGCTGGTCAACACCCACACACTTCACTCCCTTTGCCACGAACCACTCCCCGGCCTCTTTGTAAAGACCGGGGGAGTAGCAGAAGTATTCGACGCTGTCTGAGTATTTGTGGTGCCAGCCGGTATTAATCATGACGATGTCACCCTTTTCAATCTTGGGACGTGCCTTCTCCAGATCTTCCGGCATAATCTTTTCCCACTTTTTCTTGGGAATAGACACGGCGACTCCGGTACCGTAGTACTTCTCCAAGGGAATTTCATCCGTAAACATGCCGCCCTCAAACACGTGGGCTGGCGAATCGGCATGAGTGGTGCAGTGCATGGTCGTTGTAATGACCTGAGAGAGTACGCCGGATTTGGCATGATAATGCATCCGCTCGATCTTGACATCGGCAAAATACGGCCATAGGGGGACCTTGTCACCAAAAGGATGACTCAAATCGAAGAGTTTTGTCTTTCCCATGCTCAATACCTCCTTTGAGTTTAAGACTGTCGGTCATCTACGAATGTGTTGATCAATTCGGGGGTGTAAATCACCATTAAGCATTTTACCTCTCTGTTTCCTTCACAAACACCATAATGTGGAATGCCTGCATCGAAGTAAACACAGTCACCTTCTTCAACGATGTATTCCTTCTCTCCGTGAAAGAATTTCATCGTCCCTTCAAGCACAAAGAGCATTTCTTCACCTTTGTGCTGAAATAGGGCATTTTCTTTGGGGTGAAGCGGAAGTGTCAGGATAAAAGGTTCCATAAACTTTTTGTGAAATCTGTGGGCCAATGTTTGATACGCATATCCAAAGACTGATCCATCTCGGGCAATACTGCGTCTTTCTCCATTTTTGACCAAGCAGATGGGGTTTCTATTACCCTCTGTTTCCCCAAAAATATCCGAAATGCTTATATTCAATGCTTTTGCGAGTGTGAGTAATGTAGAAACGGGAGGAGCTTTCTTGGCTTTCTCAATCTTGGATAAATACCCTTTAGTGAGCCCGGTCTTCTCGGCAAATTCTTGTAAGGTCATCCCCTTGTCTATCCGAAATTCCTTAATCCTTTTCCCGAGTTCTTCTTCCGATGTCATATCGGCGAACCTCTCAAACTACCTTATCGTGGATGAGTTGGACTATACGAATCAGAAATTGATCTGTAACCTCATGATCCAGCATTTGGATTTGCCCGTTGTTGGTCTCCTGTTGGGAGACTGAGTGAGTACTAATGATAGATTCCGGAAGTCGATTTCTTTTCGGTGTAAGTCTTTCCAGAAAAAATTCATAGAAATATACAAGCAATTTCAGATAATTACAATTATCTCCGAAATGTTCCCTGTCTTTGCCAGGCGATATCAGTTTCCTATTGTGAAACATATCTATCACCGTTAAGAAATCTTGTCAAGCATTTTCTTGACGCCACTGTGATTCAGAAATGAGATTTAGACTTCAGGCATGAGACTGGACGGAGGATATGGCCAGAAATTGCATAAAGGCAACGGCTTGGCAGGTGATCACTCGATATGAGCAAATGCCGAACTTGAGAGCACGCCGAGGCAAAAGTGCTTAAGCCCAATCTCAATTCTCTTGACTTAACCAGAGCACATACTTCGCATGTAGGCTGTTTGGGCATGGATGGTAACAGAGCAACATCCACTCTTAGAGTGATCGCAATCCTTCAATCGGTTCAATTTGATCTTCCTTGTCGGACAAACTTTCTTATCCTCTCTTCAAACAACTGATTGAGATGTCTGTTATTCTCAGGCGTCCATCCAAAAGCTTCTTCCCAAACCTGCTTGCTTTCCATGCATAAATAGATAAAAAGGTCCGGGTTTACCTCTTTCAGCCATCTCACCATCTTGCGGTAGATCTCCAAACGAATCTCTTTGAAATAACGAAACTTACCATCTCTACCGGGGAACAACTCTCCTAAAAATATCCGGGTTTTTGGAAAACGTTCCTGTGCAATGCTTTTCAGTTGAGGTGGATATCGAAATCCACCGAGACTGATCCAGATCACCCTTTGGGGATCTATTCGTTCGAAAAGTTGAAAGATGGTCTCCTTATATTCTTTCTCCCAACCGTCGTAGTAAATAATGGGGTCAAAATGAAATCCTAACGGATAACCCTTTTCCTGACATTTTCTTGCTGCACCAATTCTCTCCTGCAACGAAGCCGTCCTCATCTCCTCTTCTCCAATAACCTTTGGAGGGTTAAGCGACCACGAGACAACTGTTTTCTCACGATGGTCTAGATGAAGAAGATGGTGGACATTCGCTGACTTGGTCTTCAATTCCAGAATCCCATTTGACCTGCCAGCAAAAAAAGGAATGAGTTCATGCGAGAAGGGGAAAATCGAATCCAAAGCCAGGCTATCAGAGAGTTCTCCCGTGCCCAGCCTGAGAATGGGTTGGGGGTTGCCGGAGAGGAAGTGATCGATCTCCTCAAGAAAGTCGTCCCAGTTTGAATAGAGGGTGAGAAAAGGATTATTGAGGTACCCTTGAAGAACACAATAGGAACAATCCATCGGGCAATTGGTGACCGCATTGATCACATGGTAACCGCAGCAGATGTGCTGGGAAGTCCCCGGGCAGGGCTTCAAGCGCCTTCCGTAAAAATGGGTGATGAAGAGACGCCTCTTGCCTATCCCGATGGGGTCCAGCGCTGAAATAGACTGCTTGATCAGTGCCTTCTTGTCCTGGACCCTTTCTACAGGGATACCTGGTAGGGCTTCAAGAATGGTTTTTGAAACCGAATCTCCTGCAGCCTTTTCGTCAAGATAAATTCGTTCGATCTGAAAGGGCAACATCATTAAACCTCAAGTGCCAAACCTCAAATTTCAAACCCATTCCAAATGACTGAATCCCAAATGCCAAGAACTCATATCATCGATGCTGAAAACTCTAGGTTTTGAACTTCGAAGTTTGACATTTCTAATCACTCTGGACTATCTCCTGAAACTCCTTCTGACCTGCGAGGCGCGACAGGGAAGAAACGGCGGACCGGTATTCCTCCATCGTTTCGAATTGAAACTCGACTCTTAGTCCCTGGCCTTCAAAAAAGGGCGGATGACGAAGGGAGATATTGGAAGGTAAATTCAGTTCTCTTTTCTTCTCCTCAAATTTCTCCTCCATTCTATGCATGCTTGGATACCGAAGATCCATGAGAACCTTTTTCACCCGTTCCGCCCTCTGAGACGGGGTAAGGTACTTTTGAGAAAGGATGGTTTCAATTTCAGGCCGATCGACAATCTCTCTCACTCTGCATCGATCCCTTTGAGAGATTTCATCGAAAAGGGTGAACAGCTCTCTCAAACGATTCTCCCCCAATTTCAAACAAGAAAAGAACTTAATCAGGACCATCCGATCTTCGGATGTAAAAAGAGCTAATCTTCGTATATGAGAACGAGAAACTTCCTCCTTCAATACGTAGTTCTTTACTTCATTCTCCATCCGAGCAAGGGATAGGTAGGTGTCCAGTATTTTTTCATTAGGCTCGAGAGAAAATAGTGGAAGAAACGTCTTGACCACCGCCATCTGATCCATGTGAAAGGAATGAACCAATTTGTCCAAAGCGAGGGCCATCTCGACGGCATTGAACCCGCGTGTCGTAAGATTCTCATGGAGAGCAACGGAAAACAGATCAAATTCTTCCGCCTCTTTCTCCCTAAAAACTCTTGCGTCGATTTCAGATTGATCCAGGTCGTGGAAGATGGAGATTCTTCTGAATCCACAGACGGTTTGGTAACCGCCTGGTTTTTCTCTCAAGAGAACCGGTTGGATTAATCCTATCTCTTCAATCGAAGATCGGAGCCTTTGGAGGTCCGGCAAGTAATTCACAGAGAAGGCATCATCCGACAGGTCAATTTGCTGAAGGGGTATCTTTTGTATCTTTTCCATATCAGGCATCCCACTCCGAATGGTTTCCCAAAACCATTCATAAAATTCCAAATCCCCATCATCGAATCCTAGATCATTTCCAATTCCCAATGTCCGAACAGCCAAACATCCACTTCATAATCTTATTTACGATTTTGGTCATTGATATTTGGAATTTGAGTACTTATATTTCAATTCCATATCGTCTCATCATCTCCTGATAGTGCCTTCCTTCCACTTCGTTTCCTCTTTTGAAGAAGCCTTTAGAAAGGATCTGGCATTTTCGCTTCATTTCCTCAAGAATCATCCCTCTTTCCTCTGAGGTGATGTAGGGCTCGGATAAGAGTTTCTCCAGAGCAATGACCCGACAGCGGTCATTCCCCCAACTTCGCTGTGAGAGCTGATCAGGATGACCACCTAGCTTAATGATCAGCTTCCGGTTGATAAAAAAGATAGGAAAGCGGGCTGAGACCCGGAGCCAGAAGTCATAATCCTCACACACAGCGAGGGCTTCGTCGAAAAGGCCTATTTTGGGAAAGAGTGTCTTTCTCATCATGGCCGAGGAGGGACTGATCGTACAGAGAGGCAGGCACTTCTCAAAGATCCAACCAGAATATTTGGCATGTTTGAATCTTGGATTGACTCGCCTCCCTCTTCGAATCCATATCTCATCAGTGTAGCAAAGAGGATATTGGGGATTATCATCCAGGAAGGCCACTTGAATTTTCAGTTTTTCCTTTATCCAAAGATCATCAGAATCCAAGAAGGCGATATATTTGCCCTTGGAATGAAGGATGCCCTCATTCCTAGCAGCACTTACCCCTTTGTTCTCAGAATGCTGGAGAAGCTTGACCCTCCCTCCATATTGCTTCATCACCTCTCCGGTCCCATCGGTGGAACCATCGTCCACAACGATTAGCTCAAAATCCTCAAAATCTTGATTCAGAACCGAGTCCACCGCCTTTTTCAACATGGGGAGGCGATTATAGGTAGGGATGATAGCGGAAACTTTAGGCATCACATTAATTTCAGATCTCAGATCTTAGATTTCAGATTTTTCAATCTGCTTTCTGCAATTTGAGATCTGCAATCTAAATTTAGGCTGCCCGTCGCGTCTTCTTCTTTAGCCGGCTGATACGCTTTCTCACAATCTCTGCCATCCGCCAATTTTTCTGCTGAAGGGCTTCCTCTTTTTTCATCCGCAACTCCCTCACCTTCTGCTTCAATTCTGCGATGGTCAGAACCACTTTTTCTCTCTTCGCAATGATCTGCTTCTCTTTTCCAGACTCTGGTTCGGCAATCCCCTTGGCTTTCCGGATTGCTTCAACTAATTCCTCCTTCTTCATCGCATGGACACCGTGGATTCCCGACAATCCGAGGGCCATCTCCCTCAACTCCTTCGCGGTCATCTTCTCCAAAGGCTTCTCTTTCTTCTCCATTTTCTCCTCCTCGTTAAAATGTTAAACGGATAGAACGAATGATACGAATCTATTGAATACTACTTCATTGGAATATCATTCGGCAAATTCGCTATTATTCGAGTCAATCATTCGCTTCACTCACAGAGGTTTAATCCCTAATTCGATAGCGACTTCAAATTGCCCTTCCGGCTTTAATTCCAGGGGCCAATGGAAGAGAAGGCACGACCCCTGAAAAATCCTCTCGAAACCGCTCTCAGAAAGGGAAACGGTCTCAATGGGAAATCGCCAGAGACCGCAACTCCTGTCAGTTTTCAGCACGACCTCAAATCGATTCCATTCGTCGATCAAGTGAACTTCTGAAACATCTTTCAATTCCCCCGTGCTTGCCAACCTTCGATCTTCCATCTGAGCTCCCGGTATGCGGTAGTACCGATCAGAGGCATCCCCGGCCAAGAGATTGATGTTGAATTCAATGCCAAAGTTTGTCCTTCCCTTCTCGTCATTTAAAAAGGAGAGCCGATAAGTTGCTTTTAAGATATTCCCATCCAGAGAGGGCATGAATCTCTTCTCCACCCTGATCGGATGACTTTCTCCGTCTCGAAAGAGGCTTCCCAGCCGAGAAAAAAGGATCTCACCAGTTTCCACTGTTCGTCCTGTTTCAGTCTCATAGAGCGCTTTAATGAAATCTCCTTCTTCCTGATATCGGCAGCGCCGAAACGATTCAAAATCCATTGGCTCAGCAATGAAGTGGTCCAGGAAAGAGACTCTTCGATACGAATCGAAATGGAGATGCTGATCCAGATCTCTCTCTTTTGAATCGAATATCTCGTGAATGGTTCTTGTTTCCCCCTCCGATGGTTTTTCCTGATCTTCCAGTAATTTTCGGTGATAGCCCTCTTCTCTTCGGGTAAGAGTTCCGAGGATATTAAAGGCCTTCGGACGATAGTCCATTTCCAGGAGGCTTCCTCCACGGGTGCTGAACAAAAGAACGGTTTCAGGAGTCCTCAAGAACACCTCCTCATCTCCATCCCCATTGAAATCCAATCTCTCCGGGCTGATCCGATTTTTCTCCTTGTACATCTCTTGGTCATAAAGGGCCTCTGCCCTGATCAGGTTTTCATAGAGGGCATGGCGGAGATGGGGGAGGTAAAGTCCTCCAAAAACGCCGTGCCAGTATGCGTCATTGCACTGAGCTCTGTAGAGATGTGTGAGAAGAATACGATCCTCAAAAGAAGCACCTTTCCTCCTGCCTATTTTCTTCCGGAGATGAAGGACCCTTTTGTGAAGATCGTTCGATTCGGGATATTTGGCAAGGAAATTTCTCCAAAATCCACCTTTGATAAATCTTCGGATCTGCCCCCCTTCGGGAGACTCCTTTAACTTCTCAATGACTCTTCCATACTCCCCCATCGCCTCTGTGGGAAGACTCCATTCATCCATTTCCATATATGAGGAGCATGAGAGATAGATTCTTCCGAGAGCTTTCTGGCGGGTCGCATAGGTTCCAAGGGGCATGGTTTCCATCCAGTCCAAATGTTCCTCAATCAGCTGGAAAAAATGCTCGAGCCAACCCTCCTCATAGACCGAGTGGAAGGTGTGGGGCCAGATTCCAAATTTCTCACCGTCATCGGCAAAAATAGCTGCACGAGAGGAACCTCGCAGGCGGGAGAGATATTCTATTGTCTCTTCTGGAGGATGGAAGGGGATGATGTAGCGAAGAGTCTCACTTCCTGGAAAGACCTTCAGGACTTTTCCCTCCTCTTCTGTCAGGTAATAGCCATACAAATCCTCTTCTCTCAATCCGGATTTCTTGAAGTGATAGTCATCGATCGTAGTATGTTCGACACCGGCTTCCACTAAATACTTGGGAAGATGGGGTTCCCAGACCCTTTCTGCCAGCCACATCCCCCGAGGAGTTACCCCCATTTCTTTCTCAATGGTTTGGGTCAAACGTCTGATCTGTTCAACCTTGTCATCATCGGGGATCACCGCCAGGATCGGTTCGTAATACCCTCCTGTCATCATCTCTAATTGACCCTTCTCGACCAAGCGCCTCAGAGTTTCTAAGAATTCTGGGTGATGGGCTTTGAAAAAATCCCAGAGAACCCCTGAATAGTGAATGGAGAGCTTTATGAAAGGATGTTTTTTGAGGATTTCGATGAAAGGACGGTAAGCCCTTTCATAGGCATTCTCTAAGACATGAGGGAAATTTCCAACAGGCTGATGATTATGGACACAGAAGAGAAAAGCAACCTTCTCCATTTTCGTTAATTTATACGATTTTCGGCTTCAAATCAACCCTCCTCCTTCCCAACAGAAACGAGTGACGGACAAAGAAAAAGGGATTAGCCCATTATGCTAATCCCTCCCTGATTTTTGGCGGGAGCGACGGGGCTCGAACCCGCAACCTCCGGCGTGACAGGCTCTTGTAAGTTTAATGATTTCAACAATTTAAAATACTTAGGTTGTCAGAATGTGTTAAAATATGGTGAAATATGTGAGCGATCTGCACCCCAGGTGCACCTATAGCTCAAAATAGAAGTACAGGAATTACTCCACTGGAGGCCATAGGGTGAGCTCCCCGAAAAGGTCCTTTCCTCAGGACTCTGGGCCTCCGCTTCAATTCGAGGATGATCGCGAGAGGAGGCGACAATGGAAATATCTCCAAGTACCAAAAGAAAATTACTGAGAAAGTGGATCGATCAATATTATAATGCCGCGGGCGGTCTATCTGATTCATTTAAACCTAAAGGCTCTTTTTTCGATGGAAGTTTTGATAAGATCGAGAAAATACTTGGAAAAAACATTTCGAGGCCATGGCCTGAGCTCCAATATGAGGATCTTAAGCGGGAGTTATTATCATGTACGGCAGTCTTTATTTTCGATATTTGGTTTGAAGTGAAAGCCAAAGAAATGATCCCACCCATGGAAGTCGAGAAATGTAGGCATGCCCTCATAAAGCGCTACACTTCATTCGTTAAATTTCAAAAAAGATTTCCCTTTATCCCTCACGCCCCCAAAATTGAAAAAAGTTTTTCCGATATTATTTTCCTATTACAAGATGCGATTAGCGAACTCGGGAGAAGACAACTGAACAGGCCACTTTTTAATTATATCTATGCATTAACTTCTTTCCATTATGGTTGGACCGGAAAGCATGCCCCTTCTACCATTGAATCAAAATTCTTAAAATTGATCTTATATTGCGTTGAAGCATTGAGGCTCAATTCAATATGGACTGATGATGCCGTTCAAGAGATGATCGGTGAAGTGATTAAAAGACTCCCGAGACACGGAGGGAGAAGACTGATTTAGTCCCCTGTTATTCCAAAGTTTCGACCTACCTATTCTCATTCCAGCCTTGATTCGTACCCAAAATTGAAAAAATCTGGCTTTGCTATCTTATTTAGAATCTGCAAAACTCATTTGGAGTATAAAACAAAAACTAAAGGAGATTGCAGTGATGAGGCCAATTGACTATCGAATCGGCATGGCTGCCCGGATCGTAGGAGTAAATGAAACCACTTTACGTGTTTTGGAAAAGCGCGGCGTGATAAGCGCGAGGCGAGATTGGGCCGGATATAGAATTTATAACGAAAAAGAACTGAAGGAGATTGAACAGAAGCTCTTCGGTGACGGAATGGGAAGGGGAAGGTTCCGGCCTTCCTTTCCTCCCAGTCAGGTTTACGGACAGAAATAAGGAGGCTGTAGGCACAGTGTTCAGGGGACGTTATAAACTGCAATGGGGAAGAGGATTAAAGTAAAATCAGATTGTGGGGGGCCTTCGCGAAGGCTTAAGGGGCGGTCTCCTGCCGCCCTTTCCCCACATGGGTCCGGCCACAGGAGGGCCTGTACATGCGAACTAGGAAGGGTAAGGGAAACAAATCGAACAATCCACCGTTCGTTGCTCTCCCTTGGAAGATGCTGAACTCGGAGGCTTATAAGAATCTTCCTCCTTCGCCAGCAAAAGCCTTACCGTATTTTTTGGGAAAGGTGAAACGAAATTGGAACGATGCCCAGAAGTTCACCAATCAATTTTCTTTTTCTTACCGCGAGGGGAATTGGCTGGGTTTTGCCTTTGCTACATTCTCAAAGATCATTCAATCATTGGTCCATTTTGGTTTTATAGATCCGGTAGACAAAGGGGGCCTTCGAAGCGATTGCAAAAGTTCAAATCTATTCAAGCTATCTCAGAGATGGGAAGCTTTTGGAACAACGGATTTTGAGGGTGTTGAATGGCGGTGTTTCTCACCAAGAGGAAATTAGGGAGTCGCTTCAAAAAGTGAAACGTATAGCTTCAAAAAGTGAAATAAATGCTCCCCAAAAGCCAGGTAAAGGCTCCATCTTTTCACATTCTGAAGCTGTAGGGGCCTTTTTTCTACCTACTCCATTTCACATTTTGAAGAGTATTCTATATCTAGGGAAAAGGGTACGAAGGTTTCCCCTGCATGGGTGAGGGGTGAAAGATTTGGATCTATGCGAAGGTTGTGGGTTTAGGCAGGCAGCGCAGCCCTGCAGTCATCCGGTAGCGCGCGAGGAAGTTTCGAAGATTGCCGACCAAGGTCATTATGCTCATGCGAAGGCGTATTCTGAAATTAGGAAACGACTGAATCTGAAGTTCAAGCCGCACTGATGGACCGGTGTTGCAGTGCAATGGGTATACGAAAGAGGTGAGCCATGGAAAAGGAACTAACCGCGACATACGACAAGGACTCGAAGAGGTTTCATCGATTCATCATTGATGGAAATCAAGAAGGCATTGTCGGGAATATCTACATTCCTAAAAGCGAACAGATACCCGAGAAGGTATCAGTTACTCTAAAGATGAAAAACGGTAAATAAAGCCATGCGAGGCGCTCAAGCATCTGTCAAGCGGATACTTTAGGCGGTGAACGTGATTCTTCCCGATTCCATCACAGAGAAAGGCATTTTTTTGAAGGATCAGTTTTTCGATCTCCGCGGCCTCTCTGCCTACTCCTCCCTGTCTATCTCTACCCTTCGAGATCACATCCGAGTAAACAGTCTTCCTGCTTACCCGGTTCATGGAAAAATTCTTGTGAAGAAATCTGAATTCGACAAGTGGATTTCGGGATATCGGATTAACAAGAAGCAGGACTTGAACGCCTTGGCCGATGAGGTTTTAGAGGAAATCGGATACGTAGGCCAAGGTCAAGCAAGTCAAAGGATTGACTTGAAAGGATAAATTTAAAGTCACCTTCAACAGGGTGCAGGGAGGGTGCCGGTTGGAGTCTGGCTGGGAAGGAAGGCGGAACCTTCATTGCGACGAAGCCAACCTCGATCATCGCCGGAGAGGGTGGGGAGGCAGAGATTGTTTCCATAGTGCCAGTCTCGAAGATGGTCTCTCCGTCGTTATTTGGGCCTTCTGGGGGCATGTCCTCACTCAGGGCTTATCAGGGCTTCGCCGCAGGAGGAACCATTGTTGTGAATGGCAAAGAAGGAGGCAGGTCTCCCCTAAAGATAGCGCTCGATGTCAATGTCAATGCGAACAGTCACTTTTTTGACCTTGTAGCAAAGGCCCGGCCGACGTCAGAGGAAATAGATTTGACCGTCGCCACTAAGTACAAGGCCGGTGGAGCACTTTTCAAGGCCGTAAAGGAGAGAGGATGATATGATTAAGGTAAAAGTCCCTATCGAGAAGATTTCTGACATAACCTTCAGGTTCTCGGAATTCGAGCGAAGCTGGATCCCCCTGATGCCCGTTTCCTACTATCTCGCTCCGGAATTCGATGGAGTGCAGATCAACAGGGTGATTTGGAACGGGCGATCAATCCCGGACCCAGCCCCAAAAGTCTCTGACAAAGGCATACCGCTTTGCCCAGACCGTGCTGTTTTCGATCAAATCATACCGAGGGACGGCGATGAGCTCATTGTCATTCCCGCGTTTGGGGAGGCTTTCTCTGCCGCCACAATATTTGGCATAGCGATCGCCGGATCAGTATACGGAGTGAGCGGGGCGGTTTTGAACGTAGTGTTGGTCATGGCAATTTCTATGCTGGTCAATGGGGTCATCTCCTATCTGACAGCCCCAGCCAAGCCAAAGGGACAGAGTATGTCGAACTCGGCAAGCACGGTGGGCTGGCAGGGCTACCAGAACAGCTACGGTCCGGGGGGACCCATTCCCGTGTCATTCGGCCCAATAAAATCCCCCTGCAGCATTGTTGAAAGGGAACTATGAGTTTCTACCTGGGTTTAATCCTGAAAGAATTGGTGGGAATTGTCTCCGACCGCACAATTTTGGATCCTGCAACAGGGGGAAAGGACGTCTCCCGCCCCCGTTTCTCCAAGGTTAATGAGCATACTTTTTTTATCCCTGCAGGACTTATGAAGTTCGCCGAACCTGCCTATAATTGCCTAAGAGAAATCTTCGGTGATCTCCCCCTTGATTTGAGAAAGACATGTGATTATGAAACTGCCTTTTCAGAAAAGGTTGGCAGTCAATATCGTGAAATTAAATCAAGAGCCATTGGTTATCTGGGAGAGCGTGGGATTGATATCCAATATGCGCGGTTCGATTCGCTGCTTGCGGGTATTTCTTCCGCCGGAGTCCTTTACATAATTAACTTGAGCGACACGAAACAGTTCAGTTTTGAGGCTTTCACGAGGCCTTTCACTTCCCTGACCATCGGGGCTGAATCTGAAAAGGCGCGGAAGGGTTTGAATGGGTCAATGTCACAATTCATGGCGGCAGTGGCCAAGGAACCCTTAATTAGGCAGAGAGCATTAGTGAAAAAGTTTCTACTCGCAGTGGTTGATTTCGTTTCGAAGTATTCTGATGTTGTTTCGGTTGAGGGAGATCTGATTTTAATCGAAAAGGGTGGAAGTGAAATCTATACCTTTTAATTGGGAAGGCATAGGATATAACGCAATCTCTGATAAGAATTTCTTCGGGTCGATCTTTAAAGATCTCATTACCTGGCGAACTTGGATCGTGGCTCTGAAGGCCATTTTCGGGCTTATGATGAGCAATGAGGAGTTGTCCCTTTACCAGAGGAGATACACTGGAAGGGAAAACCTGATACAAGGCCGGCGGGGCGCTCTACAGGTCGATAAAGGAGAGATAGCGATTGAGTGAGACCAAAGGCAAAAATCATCTCAAGTCCGTCGAGAAGGTCGGGGGATGCAAGGCTGAATTCAGCGAGGTGCTGAAGGATTATTCCGCTGTAGGCTATAATGCCACGATATTGGAGCGGATTAAGTTCGTATTCAATCAGCAAAATTTTATCTTAGCTCAGGAATGCTCACGACGATTGCAGAAGGGGGTGGATCTGCAGGCCGCGCAAAAAGTACTTGACCAACTTGTCAAACTGCACGTGAAGGTTAAAAAGCTGTTTGAACAAATGTATGATTTGGAGACCGTTAGGAAGGATGAAAAGCGACTCCTGGCGCTTATTGGAAGTATTTCTCCTGAATCTCTGGGAAAGTTGCTTGTGGCTAAGCAGAAGGAGCCGACCGGGGAGGATGGAAGGGGAATCAAAGAGATGATAATTAGGCAGATGAAACTCATCGAAGAGTTTGTCAGCAGGCTCGTTGAGGACCTTGGGCAACAAGAAAAGCACGAAGAGGATGGCAATTGAACTGCAACCGTGCAACATGCCTATATAGGCTAAATTAATGAGATTTGTCTGGATCATATGCAACAGAAAAGCAACGAGTCACTATCCGAAATATGGCTAAGATAGATCTGAATGTACTGCATCGTCTCCTCAATGAGGGAGACAAACCTGCCGAGGCAGCCCGCAAGATGGGGGTGAATCGGAGTAGCATTACCCGGGCGATTGCCAAGGGCAGAGTGAAGACCTCGCAGGCGATTGTTCTGGGGAAGGCAGGGAAGATTGTAGATACGAAGATCGACGTTATGGATCAACTCCTAACGATCAATGCCTATGCTGTTGAACTTCTTGATCTCCTTATGCGCTGGAACCGAGGGGATAAGGCAGCACTGCAGGTCTTGGAATCTCAGATATCACGGAAGAAGGTACGGGTCGGAAATAAGGAAGAGTTTGTCAAGGAATACAAATTTACAGATCCACGTAGCCTTGCTATACGTACGATGGCTGAGATAAGGGAGCAGCTCCGGTTACAGGTGGATATTTTCAAGAGTCTTTACAACGTAGAGATGGTGAACGAATTCCAGAAAGAAATCATCCGCATTTTAGGAGAAATAGATCCCGAGGCACGGCAGCGGTTCATCGCACGGCTTAATGAGCTGCACCGGATGAGGACTTGTATCGAAACGTATGCTGTCAAGGAGCAGTAATTTCAATGACCCCGGTATCGGATGGTGACCAACCCGAAACGAAAAGGGATAGGAAGCGGCCGGACAGGGGGGGAGTGTATGCCCGGTTTTTTCTTCGCAGAAGGGCGAGATCGTGACTGAAGTTCCAAGATTGAATCAGTGTTTTATCTGCAAGGCATGGCATCTCGAGAAAGACCTCATCCCCATCGAGGTCCCGGACCAGGGGACCTCCTACATTCAAAAACGGGGGTGTAAGAAGTGCCTTGAGGAAATCATGGGCGAATCTGGCCTTCAGGATATGCCAGGACATGAAATAAAGCAAAGGTGAAGGGTAAGGGTAGGGGTAAGGGTATGCCGATTAGCTCAATCATTTGCAGAAAGAAGCTTGATGAAGAAAGGGGAAATTCCTGGATCTGTGAATGTCCCCTCTGTAGGGAGGAAAGAAAGGCAAAGGAGACCCTGGACAAAGAAGCCGAGGAGATCGGATCACAAGAAGAAAAAAAGGCTGGGAGAGGTTAAGCCCAGCCTGAAAGAAGGTACATGAAAAAGAGGTTCTAATTATGCTCGATGAATCATCGGTTTTCAAGTATTCTGATCCTGACTTCGCTCTTTGACAACTGAATCCTGTCAACTGTGCAGTTCAGGAACTAAGAGAGGAGAACCTGACCATGAAAGATTATTTCAGCGTGAACGAACTGGCGGGGCATTTTAGGGTAAACCCGAAAACGATCTACCGGAGACTTTGGGCCAAGGAGATTCCGGCCTATAAGGTGGGTAGGTCCTGGAGGATTGCAAGGAAGGACATCGTTTGGCTGAAACAATAAGAAATTATGGAGGCAACATGAATGATTTGGTCTTGCGGCATTGGGGTATCCAAAACAAAAAAAGTGGAGGATGGATAACAAGCAGTAGCGGAGTCATGTTTTGGACAACTTCTCAGGCGGTTGCGGAAGCTTATTTATCTCAACAGATTCATCGAAATCCTGATTGGGAGGTTACTGAATTCTATCCTCCAACGATATTATCTGTGGCAGAAGAAAGCGACAGCGAGATTAATAATAGTGGCAAGCGTGACAATGCCGGTCATGATCATAATGTATCTGGTATATGATCTCACTTCTTTGGTGTATGAGAGCATCGTTTCTGTTTGTCTGTTTTGATGGCGTCTTGCGAGTTCGTTGAGACAATAATCAACACTTTCATCAGCATTTTGGGCGAGTTTATCATGAAGTTTTATTATTTCTTCATCAGATATTATGCGTAGTTCTTTAACTGTAAGAGACATAGTGATCTCCTTTCTCCTAAGATTTAAGGAGGGATGCCTTAGATCTCCCATGTACAAATTATCAAAAATATGAATGGAGCACAATAAAAATTTTTATAAATGGCTGTCCAATCAAGTCCAAAGATTTCGCTTGACATTCTCCGTGAATTGTGATTTACTGATTTTGTCTGTGGAGGTTTAACATGCTTTTTCTGTTTTTAATCCAAAACCATTTTATTATAGCCTCCAATATCTTCAGGGGAGCCAACCTGCGAAAGCATGTACTCCACAGACACCTGAGGATTGCGGAGGCTTTTTTGTTTCAACTAATCCAGACGAGAGGAGGAAGACGCAATGAAAAGGATGATATTTGTTCTGTTACTCGTGGTAGTATTGGCTTTAAGCGGCACAGCCCTCACTGCAGCCAGGGTTAAAACTCATACCGCTTGGTGGTGGTTTAGTCTCCCTGATGATGGATGGAATTGGCCGATATACATCTTAGACGTGGGAAATCCAGGTCAGGCATCCGTAGCTATTACTTTTACATTAAAAGACTGGTCGTTTGTGCCCTTAGAAACACGCGAGTATACTATCAACCCTAAGGGGCGTCTTAGTGTTACTCTAAGCGATCTCTGGCCGAGCCACTTCAATTATTCTTTAGGTGGTATCGACATAACTGATTATATCATTGAGGTTAAAGTTACAGAACGGCAAATCGATCAGTATTTTAGGGCGTGGCCGGAAATCGATGCATGTTTCAATGAAGAGTCACCAACCTTCGATAGCAATGAATGTTCTCCAGGATACACATGTTGCTATGCCCGTTATTTTGGAATTTTCTTTGGAAAATTGCCGAAACAACAGCACTGAAATAATATCACTCCGCATGGATGAGAAAGGAGGTGATTAGGATGGCTTACATCAAACAGGAAGAGATCATCGGGTATTCCATTGAAGGATCAGTTGTGTGTTCTAAATGCATAACAGCAGAGGAAGAGAAACGGAACTTTAAGGAGGAGGATATTTTCACCGAGGACAGCATCGAGGAAGGGGATTTTTGTTTCTGTGATCGATGCCATATCGATCTTAGGGAAGTCGAATGAATCCCGATCAAGATTAGGGCCCCCACTTCAATTCTTTGCACAGGCAGGAGAAGAGGAAGGGAACTGATCATTGCTGGGGGCCACATATTCCGGATTGAAAGGAAGTGAACCCTCAACCCTTAACAGGCCTTTGGCTGGGAGAAGCGGGTAAGGTAACGAGAAAGGAGGCGAATCATGGAATTTGGAAAACTATCTCTCATCTTTGATCGAGATTGTGAGCTGACACATCTTTTATCTATGCTTTTGGAAGGTGACGACGATGATCGTTTGGAATGCAGAAGAGTTCTTGATTCCTGCATAGACCGGCTTAAAGAGTTGAATCCCGAGCTGATGCTTGAGACAGATGAGAATATCGGCGCTCTCATAAACCAATATTCGGGGATCTTCTTCACGGCCGGTTATATCATCGGCCAGGCATTCGACGTGACAGATCCAGAGGCCCAGAATGAGATCGAGTTCTTGAGAAAGGAATTGGAGAGTATTATTCAAATTTGGCCAAGAAAAAAGGCCCCTGAGCAACCCAGCAAGGAAGGTTCAGAGGCCTCTAGCAGGCAGTAGCCGTTACACACAGCCTTACCCGCTGTCTCCCTTTTACCACAATGGAGAAGGGGGGTCAAGATGAACTATTTAGAGGAGTTTTTAGACTTTTGCCAGTACCAGCGATCGCTTTCAGAGAATACCGTTAAAGGCTATCGATGGGACCTGAAACAATATTTCGGATGGCTGAAGGATAGAGGTCTCGAGGTCATCACGGTGAAGGTCAGAGACATCGACTCTTTCATCATCTCTCAAAGAAAGGGAGGCAAGGCTATCAAAAGTGTGAATCGAAAAATATCCTGTTTGAGGGCCTTCTATCGCTGGCTTTTAAGAATCGAAGCCATTGAAAGAAATCCTGTGGAACTTGTTCAATGCGTCAAGGGACCCAAACGGCTGCCTAAATTTCTAACCCAAGGCCAACAGGAGGCCCTTATTAAAGCTGCAGGAAGTACCCATCGGCATTCGAAATGGGGAGATCCACATACTCCCTGGGAAATATGGCTAGAGACTAGGGACTTGCTTATGATCCTTCTCCTCTTGGATACCGGGGTCCGGATTTCCGAACTTTGTGGAATCAGGCGAGACGATATCGACCTCGAGGCCGGGACTATCAGAATTATCGGAAAAGGGGATAAAGAGCGACGGGCCATTTTGTCTGACAGGTGTATCGCATTGCTGAGGGAGGCCTTGAAGATCAAACTGAAAGGGAGTGATTTTCTTCTAGTGAATTCCCATACAAATTGCCTGGGGACCCGTCACGCATTCCGGCTTGTGCAAGACCTTGGCAAACGAGTGGGAATCCCAAATCTCCACCCGCATATGCTCAGACATTCTTATGCGACAAATCTTCGAAGGAAAGGAGGTGATCTACTTCTGATAAAGGAGGCCCTGGGGCATACCTCGGTATCGTCGACCGAGATCTATGCCCATCTCGACGAACAGGAATATACTTCAAAATTGCGAGAATTGATAAACTGAATTGAAGGGAAAATTCTATGGAAAAAATGAGAAGGAGAACTGATGATTTAGATTCGGGTGATGTTATGACCTTTACCATCGACAAGCTCGGATTTCTTGAATTGTTTTTCGCAAGGCTCCCGGCAGATGATTGCGACATCCCCCAGGATGCGGCGAACGGGATTTGTTGTTTCCTTCAGGACATGATCGACGATCTAAAATGGTGCTCCGATAACCCATCGAAATTGACCGCCCGATTGGAGGATTACATGAAAGAGAAGACAGAGATTGAGGAGAAGGTGAGCTGAGATGTCTCTTTATAAGCGAGGGAACAACTGGTACATTGATTTCACCTTTCATGGCCAACGAATCCGGGAGATGAAGAGAAAAGTTGGATTGGAGGAGGACTGAGATGAAGCCATTGATCAAAATAATGAATGTATTGGCGTTCACCATGACAATAATTTTCATGGTGAGTATTTGCTATGGCGAATCGGCTAAGGAGGCAGTCAGGGCACTACAGAAACTTCAGGCAAGAGTGGAAGCAGGGATATCTTACAGGGATTATAGACCCGCCCTTGGGGATGCACTGTTTGAAGTAAAATTGTTTCTTAGCAGTCCTGAATCCAAGGAAAAAATTGAATTGGCCACCGCAATAAGTAAGGCAATGTACTACTATCAATTCGCAGCGGACTTACGGGAGAGCAGTAGAGGGGAATCGGTGATAGGGGTTAATATTGCATTGGAAAAGGCGGGATATGAACTTCAGAAAGCTATCGACCTGCTTTCGCAGGGATGATCAATTAGTCGAAATTAGAACTGTACGGACGATGCTTGATATGCAGTTTTAAGAATATAGAAAAAGTTTTTACTAAAAAAGGAATGTAAAAGATGAAAGGATGCTTAATTGTAATTCTTGTTGTCGTGGCAATAGCCATATTTTTGGGAATAATTTTGGGTCCAGGAAATGATCAATCTCAAAAAAATGTAACTGATGATAAAGCAACCAAAATAGCAAGATTGATAGAGCAGAGAGTTAATACAGAAGGATATACGGGATGCGAAACGAGAGTGATTGAAAAAGGGGATCCCGGAATCGTTCAATGCGATCTTCATTTTCCGGTGGGGACAAATTCTTGGGAAGTAAGAAGAGAAACAAAAGGAGTTGCTGAAATATTCGCCCAAGCCGGAAGACTCGCTTCAACAATTTATTATACAGGCTACATTGGAGCACAAATTGTATGTGAATATCAATATGATTGTTACTCTGGAAGAGTAAAAGAAAAATTTTGATTGAGAATAATTGCCTCGATCCAGAAAATCTCGCGCCTCGGACACCGGATTTATTGGCGACTCTATTTCCCGAACGGGACTTTGAAGGAAAACTACAAGGCATCCAAATCGAAGACCGTCCTCAGCATTGGTGTAGCGGGACAGAGAAGGTCTAAAGGATGCCCACCCAATAACAGGCCTATGGCCAGAAAGGAGGTGTTTTGAAATGGGAGTTACAGTCAGACAGAAAGTGAAGGGGAAGGGGCAGCCATGGTGGGTTTTCATCGTTCATAACGGAAACCGTACCTCCAGGAGGGTAGGAACCAAGGATGCCGCCGTTGAGGTTGCAACGAAGGTTCAAGCCCGGCTGCAGCTCGGAGAATTCGACTTCGAAGAGGAGAAGAAGGAAGAGAAGCGGGATCCCACTTTTAAGGAATACGCCGATTCATGGATCAATATAAACGCGCCGGCTGAGTGCAAGGAATCGACCGTGGCCAGCTATGATGACCTTCTGAGGATTCACGTCTTGCCAGAATTCGGGGTCCTCAACCTAAAGGAAATCAACCGAGGGAAGATAAAAGACTTCATCGCATCTAAGATCAATACCGGTTATTCTGCCAGCTCCGTAACTCACATGCGAAACCTCATCTCTAACGTTTTGAACAAGGCTGTGGATGATGAGGTTATCCCTGCTAACCCTGCCCTTAGGCTCGGAAAGATTGTGAAGAAGGCCAATGGCGATGATGAGGGCAACGAGAACGAAAGAATTGACCCCCTTACCAGGGAAGAAACAATACCCTTCCTGAGCACCGCCTTGACGCATTTCAAGAAGGATTATCCCCTTACCCTCCTCCTGTTCAGGACCGGCCTAAGGATAGGGGAAGCCCTTGCCCTGAAATGGGGAGATATCGATTTCAACGGAAGATTCATCCATGTTCAGAGAGGCCTGTCCCGGATGAAGATTCAGACACCCAAAAGCGGCAAGACAAGACGTATCGATATGAGTCCGCAACTGGCTGAAGTTCTGACAGCCTACAAGACTGAATGCAAGAAAAAAGGCATGGCCCTGGGTCTCGGGGATGCACCCGAATATCTCTTTACCAACGGGAACGGCGGCTTTGTCGACGTGAACAACTGGAGGAAAACCTTCAAGAAGATGTTGAAAAAAGCGAAGCTGAGAAAGATCCGCATCCACGATGCCCGCCACACATACGCTACTCTTCGGATCTCAAAGGGTGACAACATAGCTGACGTATCGAAGCAACTCGGGCATTATTCGGTAAGACTGACCATGGATGTCTATTATCACTGGCTGCCCGGGAACAAGAAATCAGAAGTGGATGCCCTGGATGATGTTATCGAGGAGCAAAAGGTAGCTGTAAATGAAGGCTGATTTTTTTTGCACTCAAATGCACCCTATCTGCACCCTACCAAAAAGAAAGGGGCTAACCTTTTTGGCTAACCCCTAGATTTTACTGGCGGGAGCGACGGGGCTCGAACCCGCAACCTCCGGCGTGACAGGCCGGCGCTCTAACCAATTGAACTACGCCCCCTTATACAACTTCGGAGTTCTGAAGAAATTAAAACAAATTTATTGGTAGGCGGAACAGGGATTGAACCTGTGACCTCCGGCTTGTAAGGCCGGCGCTCTCCCAACTGAGCTACCCGCCCTTCCTTGCAAAGCCAATTTTATGGAATCGCCCTTTCAATGTCAAGTTCATGCGACTTCGACTTCCTTTTCATACAGCAGGATCGGACTCTCGTGATGGAGAACAACCTCTTCACTAATAATACATTCGCGGATATTGGATTGGGAAGGAATCTCATACATCACGTCTAACATGATGTTCTCCATAATCGCTCGAAGGCCTCTGGCACCCGATTTCCGCTTGATGGCCTCTTTCCCAATAGCCGTCAGGGCCCCTTCAGTAAATCGAAGCTTAACGTTCTCAAAATCGAAGAGCTTCTGATATTGCTTCACCAACGCATTCCTTGGCTTTTTCAGAATATCGACAAGGGCATCGATACCAAGCTCCTCCAAGGTCGCAATCACGGGAAGCCTCCCAATGAACTCAGGAATCAAGCCAAACTTCAAGAGATCCTCCGGCTGGACTTCTTTGAGTATCTCTCCTGTCGTCCGCTCAACTGTCGCTTTGATATCCGCCCCGAATCCCATTGTCTTCCCACCAATCCGTTGCTCAATCAGCTTCTCCAAACCAACAAAAGCGCCGCCGCAGATGAAGAGGATATTGGTGGTGTCAATTTGAATAAATTCCTGCTGCGGGTGTTTTCGGCCACCTTTAGGTGGAACACTGGCAACGGTGCCCTCAATGATCTTCAGCAGGGCTTGCTGGACTCCCTCCCCCGAAACATCTCGTGTGATGGAGGGGCTGTCGGATTTTCTTGAGATCTTGTCAATCTCGTCGATGTAGACGATTCCTTTCTGAGTTCGCTCGATTTCGTAATCAGCAGCTTGAAGCAGGCTCAGAATGATATTCTCCACATCCTCGCCCACATACCCCGCTTCCGTGAGGCAAGTGGCATCAGCAATCGTGAACGGGACGTCGAGGATGCGGGCCAGCGTTTGGGCGAGCAGTGTTTTTCCCGACCCCGTGGGTCCGATGAGGATGATATTCGATTTTTGAAGCTCCACTTCTCCTGACAGCACTCGCGAGTCAATCCGCTTATAGTGATTGTGGACGGCCACCGACAAAATCCTCTTGGCATGCTCTTGTCCGATCACATATTCATCCAGCTTCGCTTTGATCTCCATGGGTTTGGGAACGGTCAACTTCCCCGGAACAAACCGCTCTTCAGTCTCCTCGGCAATGATCTCGTTGCAGAGTTCGATGCATTCATCACAGATATAGACGGTGGGGCCGGCAATGAGTTTCCTCACCTCATCTTGGCTCTTTCCACAGAAAGAACAATGTAAGACGGTGCCGTAATTTCCTCCATTCGTCTTCATCTTCTTCTCCTTTCAGAATCCCTCCAAACACTACCCCTGAGACCGGACGGGACGTTGGACGACGACCTCGTCGACAATGCCATAATCCTTGGCTTGAAGGCCAGTCATAAAAAAATCTCGATCGGTATCCGTCTGGATCTTTTCCAGCGATTGATGGGTGTGTTTGACCAAGATCTCGTTCAACTCATCTCGAATCCGCAGGATCTCCTTCGCCTGAATGCCCACATCAGAGGCTTGCCCCTGAACTCCCCCCATCGGCTGGTGGATAAGGATCCGCGAATGAGGAAGGGCGTATCGTTTTCCCTTCTCCCCTGCCGCTAGAAGCAGAGCCGCGATGCTGGCTGCCTGTCCCATGCATAACGTGGAGACCCTGGGCCGGATATATTGCATGGTATCATAGATCCCCAGTCCAGAGGTGACGACCCCCCCAGGAGAGTTAATATAGAGGTGAATATCCTTGTCCGGATCTTCGGATTCCAAGAAAAGCATCTGGGCGATCACTAGGTTGGCAATATCATCATCGATGACCGTCCCAACAAAAATGATTCTCTCTTTTAAAAGGCGAGAATAGATATCGTAAGCGCGTTCGCCTCTCCCATCCCTCTCAATTACAATCGGTATCAATGCCATGGCTTCCTTCCTCACAGGTGTTTGATATTGGCTTTCTGGAGAAGAAAGTCCAGGGTCTTGTTGGTCAGGATCCCAACTCTCAACTCCGGAACTAAGCCATTCTTTTCGTAATATCCCTTCACTACCTCGAATTTCTGATGAGCCCTTTCAGACACTTCTTTCAGACGCTTCTCCACTTCTTCATCGCTGACCGTTATCCCCTCTTGACTCGCAATCTTCTCCAGGATCAGGAAGGTCCGAACCTGTTTCTTTGCCGGCTCTCGATAATCTTCCCGGAGTTTCTCTTCTTTGAGGCCAATTTTCTCGATGTCCAATCCTTGAGTGGATAATCTTGACTTGATATCGGACACCATGGCTTTGACCTGCTCCTCCTCCAAGCTCTCTGGAATCTCAAAAGGGGTCGCCCGTATCAATTGATCCACCATCTGGTCCTTTAACTTCTGTTCCAAGGATAACTCTTTCTCTCTTTCGATTTCCCCTTTCAGTTGGGCCTTCAGTTCCTCCAGGGAGGAATAACCTCCGAGATCTTTTGCAAATTCATCGTCCAGGAGAGGGAGGACCTTCTCCTTGACCTCCTTTATCTTAACACGAAACAGAATCGTCTTCCCGGCCCACTTCGAAAATCCATAATCCTTGGGGAAAGAAACCTCTATCTCTTTCTCCTCTTCCGGTCTTAAGCCAATCAGTTTCTCTTCCAGGGCCGGGATAAATCGGCCACTCCCCACTTCAACAGCAAAATCGATCGCTTTCCCCTCCTCCAGTGGTTTGCCGTCCATCCTCGCGTCATAATCAATGATGACGTAATCTCCGGTCTGGATGGGTCTCTGATCCGAGATCGTTTTCAAATGGGCGTGAAGATTTTGAAGGTTCTTTAGACGCTCCCCTGCCTCTTCGTCTTTTGCCTCCTCCTTTGTCGCCTCAATATTCAATCCCAGGTATCCTTCCACTTTGATCTCCGGTTTGATCTCAAAGGTGGCAGAGTAAATAAACGGCTTCCCACTCTCAAACTCTCCAGGATCGATCAAGGGGTTCGAGACCGCATGGAGATTGGTTTCAGAGAGGGCCGTTGGAT